>CAMKSZ010000098.1 GCA_946415525.1 uncultured Prevotellaceae bacterium | reverse complement strand
AACCTATGACTTCCAGGCTCCGCTTGGAGAGTTCGGCCAGAAAAACCCACATTATTATATGTTGAGGAAACTGCATCTGTTTATGCAGGATTGGGGTGAAATACTGGCACCAATGGAGGCTACCTTCCCCTGTCAGCAGGACATCCCTAAAGGTGATGATTCGTTCCTGCGCTGGTCATACCGCTCAAAGAACAACAGTGGCTTTATCTTCATCAACAACTATGAACGCCTGCAAAACCTTACTGAGAAACGTAATGTGCAGTTGGAGGCTTGTGGTGTGAGACTGCCGAAGCTGACGGTCCCTGCTGGCACCATGTGCATTCTCCCTATCAATATTGATGGTATCCGTTATGCAACGGCACAACTGATAGCGAAGCGCGATGGCAAGATCTACCTCGAGCAGGTCAAGGGTATTCCCACCACGATTGCATTACAGAATGGAAAGACGCTACGCAACCTGAAACCACGGGGCACGGAGCGTCCGGTCGTCGGTAACATCTTCTTGCTCACCTCGGAACATGCCGAGAGACTCTTCTTGCCCAAGGAAACGCCGGCTGGAGCCCCCACAATTGTCAATTACCAAAAACGACAGGAGGCTGGCACGCCACGCACCATCACCATTGGCGTAAACAAGGTGGCCGAGGAACCGACGGATGAGGACTTCGAGGCTGCAGCCGTCTATACCATAGACCTGCCCAAAGAACGCAGCGGACTGCTCACGATCAACTACCAAGGCGATTGTGCCCGTCTATATGCCAACGGACGGTTGATAGCCGACAACTTCTACAATGGACGTCCCTTCCTCATGGGGCTTTGGCGACTTCCTGCTGACTGTGCCCAACTCGAGTTGCGCATCTTGCCCATACAAAAGGATATGCCCATCTACTTCCCCCGTGAGGCTGACACTTCCTTGGGAGAATCGGTCAAGAGCATAACCCTCACAGAAAAGGGGTTCTGAGTCTCTTGCGTCCAAAAGGTTTGCCTATTTCATCGTGTTTTCACTCTTTTTGCTTATATTTGCACCTTGTAAAATGCTATGTTTATGAAAGTAAGAATACAGACTATGTTGGGCGACATCGTTGTTCGCCTGTTTGACGAGACTCCTCTTCATCGTGACAATTTCGTGAAACTGGTGAAGGAGGGCTATTATGACGGTACGCTGTTCCACAGGGTTATCAAGGACTTCATGGTGCAGGGCGGCGACCCTGACTCCAAAGGTGCTCCTGCCGGTAAAATGCTGGGCATGGGGGGACCTGGGTACACCATTGAGGCGGAAATCAAGGACTCGCTGTTCCACAAGCGTGGCGCCTTGGCGGCTGCCAGACAGGGTGACCAGGTGAATCCTGAACGTAGAAGCAGCGGTTCACAGTTCTATATCGTCTGGGGACAGGTTTATAGCGAGGGACAACTGCGTCAGTTCTCCAAGCAACTGAGGATGCAGCGTGTCCAGGATGCTTTCAACGCCCTTGCAGCCGAGCACCGCTCGGAAATTATGCAGATGCGAAAGGAGCGCAACCGTGCCGGACTCCAGGAGTTGCAGGATAGACTGGTGGCGGAAGCGGAGAAGTGTGTCGGCAGTGTCGGCCTTTCGGATGAGCAAATACAGGTTTACTCCACCGTCGGCGGCACTCCTCATCTTGACGGGCAATACACCGTGTTTGGGGAGGTGGAGGAAGGCCTTGATGTCGTGGAGATGATCCAAGGCACCGCCACTGGACGTGGTGACCGACCTGTCGATGACATTGAGATGAGGGCTTCGGTTATCGAGTGACTTGGAAGGGATATGATGAAAGGCCGGATGCCAATGGTCTTCTTTACTACACACAAAATACATGGAATATGAAAAGAACAGCATGGTGCATATTGCTTTTGTGTGCGGCATTCATGGCAAGCGCACAAGGTGTGGACTCGCAAATCCAGAAGATTCGTGATTTCTACAACCGAGTTCAAGAACAAGTGAAGATGGGGTACAGCATAGACAACCCCATCGGTACTGCCGTCATCGACCATGTGGCCACTTACAGCGCCGTTGGTTATATCAAGGGAAAAACGGAGGTCTATACTTATCTCTACGATGCCGAAGAATATGATGACGAACTGTTCAACACTCAACAGGTAGTGATGATACGCGAGAACTTCGAACGGGGACCGTGGCAGCAATACCGTGAATATCTCTACGATCCAAAAACCAGGGAACCCATCTTCTGCTATTTCCACGACATAGATCCCGATAAGGGGGATTTCGTGGACCATCGTTTCTATTTCTCCAAGGGCAAATTGCTCAAGGCCTTGCCTGCATCGTCGGCATCAAAAGCCAAGTCGGCACTCAAAATTGCCAATGAAATGAAGGACTATGGGCGCTCCATCTTCGAACGCTCTCCAATGAATCTCTGACGGTCGCCTTCTCATCTCATTTTGTCATATTTTTCATACATGAAAGGCGGGTTTTCATACAATAGTATGACAAAAGTGTACCATTTTTGTCATATGGTATTATCTTTGCATAAAACAAAATTAAAAACTATGAAAATGAGGAAGGTGGTAATTAAGGTGAATGAGAAGAATGAGATGATGATTTTGTCTCAAGAGGGTTTGGTGGGCTTGTCCTTGGAGGAAAAGATTAATGGTCTTTTCCGTGTGAGGAATTGTTATTTTAATAGATTGGTAGAGGGTGAGAGAAATAATGTGATATTGAGGTTGAGTATGATGTTTGGTGGTTTGAGATATGAGGATTTGGAGGAAATTTATAATGATGGTTGTTTGGTGTTGTGGGAGAAGATGAAGGATAAGGATTTTGAGTTGAGAGAGGAATGTTTGGTGGGGTATTTGGTAAAAGTTTGTAGGAATATTGGGATGCATTATTTGAGGAAGGTGAGAGAAGATGTGTTGAGTTTGGATTGGTTGATGGAAAATAGAGGTGATGGAGTTGATGAAGATGAGAATGGTTGGGAAGAGATGTTTGAGGTGTTGAGTGAGAATGAAAGTGATGAGGAGAAGTTTAGAAAATTGGAAAAGGTGTGGAAGAGGTTGAAGGATGTGGAGAGAATGATTTTGGAGAGTTTTTATTTGGAAGGATGTAGGATGGAGGAGATTGCGAAAAGGATAGGGTTTAAAAATGGGGATAGTGTGAAGAGTAAGAAAAATAGGGTGTTGAGGAAGATGATAAAGATGATGAAAGAGGAGGGGGATTTTAAGAGTCTCCTCCTCGTTGCCTGAGGGCTCGCTTGTCGGGTGTTTGTCGATTTCTCGACTTTCACCATGCTGTTCCGCGGGCGGAAGATAGGAAGCGTCTAAACAATGCAAAATAAAAAACATGGATTTATTTTGTGTTGTTTTCGTTTTTCACTATCTTTGTCAATGCGTAGCGAATGATGCCGCGTGAAAGAATACAAGAAGAGACATGGAATGGTTTAAAATCAAGACATCGACAATGCTGATGCGTGTGGCTGTGGATGAGATTGTCTATGTGAAGGCTGACGGCAACTACTGCGACCTTATCCTCATCAATGGACAAAGTCGCAAGTTGACGTTCCAACTGCATCATTTCGAGGAGAATTTCAAATTGCTGCAAAATTCAGATATGTTCATCCGTGTGGGTAGAAGCCTCATTGTCAATAGGCAATACGTGCATGTGATCGACCTTGTCGAACAGACAATCACTTTCAGCGGCAAGCATATCGTCCGACCGCCGCGAACCGACAATCCCCATGCTTGGCGGCCGGGGAGGGATGAGGGAAGTGCTCCGAACAAGGACATCTATACGGTTAGCGTGACACGCGACGCCTTGAAAAGCCTGAAAGAACAGTTGGAAAGAATGAGAGGAGGGGAATAAAATGGGTTACGACGATAAAAACATATATAAAGACAGAGAACCTGAAGTTCCTGAGTTCATCATTGAGCGTGATGACGAGGGGATGGAAACGCCTGAAGTGCCCGAGGGCGGAATTGCTCTTCTCAGACGGAAAAAGTGGTTGCGCAGACTTTTGAAAGCCATTGCCGTCGTGCTGCTTGTGGCTCTGACTTTGTGGGCATACGAGGCTTGGAACTATTATGTGAATATTGGCGTGCCTGTTTCCACCCAACCGAGTGAGAATGTCGCCAAACTGCAAATGCCTCCTGAAGAGGAAAAGGCGCGTGTGGTGCATACTACCGACAGCGTATTGGGGGTAGATCTCGACTTCTACGCCATATATGGGCTGCATGCCAATATAGAGTTTGAAGAACCTGACACAACCGATGCCAACGTTTATCTTTATTGCCGCTCTGCCGACCATAAGGAAGACTCTACCTATTTGGGGTCGCTCGTCGTCAATGGCGAGGAGAGACAGCGTGACCGCAACCGCCTTGGCTATATGGCAATGGTGGGCGACCGTATGGTCATCGGTGTCTCGCGCAGCGAGAAAGTAAAAGACTATGTCATGGAGAACGGAGGCTCATTTTTCCGGCAAATCGTATTGGTGAGCGATGGGGTCATCCCCTCCAGTTTTCCCCTTCATGGGAAGGTGGAGCGCAAAGCCATCGGCCGCATGCGAAAAGGTGGAAAAGAAAGGCTTTATTTCATCTCAACACGCAACAAAGAGACTCTTTGGGACTTTGCCGATGCCCTCCGTGAGTATGGCTTTGTCGATGCCATCTATATCACTGGTGGCACCGACTACTGCTACTACCGCTCATCTGGCGGCAAGCGCCACGACATCGGCGACATCAACAACTACCCCCACAAAAAATGGAAAGGCGTCATCCCATGGTTGGTGCTTCGCAAGATATAGCCCCTCGCCCCTCCCTATCTCCTCCATCCCCTCTATCCCCTCTATAGCATCTATAGCATCTATAGCCTCTATTTCCTCTATCATTGCCAGCCTTGTGTGCGCCCCGTGTCGATATCTCGATATTTCGATATCTCGATATCTCGATATATCGAATTATCTCCATCTCCTATCTCCTTTCATAATTGTCTTGCATCTTTTGGAGCCTTTCCTGTATTTTGCTGGCTAATGATTCGGGGGAGATGACGGTGATGCCCTCTCCGAATCCTAAGATGTCGCGCTCCAGTTCGTAGTTGTGGATGACATCGATGCTGAACAGTACGCTGCTGTCGTCTTCTCGACTGATTTCTTGCTGGCTGTGGTGAAGTGGCTTGGTGGTGACGTAGGGCACTTGGGAGGCATCCACCCTGAACACGACATGCTCCACCTTGTCGTCGGGCCACCGTGACACACCGATGATGTCGTTGAAATATTGCTGTGGATGGAAGGTCTTGTCCTTGACATAGCGTTCCTTTTTGGGGGCGGGGGAGACGGTTTCGATGCGGTCGAGGGCTAAGTTCAATAAAATGGGTTCTGGTGAGTCGTGCCTCCTGCCGAAGACAAACCAGCGGTTACGGAATTCCTTCAATATATAAGGGGAAAAACAGAATGTCTGGGGCTCCGGCCAGTGAAATGACTGATAGGTGATGCTCAATGGATTCTTATCGACGATGGCGTCGTGCAGGGGCGTGATGTGCTCCAGACCGCGCAGACGTTCGTTGCCCTCCAACAGGATGACTGGCTCCACCTTGTAGCGCATCGAGGACAAGTGGTCTTCCAGGCGGTTCACCACGTCTTCCACGTCGTCGAATCCCCTAAAAGAACTCATCTGCTTGAGCAGGCCCACGGCTTCGGTCAGTTGGCGCATGTCGGTCTCCGAGAGGGGCACGTCGGTGATGCTGTAGTTATAGTCGTCATATCGGTAGTATTTGCGGTCAACTACCGTGATGGGGGCGTAGTACCCGAGTTCGCTTGAGTTGCGCATCTCTTGGATGTCGTGCTGGATGGTGCGGCGGCTAACATCGCCGTATCCGTTGGCTTCATAGAGGGCGTCACTGCAGGCGTCTATCAGTTCCTGAAGCGTGGCCCTGCGCCCCTTTCGGAGCATGCGGTCGATGGTCTTGTACCGCACCAAGGTGTTTCTGTTGATGGGCATGGTTCAAATCTATTGCTGTGGGGTTTCTATAACGCTCATAATCTCCTTGATGACAACGTCTGGCAACGAGAAACGGATGTCGCTGCTGGGTGCGTTGATGGCATCCAGGAAATGGGGCAGTTCGTTTTTGTACACTTCTCTCATGTGGGCATTGGCCTCGCCTTGTCCTTTGCAGGAGTAGGTGATGTTGGCACGCCGGTCGGCGAGTTTCACAAAGGGGGCGTAGGGCGTTTCCCTGATGCCTTGGTAATAGCGTTCTCCGGCTCGTTCGGCCCGTGTGCGTCCCTTGTCGTTGGTCAGCGCATAGACGATTTCCGCAGCCGTCAGGGCTTGTCGCTCGTCCATCCACCGTCGGGCATATGCTGTCACGTCGTTGTAGGTCAACCGTGCATCCTCGATGCTGTCGTGGAAGTAGGCGCCGAACAGCAATGGCAATAGGTCGCTCTCGTCATCGCAGACCATATAGCCGTATTCATAGACGGTGGCGGCGACCATGTCAAGATGGAGGCCGTAGGGCTTGTCGCCGTCGTACGTCTGGTTGACACTTGCATGCAAATCATGGGCTGCCTGGCGGATTTCGTTTACTTCTCGCTGATGGTCTTTCACCCATTGGTCAAAAGTTTGTTTTTCCATGTCGTTATGAATGATGGGGGTTGGTTTATTGTTCTTTTATTTTGTGTCACACGAATAGCCACTCGACTTTCCTTGCCTCGTGTGCTTCGGGGGGCGTCAGTTTGGCAAGCATCTCGTCCATGACGTGGAGGGGGACCATTTCTTCACGGTTCCGGTTCCGTTCTGTCAGCGTGTCCCATGGGGTTTCGAGATAGACGATGCGCACATGGGCATGGTAGGTCTCGAAGAGGGAGACGAGCGACTCGCGTAACTGCGCCGTGATGTTGGTGGCGTTCCATACGAAGGATTGGTGTTGGCGTAGGTATTCCTTGGCTTGCTCGCGGGCGATGTTGGCTACGGTGCCTTGGTTGTCGGTGGGGGAGATTTTGAGAGAGTGGCGGATGTCGTCGAGGGAGACGACGGGTTGGTCGGGGAGGTTGTTGCTTATCCATGTGTCCTTGCCTGTTCCGGGCAGTCCGCTCAGCATGGTCACCTCGCCCCATGTGTCGTCGTAGAGGTCCTGGTGTTTCCATACGTTGCGTCCGGAAAGGAAGGCGCGCTGTGTATGGAGGGTGGGAAAGGCGAAGCATCCGTCTTGGCAATCTTCTTCTTGGGCGAGTTCCTCGCATAGTGCTATCTGGTCGAGCATCTGCTGTTGGTCGTCGCATTCCCGCCCGAGCATGTCGGCCTTGCAGAGCAGACAGAGCATCCTGATGGAGAAATAGGGTGCCAAAAGACTGTTGGAGGCCATGCGGTGCAACCTCAAGCGGGCGTCGTAGTGGTCGATGGCATGGGGTGGGAAGGAGTGGTGGCGTATGAGTAGGCAGATGGCTTCGCGTAACTGTGCCTGTTCCTTTTCACCACACAGGCCGCATTCCTTCCACAACCATTCCCGTGCCATCCTGCTGCCTGTCGGCGCATGGTGGGGGGCTTCCCATTCATCGCCTACCTGCTTGGTGGTGACGGTCTTCCCGATGTCGTGGAGTAGGGTGGCAACAAGCATTACTTGCTGCCGTTGCTGGTCGAGTGCCTGGTATTCGGGTAGGGCTTTCAGTGCCTCGCACGTCATCATTGTGTGGGTATATACGTCGCCCTCGCCATGCCATCGGGTTGACTGCATGGTGTGGCGCATCGCTTCTCCGAAATGGTCGATGGCTTTGGCTGCTATGTGGGCAAGGTCTGTCATCTACAGGAAAAGTTCGTTGACGGCTTTCGTGATTCTGTTGGGGACGATGGGGCGGTCGAGCCAATGCGACTGCGACTCTTCCACTGTCTGTAGGAAGGTGGCTCGCACATATTTCATTCGGTCCACCACCTCGCCATTCTCTTCTACCTTGATGTAGATGCCTTCCATCGTGCGGGTGCTGTCTGTCTCACGGCATACCCTGTCGGCATCGAGTCCCAGTCGTTGGGCATCTTCTCGCAGATGTTCTATGTGGTTCTCGGTAATGTAGTGGGAGTCGCCTAAAAAGGAGAGGATTTCATCCATGTTTCTGAATGTGCCTGACGACAGCACGGGCACGGAACAGATGGGTAGCGTTTGGAGCAACTCATGACGCGACGGGGTGTCGAGAAACTTGCCTGTTTCGCGGTCGAGCACGTCGAATTCCATAAAGTAGTGGGGCAGGAGGTCGTAGTAGATGGTGTGCTTGGCGTACATCCACTCGCCGTACATGACATAGCGGTAGCCGAGAATGGCATGAAGCCGGTCTTTGTGGACGGCTCCCCATTGCTTCAATAGGTTGTAGTGCCGCTCGCGATAGCCGCCGGTGAGGAAATGTCCTCGGCTCTGCAGGCGCAACTCTCCGTCGCTGGTGAACGATATGGCGGTGTTGGCTCCGTCGATTTTCTCTTCTAAGACGACATGCTTGCCGGCGATGTCGGCAAAGGGCCGCTGGCGCAGGTCTTCGTCGCCGGGTTGTAGGCGTGAACCCTGGATGTGTGGCGTGCGGGGGTATTTGATGATGATGTCTTCGAGTTTCATCGTAATGTATTCTTATAGTTGTGCTACCATGATGCGGTGGTTGGTCACCGACATGAATTTCACTTTTTGACAACCTTGTTCCAAGAAGAGGGATTTCAGGTCTTCGTTGGAGAAGAGGTGGATATGTTCTGGGTTGTCGTCGGGCTTCGACGGCACCGACACGACGATGTAGTGGTGGGCGAGGCGGACGACGTTGCGCACCACGGCTTCCGTGTCAGGGATGTGCTCCATCACCTCCAGCATGGTCACTGCGTCATACGATTTGTCGGGGGCGTCCCATGTGCAGATGTCGCCCATGACGGGGTGGAGATGGCTGATGCCGCCACTACGAAGGCATTCGAGCAGTTCGATGCGGTGGGGGAGGATGTCGATGCTCGTCACCTCTAAGGTGGGGAAGTCCCTGAGCAGCGGGAAGAGGAACGCTCCTCTTCCGCTGCCCACGTCGAGGAGCGACTGGCATTGTCCGGCGGGGATGATGCCTTGCAGGAATCCTAACACCGCCCGCACCCTTGGCAAGTCTTCCTTTGCCTTGAAGTAATGGTCTTTGCGCTCGGGGGCGCCGTCGATGCCCTTGTATCTTATCTCATAGCCTCGTTTGTAGGCTTCCAAGAGGGGAGTGATGTATTGCTGTTCCATTTTTCACAATTATCCTATCTCTTTGAAGCAGTGTCTTATTCAAAAAAGTATAGGTTGTTGTAATTGAATCGTGTCAGTTCGGATTTCACGTCATCCAGTTCCTTCATCCTCGCGGGTATGTCCTTGAGGGCATATTGACCGAGGCAGTCGCGCAGGCGGGAGGCAAACTTGTCCATCTCGCGGTCTAACTCCTCCTTAGTGGTGGTGACATGCTCTTCGGAGGCCTCGTATAGTTCGGAGATAATCATCCCCGAGAAGAGCCCGTGCAGTTTATGATGACCTGCAAACTCGTTGGCTTTGCACCAGATGCCGATGCAGGTCTTGTCGCGGAGGAACTGCACATGACTGCCGTTGACTATCAAGCGCTCGAAATCGCGGTCTTCCTTGAGGATGGAACACAAGCCTGCCCCGCTGCCGTGCCCGAGCATCATGATGGTGTCGTCGCCACGGATGGCGCGGATGACTTCCATGTTGGTGTTTTTCTCCGTGATGTGCGCTTTTATGTCGTTCCGCTGGTCGTAGAGCACCGAGAGGAATTGTGTCGTTGGGTCGTTGGCATGTATGATTGTCATAATCTAATTATAATTGATTTTGCTAATATAAACTCTCTCGCCCCTCCACTCAACTTGAGTTTAATAATCGCTTTCATAACGAATGATGTCGGCAAGTTTGCCAATCATCCGAGAATGTATGTCGGCGGTGATGTTGTCGTAGGATTTGCCTTGTGCTTCAGGCAAGGCGGCTGCTATCGCTTGACGGGCGGCCAACCATCGTGCAAAGGTGGATTTGAGGTTCTTCACACACTCTTCCACGATGCTGTCGCCGGGAATGTAATCTTCCCACTTCATTTCATGGAGTAAATCTATGTCTTCGGGAACAGAACTCTTGGCAATCCATGCTTCCCATTGACCTGTTGTCACGGTCTTTCCTTTCTGGCGATAGGGCTTTCCATCTATTACAATCCCTCGCTCCACGTCAAGTTCGGCACGGCGGTTTTCCAACAGGTTCGCATGGTATCCATTTATCTCTATCGGTTTCATACTGTACCATTCTTGTTTGTAGGAGACATCTCTCCACAATGTGAACCGGGCGTCGTGGAGGTCATGCCATGCCTCATATTCTTCCTGCATGAGTGATTTCAGGTTGGAGGGCACTTCCAATAGCCATTTCCTGTAGGCTTCGATGGTGCGGTAGTACTCGACCATCGCAAAGACATAACTTTCGTAGTTCATCTCTCTTTGCGTCTGCGAGGAGAACTTGTCCACCACACCTCCAATTTCATCAAGCACGGAGTTGGCTGGAACTGATGGCACCGCCATCCTGAAGGTGTCCAAGGCGGCATTGACGGCCAATGCCCACTGCAGTTTGTCGTTGGCCTTCCCGTTCGTGTTGACTACTTCGGCCATCCTCATGAAACGGTTGGCAAGGCGCATGGCGGCTGAATCTCGATGGTTGGCGATATAATCGTTGGCATCATCTGGATTTGACTGTGCCTTGTCGAAATTGTTGTAATTGTCAATTGCGTTCTCAACATAATGCACCTCGGCAAGTCCTAACAAGTCTTCGGCTGAGATGGGACTTTGCAGAATGGTGTTCTCGATATAGGCAATGCTGTCCTCGCCAGTCAAATTCTTGGGGACGTTCACCGTGTCACGGGGATTGATGTCTTTCGAATTGACGGTGGATAGCCCGTTGCAAGATATCAACAACGCCATAGACCCAATGATGAATAACATACCTGTCTTGTTCATAATAACGATTCTTTTTATTGTTCTTTCAAGTTTTACATTC
>CAMKSZ010000097.1 GCA_946415525.1 uncultured Prevotellaceae bacterium | reverse complement strand
GGGTCGTAGCCGATGTAGGTGACGACGATGGTTGCGCCTTCTGCCACACTCAACTTAAAGTTGCCGTCAAGGTCGGTCACGGCGCCGTTGGAAGTTCCTTTTTCCATCACGGTGGCGCCAATGACGCCTTCGCCAGTCTCGTCAATCACAGTTCCGCTGATTTCCTTTTGCGCGTACATTATTGTACTTACAAAAATGAACATCAAACTGAGGAGGATTTTCTCACACCAATTGCACGAGGAGGGCCTGCAGCCGTCCCTCTTGCTTGGCCTGTTTTTAATCGCAATTTTCTGTTGTTTCATTTTTTTGCGTTTTGGTTAGTACTATGTTTCAGATTTAATGCAAAGTTACAAGGCAAAAGGTCTCGGGACTATCATTAATCGTTCTTCTGCTTACACTTATGTTGCGATGCAACAAATTTGCGAGTGAACGAACGAAATTTGCTAACGGCTCTCCCCACTTAAGTATTACCTTTGCACCTGTTAAAAGCATGCCGCCCTAAACGCAAAAGGTGTGGACGAGAGGTTTCACTTTCAGACCTGGTCTGCGACAACCAAAGAACAGATGAAACGTCAGTCCACACCATTATTTTTTATAATTGGTGGCGTCCTAAACTCCCTTTTCTATTCCCAAGGTCGCAGTTTGGTCTGATAAGAGTCAGTAGCAGTATTGATTTCCCACGATGTCGTGCCGATTTAAGGCTTTATTTTGCAAAGATAAATAAAAAAATCGTTCATCTTGTTAAATTTTCCGAAAATCACAAATGAAATGTGAAATGTAACAAAAAAGAGGCCTATGACAGGCCTCTTATCTCACCAATTGTTTTTATGGCATCTTAATCCCAGCAATCCAAGTCGTCGGCAACCTCAGGCAGTTGACTGCGTCTGAAAGAGGGAACTTTGACACCTTGCTTTTTCTGTTGGCGGTAGTCATTGAGCAGTCGGAACGCATATTTTCCCAGTGCAATGATGGCAAACAGATTCACAAACGCCAGCAAGGCCGTGCAGATATCTCCGAGAGTCCATACGCTATCGAGTGAGGCAATGGCACCGAAAATCACCATCACGCCAGCCGAACAGATACGATAGACGGTCATGGCGGTTTTGCTTTTCGTCATGAAACGGACGTTCACTTCGCCGTAATAATAATTGCCCACAATCGAAGAGAAGGCAAAGAGCAGGATGGCGACAGCAATGAAATAGGGTCCTAATGCACCTATTTCGCTATCAAGCGCCACCTGAACAAGTTCGATGCCGTTGGCGGAAGTGCTGTCGTACAAGCCGCTGATTAGAATGATGAATGCGGTACACGAGCAGACGAGGAGGGTATCCGTGAAAACGCCCAACGATTGAATTAGGCCCTGTTTGACGGGGTGCGACACATCAGCCGTCGCCGCCACATTGGGTGCGCTGCCGGCACCGGCCTCGTTGCTGAACAGGCCGCGCTTGGCACCGTAGATGATGGCCGCCCCGAAAGTGCCGCCCATTGCCGGTCGTATATCAAACGCATTGGCTAAGATTACCTTGAATACATGGGGGATGAGTTGGTAGTTCATCACCATGATGACGATGACCAGCACAAAATACCCCACCGCCATGATGGGCACCAGCACCGTACTGAGTTTAGCGATGCGATGGATGCCGCCAAAGACAATGAATAGCGAAATGGCAGCGAGGACGCCTCCCACAATGATAGGATTCCAACCAAAAGCATGGTTCATGGCACCACAGATGGTGTTGCTCTGAATAGAGTTGTAACTAAGGCCAAACGTGAGGGTGATGAGGATGGCGAAAAGATAAGCCATCTGTTTGTGATGCAACCCGTGGGTAATATAATACGCCGGTCCACCGATGAAGGTGTCGCCGTTTCGCCGTTTGTACAGTTGGCCGAGAGTGGCTTCCACAAAGGCCGTCGCTGCGCCCAACAAAGCCATCACCCACATCCAGAACACCGCTCCCGGTCCACCTATTGCGATAGCCGTGGCCACTCCGGCAAGGTTGCCTGTTCCGACACGCGTTGCCACCGACACGGCAAAGGCCTGGAAGGAGGAGATGGATCTGCCACCGGCTTTGGCATCTGGCTTGTCCGCCAGCAGCCGAAACATCTCCCCTATCATTCGAAACTGAACACCTTTCGTATGAATAGTAAACCATATTCCACAGATGGCCAATGCCGCCATCAAGATATAACCTAAAGTATCATTAAGAGCGTTCAGCATTTTTCAGGTCATTATCCATTACACATTGAAATAGTCGAAGCCTACGATGGTATCCACAAAGCGGTGCACGTAATCGGCAGCAGTGGTAGGCCATTGGAAACCGAATCGGTAGAGTACCTGCGTGGTGTAGTCGTTGGTCGATTCTATCCAGCGCGTCTTATGGCCGCCACCCATGTTGTAGGCCATCAGCGGGCGCAACAAGGTGACCAGGTCGGGGTTCTCCATCATTTTCTCCAAAGCCTGCTGGAACTCCTCTGTCTCCACGCGCTTGAGCGTGATGCCTGCCTCGGCAAAGCCCGTAAGGATGTCGCTGAGGAACTGGCGGTGCGTGTTGCAGGGATGGAACACGATGCATTCCTTTGGCGTCTGCGAGAGTTGCATGATGGCACTTGCCACCTCGTCGATGGGCGAGAATTCGAAACGCTGGTCGAGAGCCTCATAAGGAACCATGCCAATCACCACATAGGCGCGCAACATGGCGAGGAAGTTGTTGGTGTTGAAGTTAATCTGGAACTCACCGTCCTTTTGGCGAGCCGACAGGTTGCCCACACGCATGATCTTGGCATTCAGGCCGTGGTGAGCGATGGCTTCGAGTACCAGTTCCTCGGCCTTGAACTTCGAATAGATATACTTGTTGGCATCGACATTCTGTCCGATGTAGAAACTCTGTTCCGTCAGTTTGACCTCCGGACCGGGCACGTTGTCAATGCTGGCGCCAGAGATGCTGTTGGTGGAGATGTGGATCAGGCGCGACCCCGTGCGCAGGCAGAAGACAATCAGGTGACGCACAGACTCAATGTTCACCATCTCGATGTCGTTGCCGGCAGAGAAGTGCTTCACGTTGGCGACACAGTTGACGACAGTCAATGTCTCATTCATATGGTCATAGGCACTGGGGTCGGTGACTTCTGCAGCGAATGCCGTGACACGCTCGTCGAAATGGCTGAAGGCTTCCGTACGACCGAAGTAATAGAAATACAGTGTCTTGATGCGGCTCAAAGCCTCGTCGTCGCCCTTGGCACGAACAGGGCAGAGAATCTTGCCGTGGAAATTGGTCAGCAGTTCGTTGAGGATGTGAATGCCGAGATAGCCAGTGGCTCCTGTCAGCAGCACATCGCCGATGGGCTGGCGCTTGCCCTCACGGAAGGCAGCAAGGGTGTTCCTGTCAAGAAGGGCGTTAAGGGATGCATAATGAGCGGCCTCTGGGGTGTCGATAACAGGAGCAGCAGCCTGGGTGCTTGCAACAGCCGTTTCGCCCTTGTTGCCGTTGACAAATGCGGCGAGCGCCCTCGGTGTCTTCTGGCTGAAGATGTCGTTGAAGACAATCTGCACGCCATGTTTGCTGGCCTCGACAATCACCTTGATGGCATTAATGCTGGTACCGCCAATCTCGAAGAAATTGTCTGTAGCGCCCACCTCCTTGATCTTAAGGATATCGGAGAAGATGCTGCAGAAGAGTTCTTCCATCTCTCCCTTAGGTGCTTCGTATTCAGTGGCACGCTTCATCTCCGGGACGGGCAAAGCCTTGCGGTTGATTTTGCCGTTAGGTGTCATCGGCATAACCTCCATCCGCATATAGGCATCGGGCACCATATATTCGGCCAACGACGAGGCGGCAAGTGTAGCGCGGATATCTTCGTCGCTAAGTGTCGCATTCTTTTCCAAGGTGTAGTAGAGCACGAGATGCTCGTTGCCCATCACCTTGCGCACTTCGGCAGCAGCCTGGCGGATGCCCTCGATGTTCAGGGCCTTGCTCTCAATCTCGCCGAGTTCGATACGGAAACCGCGCAACTTCACCTGCGTGTCGATACGGCCCATGTACTCTATCTGTCCATCCTCATTCCAACGGCAGAGGTCACCCGTATGGTACATCCTGACGGGACGGCCCCAACGATCTTCCTTGACAAACGGGCAATCGACGAACGACTTGGCTGTGCGCTCGGGCAGACGCCAGTAACCGCGTCCTACCTGAATGCCGGCAAAGCACAACTCACCTGCCACACCCTGTGGCACAAGGTTGCCGGCGTTGTCAACGATGAAGTTCCAGTTGTTGGCCACACTCTCGCCGATTGGAATGTTCTCCACGCGACGCCCCGGGGCGATGCTGTAATAGGAAGTATCGTCGGTACACTCTGTCGGACCATAGACGTTGATGATCTCGATGTGGTCGCTAAACACGCCATCCATCTTCTCACCGCCACCCGTGGTAAAGCGGATGGGAAGGTCGTCGAAGGTATTGAGCAGCAGGCTGGTCATCGCCGTGGAATAGCCACCACCTGTACACTGGTGGTCGAACAAGAACTGACGGATAGCAGCCAGGTCTTTGCGAATTTCCGTAGGCATGATGTGGAACGAACCGCCCAGGGTGAGCACAGGGTACATATCCTCGATGTGTGCATCGAACGAGAACGAGCGGTGGCCGCTGATACGGTCGTTGGCTGTCAGTTTCTCCATGTCAATCACCACGGCGATGAAGTTGCGCAGACCTGCCTGATGGAGCATGGCTCCCTTCGGTTTGCCCGTAGAACCTGATGTATAGATCATGTAGGCCAGACCTTCAGGATTCGACAAATCTATGGGATTGCAATTCGACAATTTGCCATTCTTAATGTCAGCCATGAAGTCATCGATAAAGAAGGTCTTGGCGGCAGCGGTGCTGAAATTCCCCTCGGCCAGTTTGGCTTCCAACACATCGTGAGAAGTGATCAACACCTTCGACTCGGAGTTCTCCAACATATAACTCAATCGCTCGTTGGGATATTCGAAATCCAGTGGCGTATAGGCGGCGGCAGCCTTATGGATAGACAGCACGGCGAGTGGGAACTCTTTGGTGCGGTCGAGCATGACACAAACGAAGTCGTTGGGCTGCACACCGAAAGCAATCAACTGATGAGCCAAAGCATTGGAGTAGCGATCCATCTCACCGTAGGTCAACTGGCTGTCCTTGTCCACCACAGCGGGTGCATCGGGAGTACGCTGAGCCTGTTCGGTAAAGAGGTTGGCAAAGGTCTTGCTCAAGTCCACGTCAATCTCCTTGCCCGTGCCGAGTTTGATAATCCGCTCTGCCTCTTCGTCGCTGACGATGCTGATGCTCGTCAAGGCGGCCTCGGGCTTTGCCATCATCCGCTCTACCGTCACCTTGACAGCGTCGGCCAGACTCTGCATCAAGCGCTCTGAATATTTGCCGTTGTCGTATTCAACACATACGCAAGCCTTACCGTTCAGTTCACGGACGAAGAAGGTGATGGGGAACTTAGGAACCTTGAGTTCCAGGCCTTCCATCTCCAGTTGTGCGCCTTGGCAGACATACTTGCTAATGATGCCCAACTGATAGACAAACTGAATCTCTGCGGTCAAGCCATAGTCGGCAGCAATCTGGGCGAACGGATAGTTCTCGTGGCGCAGGGTCTCGTCGAAGTTGGCGCTGACCTCCTGCAGGAACTCGTTGACAGTCTGCTTACCTATCGAAGCACTCAGTGCAAGGGTATTGACAAACATACCGACGGTATTGCGAATGCGCAGGTTGGAACGGCCGTTTGAAACGGTGGTGATGCATACCTGCTCGCTATTGGCAAAGCGCGACAGGGAGTAATAGACGGCGGAGAGAATCAGATGAGCCGGTGTGATTTGGTTGCTGCGGCAGAAAGTTTCGATTGCCTTGATGTCAAGAGCGGAGATGGCTTTGCCGATGGATCCCTTGGCGGGATTGGGCAGGTCGGGACGCACCTCAGTGGCTGCCTCGGCGGCAGACAAGCGTTCCTTGAAGAACACCGTGGCAGCCTGGTAGTCTGACCCACCCTCTGCTGTCTTCTCTGCCATCACATAGTCGGCGTAATTCTGGTCTTCATCCTCGATAGTCTCCGTATTCATGATGCCGCACAACTGCTGCATGAAGATATCGACAGAACCACCGTCAAAAATCAGGTGATGCACATCCATCAACAGATAGGTCTGCTTCTCGGTAGTCACAATCTCAAAACGATAGAGCGGACCGTTGCCGAGGTCGAAGGGTCTTACAAAGTCGTGCTTGTACTGAGCCAGTTCCTCCTCGCCCATCTGCTTTACCGGTATCTCCACAGCCTGTTCCAAGTCAACGGTCTGCACAATTCCTTCTTCTCCGTTTCCAAAGTGAATGGTCATCTGCGGATGCTTCTTCACAAGGGTCTTGACGGCCTCTGCCAAAGCGGCGGTGTCAGTATTCTGCGGGAAGGCAATCTTGTTGGGGATGTTATAGAGCGTTGTCTCCGGATTTTTCATGCAGTCGAAATAGACTCCAGTCTGGGCATAACTCAATGGAACAGAGGCGAGCGTCGAGACATGGGAGGTGGATGTTGCGGCTTTCTGTTGTTTTGAGGAGTCGGCAGTTCCCTCGCTCCTGCTTGTCATCTGCTTCCAGATTTCATTCTCAATGCTCTGCAGCGTACCGTTTTTGACCAGCGACTTCGCATCAAGGGTGATGCCATAGCGCTTGTTCACTTGTACGGCGAGTTTAATGGCAGAGATAGAGGTAAGGCCAGCATATCCCAGCACTGTGGTGACACCGAATTCCTTGTTGTTGACGATGCCAGCAACCATCTCATGCAACTCCTGCTCCAACATGTTCATGGGCACGTTGGCCTCTTCCACTGCTGCGGCCTTCTTCTCAGGCTTCGGCAGGGCGCGCTTGTTCACCTTCTGGTTTTGGTTCAGTGGTATGCGGTCGATTTGCATCGTCACGGCAGGCACCATATAAGGCGGTTTCTGATCGAGGATGAAGTCGTTCAGGGCCTCAATGTCAATCTGTTGGTCGCTGACGATATAGGCAGCAATGAACTTACCGCCACCTTCCTCGTCGAAGGCCTGCACGGTAGCGTCCTTGATGCCTGGGAACTCGCGAATAACGCCCTCCACTTCCTTCAGTTCGATGCGGAAACCACGAATCTTCACCTGACCGTCGCGACGACCGACAAAGGAGATATTGCCGTCTGGCAGATAGCGGACGATGTCGCCCGTACGATAGACACGTGCATATTTTTCATCGGTGGTAAACGGGTTCTGGATATAGACTTCCGCCATCTTTTCTGGACGGTTCAGATAACCGCGGCTTACCTGCGGACCGCTAATCCACAACTCACCGGCTGCACCTACGGGCAGGCGATGGCCCTGCGGATCGACAATATACAGGCGAGTGTTGTCGAGAGCCTTTCCAATGGGGATATTCTTCAGTTTCTGCTCCACTGGATATATGGTTTCGAGGATGGTCGTTTCCGTAGGACCATAGCCGTTATGCAGCGTATAGCCCTTGGGAGGAATGAGCGAGGCCAACTTCTCGCCACCCGTCACAAAATGCTTCAGCGAGTGGTTCTCGATGGTGGTGGCAAACTGGTAGGCCACCTGTGTGGTCATGAAGGCATTGGTAATCTGCTCGCGCTCAAAGTAGTCGTTCAGTGCTATCAAGTCCAGACGCAATTCCTCAGGAATGATATAGACAGAAGCACCGCGAGTCAAAGCAGGATACATGTCGAACATGCAGGCGTCGAAGCCATACGAAGCGTAGGCTGTCACCTTGTCGGTTTCCTGCAGGTTGAAATAGCGATGATACCAATGGATAAAAGCCACCAAGTTGGAATGTATCAACTGGCAACCCTTGGGCACACCTGTCGAACCAGAGGTGTAAAGCATAATGTAAAGGCTATCGGGCTTGGGACCTTCCGGGAGGCCTGTCACTGTCGGCAGCCCCATCAGTTCCTCCGTCAGGATAACGTCGCCTTGATATTCATCCACCAATTGACGCAATTCCTTATCGGCGATCAGCAGTTTTGCATTTGCATCCTGCATCATGAAGTTCAGACGCTCCTTCGGGTAGGTAGGGTCGAGCGGTTGATAGGCGCATCCGGCCTTCATCACGCCGAGCGAGGCAATAGGCATCCACTCGCAACGTGGAATCAAGACGGAGACGACATCCTCAGCACCCATTCCTTTCTGTGCGATGTAACCTGCGATGCGGTCGCTGATTTCATCCACCTCGGCATAGGTGAATCTCTTGTCTTGATAGACTACGGCAATGTTCTGAGGTGTGGCCTTCACCTGACGACGGAAGAGGGAGACAACGGTCTGACTATCGTCGTAATCGACATCATTCTGGTTGAAGGTGTCGAGCAAATCCACCTGAGCGGTAGTGGCGATGTCGATGTCTCGGAGAAGTTCCTTTGCGAGGAATCCGTTCACCACTGCCTCATAACTCTCCAAGAATTGGCTGATGAGAGTCTCACTATACTCGTTGGCACTATATTCAGCCTCTATGTAAAGGCATGCCTCTTTGCTATAGGCTTTCACATAGATGGGGCATTCGCGCGTGTTGTTGTTCAATTGGATTTGGCTCAGCGGCTTTTGGCAAAACTCGTTCTGTGCAAACAGCGTGCCATGCCATGCAAAGAGGGTGGCGGTCTGCAGACCCAAGTCTGCCACAACGTCACTATAGGCGTAAGCCTCATGCTGACGGCACCCGCTCATCTGCTCCTGGCCGGCTTTCAGGAAGTCAAGCACCGACGTTTCGTTATCAAACTTCGCATACACTGGCAATGTCTTTACCAACATGCCCATGGTATGGGCCACGCGGCTATCGCTCCTGCCATTATGTATCGTATTGAAAAGCACTTCTTGTTCGTTGTTGAACTTGGCCAACAGGAAACTGTAAACAGCCGTGAAGAAGGTGCTCTTATAGATGCCACGCTCTTTACAGAAGGCATCCACCTCCGCCTGCTCGATGCGCATCTTTCGGGTCATTATTCCTTCCTTAAGTTCCTCTTCCTCCAAGTCGGGCAACAGCGGCGAATAGGTGTCGCTGCAATCAAAATGCTGGGCGTACCATTGCTTGTCCTCTTCAAAAGATGCCGTCTGGCGCAGTTTCTCCTCTGCGGCAGCCACGTTGGCAAGGCTCATTTCCTCTGCTGCCAAAGGCTCGCCATTATAAGCCTTCTCGATATCAGCCAACAGCACCGTTAGTGATGTGCCATCGCTGATGATGTGGTGGATGTCTTGCAACAGGTAGTAATGCTCGGCATCGCGAAGCAGGCGGATACGGAACAACCTGTCTTTATACAGATCGAACGGTTGGACGAAGCATGCCTTTTCTGCCTCAATGTCGTCCACGCTCTCCACTGTCAGCGCAAATGTCTCGCTGTCGTCGATAACTTGCTGAGGGTCGCCCTGCTCGTTCAGTACGATACGCGTAAACAGCGTCGGATGAGCGGCTACGGCAGCCTCTATGGCCGACTTCAGTTTCTCTTCGTTCAAACTGCCGTCGAAAGTATAAAGAAAAGGAAGATTGTAACATGCCTCACCCTGGTGATTAACACACTCTACATAGAGGCCAAACTGTGTTTTCGTCAATGTTGCAAAAGTTTTCATTTCGTATATTGTTATTTTTGTTTTTAATTATTTCAATTCAAATTTGACTTGGTATTTTTTGTGAAGTAGTAATATGGCGATGGTCACGATAGTGTATGCTATCAGATAACTGAACCACAAGTATTGGGGCAAAATGATTGACATCAGCCACAGTACGGGGATGACCGTCAGCGAGAGGGCGAAGGAGATGAACAGCGCTATCTGGTGGTAACTGTAGAGTTTATAGACAATCATGATTGTGTAGATGTAGCAGAAAGGAATGAGACTGATGGCGAATATGCTCAGCGCATGGCTACCCTCTTTTATCAAGGCAGGTTCATTGGCTCCGAATGTTTTCACGGCGAGTTCTGGCCATATCCACACGAAAAGGCAGGTGAGCACCATCGCAATGGTGATGAAGTTGAACGACTTGCGCTGCACCAGGGAGAAAGCCTCATTATCACCCTTGCCCACCTGAATGGCTCCGAACGTCTGCAAGGTGCGACAGACACCTCCAAGGAAGAGGTTGTAGATTTGCAACAGATACATACAAATGGAGAAGGCAAAAATACCGGCAAGTCCCATTGTCGAAACCACAATGCGGTTGGAGCAGAGCAGCAACAATGTCAGACAGATAGAAGCGATGGCGAACGGTGCGCCTTGCGAGACGAGGTCCTTCAAGGTGGCGAACATACGGGAATCCTTGTCGCCCTTGAAGACAAGTCGTAAGTTGTTTTTGGCTGACAAGAAATGGAACGCCATCATGGCGACACCCACCACGTGACCAATGACAGCGGCAACAGAACTACTTGCAATTCCCCAACCGAGGTATTTGATGAATACGATGTCGAGGACGAGGTGGACGGCATTGTCGACGAAAATGGACAAAGACACCAGTTTCGGACTACCATCGACACTGACCATCGTGTCGATGCCCCACAGCAACAGATAGACCGGTGCGCCCAGCATCATCACACGCAGATAGGCCTTGGTGGGTTCGAAGAGTTGCTCGCTGTTGCACAGCAACCTGGTGGAGGCATCGGGGAAGAAAAGACCGCAGGCGGCGATGGCAAGACCTGCCGCCAGACAGGCAGTCATCGACACGGTGAAGATGTAGGAGGCACGCTGCAGGTTTTTCTTTCCGAGTTGCATGCCCACTAACATACCGGCACCTGTTGCCAACAGCATGTTGAGGGTGAACATGAACTGTATCATGGTGCGGGAAATATTGATGGCACTCACTGCGTCAGCGTCAATCAAGTTACCCACGATAATGGCATCAATTACATTGCCCAGACAGGCCGAGAGGGCTATAAGGATGGACGACCACAAGAACACCCAAAATTCTTTGTTGAATGTTTTTCTTTCTACTTGATTCATACGTTCGTTAATTGTTATTCTTATCTGTTCCAAATTTTGTTTGTGAGTGAAGGATAATCCCTTTCTTTCAACAATGCAAAGTTACATGCATTTTTCCCCCGCACATTTTTCATCAATGTTTTTTTGGTCACTTTGTTCTGACACAAACCGATTTTTGCGACAAATCGCACAAAGCCGTGAATTATCTGTCACATCCATCAGATTTTTGCGG
>CAMKSZ010000096.1 GCA_946415525.1 uncultured Prevotellaceae bacterium | reverse complement strand
TTGGAGTAGGTGACAGCAGACCCTTCTTTCGCAGAACCGTCACAACTCAATTCTCCATTGGCATAGACCAACAGGTGATCAGGCAAGAAAGTGGGATGCAAATCCTTAGGCTCCGACAAGTTCTGGCGCCAGAATCCGGCATCCTTATTATCGTTGAGTCCAAAAGCCAGTTTTCCAGATTCCAGGTCACCCGTCTCAATCACCGTGGCACCCTGATCTGCATAGAGATGGAAGATACGTTCGGCAGTGATGCCGCTGTTGTTTCTCCACAGCGAGTTGCCGCCATCCTGTCCGCTCTCCATGACACCAGTGTTCCAGAAGCCCCTCACTTCGACACTTCCATGACCACCAAACCATCCAGCGATGATGGCACTCTCGCCACCCCCACTCACATTTCCCATGTTGTAGCAATTCGTAATGCGTGTAGCAGGTCCTCCATTCATCACCACACCAATGATGGCGCACACATTGTTGCCCGTGCCATAGACATAACCTTCCTGGCCTACGTTCTCAAGCACGACCCATCCGCTACCGTCGGAGCAGCCGATGACTCCTCCCACCTTGCTGGTGCCACGGATTTCGTTGCCAGGTCCGGCAATCAAGTTTTTGATGACACACCCACCATCGACGACACCGAAGATGCCGATACGTTCTTCGGGAGATTCATATTTGAGGTTGTCGATTTTGTGGAATTGTCCGTCAAAGGTGCCCACAAATCGATGGTCGCCATTACCGATGGGCGTCCAAGCCACATTTGTCATGTCGATATCGGCGACAAGAGCGGCATTGGCACCATTCTCCCCACCATTCACAACATCAGCAAAAGCAACGAGATCAGCGGCATTGGCAATCTGATAGACGCCATCCACTTTTTCGATTGCGAAAGCAGACATGCCAGAGAGCCATCCCATGGCCACAACCAGCATCGTTTTAAAATTCAGATTCATGTTGATAATTATTTAGTTAAGACATTATTTTCTTTTTATCTTCATCGAAACGGCATTGCCACTTTGCCATTCGGAATACTGCACTTTTCCACCTTTGACATAAGCAATGCGCAGGTGCCGTGCCGGAGCCACCCTTTTACCCTCGACACTTGTGAGCGACACAGAGAGTCGATTTTTGAGGAGCGAAGCCTCCATGCGCGTGACGAGATAATCACCGTTGCGATAGTCGAAGCCATCGCCAGCGTCTTCATAAAGAATCCCAGAAGCCTTTGACTGTCCGTCAAGACAAACAAGCAAAGTGAGCGAATCGGTGCTCATATCGGTAGTGCTTTGGGCAAGATTAGCCATCGGAACTACCGACCCCGGCCTTTGTTTGAGCACCGCCTGATACTTGTCGGTATTCTTCTCTAAAGTAAACTGCTGCCAAGTTCCCTTATCCGGCTCAGCCACTTGATTGGCCCACCTTGGAATGACCATGATGTCGCCCCCCAGCAGAAAAGCCTTGTCCTCAGCCCTAAGGCTAAGGTCGGCAGCATCTGCCATAAAGACAGGCCGCATGACCGGCATCCCATCGACACTCGCTTCACGGAATGCCGTATAGACATAAGGCATAAGCATGTAGCGCCTATTGATAGCCGTACGGCAAGCATCAAGCACCTCTTCGGTAAACGCCCAAGGCTCCTGTTGTGCACTCCCCTTAATGCTATGATTTCTCACAAAAGGGAAGAACACCCCCATTGCCGTCCATTGCGCGAGCAAGTCGCCCGTTGCGCTCTCGCAGAATCCGCCGATATCGGGTCCGCTAAAAGGCTGTCCGGAAAGTCCGAGAGTGAGCGACATCGGCACACTGAGTTTCATTTGGTCTTCGGAAGAAAGGTTATCGCCCGTCCAAGTAGCCGCATAGCGATGGCCGCCGAGGAAATTAGAGCGAGAGAGGATGAAAGGCCGTTTCTGCGGATTTGCCAACAGCAGTCCCTGACGACTTGCCCTCACCATGTTCAGTCCGAAGACATTATGATATCGAAGATGGGAGCCTTTTTGGAGTCCCTCACCTCCAAGATGCACATTGTCGATAGGCATGGTGTTCCCCGGTTGATTGAAAACCGCCGGTTCGTTCATGTCATTCCACACACCATCTATGCCTTTCGCCATAAAATCCTTGTAGAGAGTAGCCCACCATAGACGCACCTCAGGTCGTGTGAAATCCGGGAAATGGCAAGGTCCTGGCCAAACATCCCCCACGAAAGGTTTTCCATCCTTGTCTTTTACCCAATAATCGCCAGCCGTGCCTTGGTCATCGACAAAATACCCGGGCTCAGCCTTGACACCAGGGTCAATCATGTACACAGCCTTGAAATGACGCCCATGGAGATAGTCGTTGAGTTGCTTTGGCTTTGCGAACTCCTTTGGATTGAAAGTGAAAATGCGATAGCCATCCATATAGTCGATATCCATCCAAATCACATCGGAAGGAATCTTATGCTCCCGCAACTTGTCGGCAATCTCCATGACCTGAGTGTCAGGCTGGTAACTGAAACGGCACTGTTGGTATCCCAATGACCACAATGGCGGCAACGACATGGAACCAGTCAGTTCGACCAAAGCCTTCATAAGCGCCCTCGGACTCTCCCTCTCCACGACAACCACCCTGAAAGCAGGGCCATCGCTGCTGAAAGTCACCTGATGGTCGTCCGTGGTGATGGATTGTCGCCAAGTGTTGTCGGCGATGATGCCGAATGCACTCCCGTCGGCCCTCACCCCCATCACCCAGGGATGGCTCTGGTACAGATGCGAGCCATTATCCACCCCATAGGCAGGCGTGTCCACATTCCAGAGTCCCACTGTGCGCCCATTTCTTCTCAACGGCCCAGTCACTTCTCCTGTACCATAGAAATCCACATTGTCTTCGACCGAAATCGTCGCCACAGACTTACCATCGCGAAGCGAGAAAACCGGTTTCAACCTCCAATGCACGGGCAAAGGATAAATGGCCTTCGGTTCCTGCTCGAATATGGGCGACGGCTCATGCTGTGAAGCATCATAATGTGGCGGATAGAACACCGCCACCTGATTTTCGGAAACAAAGGCCGCCTGCGCCATTGCCGTAGCGGCAATGGTGAGGCAGCCCAGAAACATAACGACTCTACTCGTCATATAAACCTATTACTTTACGAAAACCTTTGTCACCTTTCCATTGCTGTGACGGACGATATTGACACCATGTGACAACTGCTGCTGGCGCATACCATTGATTGAGTAAATGGCCACCTCTTCAGTTGAATTGGTGTGCATCTTTTCGATGCCATCCGTAATGTTGACATATTTTCCATCCTCCATTCCCACGATACCATGAGTAGGATCAAGCACGGGGTGCCTGTCGGAACCAAGCGTTTGATAGAACACCACTTTTCCTGCCCCCTCGTTGATGTCGTAGCAGAGTTTTCCGCTGCCCACATTAGTCTCGTCAGTCTGAGTTACCTGAGAGCCATTGACCTCGAAGCAGTTGGTGAAAGAGACGTTGGAGCCATTGTATCTGGCAAATGTACGGTCACCATCGACAGCCTCGGGAGCCACAGTACCACAGTTGTAGGTGTTGACGACATCAGCATGGTCGCCCAGCCATCCAGAGATGGCACCACACTCACGCTGGCCAACGATATCGCCCGTGTTATAGCAGTTGAAGATTCTCACATAAGCCTCACTCAAGTCGTTGACGCCCAATATGCCAGCGCCATTGACACCATTCGGTCCCACGTTGACGGCAGCCTCATTTCCACAATTCTCGATAGTGAGCGTGTTGCGGCCGATAGAAGTTCCAACGATACCAGCCGAATAGCCAGTGGAGAATATCTCACAACTTGCATCGACCACCACATTCTTGATGTATGCCCCGCTTGCCACGCCGAAGAGGCCCTTGTTGCCACTTTCCGACTCGATGAGCATATTCTTTATACGATAGCCGTGTCCGTCGAATGTACCCTTGTAAGGACGTTTTACATCCTCACTGCTCTCCTCGTCGATTTGCTGAGTGAAACGAGTTCCAATGCCCTCGAACTGAATGCCAGCCATATCGATATCGTTTGCCAAGTCAACAATCACGTTTCCGTCGATGTCACCGTTATTGATGGCATCAGCCAAATTCTTCAATTGCTGTCCATTGCGGATGATACGAGCGCCACACACCGAGCAGATGTCATCTACATACTGATGCTCGTCACGTTGCGGCTCACCCTGTGTGTTGGAGTAAGCGATGTCGCCACCAGGAGTGCCATCACATTTGAGAGAACCATTGGCATAGACCATGGCATGAGAAGCGAAAGGCAGAGGATAAGCATCCGAAGAGATGTTCTGTCGCCAAGCGTCGGTCTCTCCCCCCTCATTAATCTTGAAGCAAAGTTCACCCGATGCGACAGCATCCGTCGAAAGCATGGTAGCCTCATTTGCCCAGAAATCCGTGATACTGCTTGTATAGAAGCAATTTACGATGTTCCTTACATGACGTGCAATCACGGTCGAGTTGCCTGTGAGCAAGAATTCTTTAGGAGCCACATAGCAATTCTCGATGATGGTCTCAGCCTCACCATGAGCATATCCGATGATGGCTGCACTACCCTCACAATAAGGAGCATTGATGGAGCCTACGAAAGCACAATTACGGAAGACAGGATTCTCATGAGCCACGGCACAGATGCCGCCATGAGTGGCATCGCCAGGATATGAGCCAACGATATCTACATCCACCACTACGTTTTCGATAGTCGAGGCGCCACGAGTGACAAACATGAGACCGCCGATGAAGCGCTGTGTGCTCTCAATGGAACCACTCACGCGCAAGTTTTTGATTTGGGAGTTGGAGATGACCTTGAAAAGAGCAACGCCATCGTATGAGACATTGTATGCTATTTTGACAGTATGTTCCTTTCCGTCGAAAATACCTTCGAAAGCCCTTGCCTCATCGCTCTCATTAGCCGAGAAAGCATCGCCACCTATCATCACGTCGCGGCGGGTATATTCAGTGAAGTCGATGTCGGCACCCAACTGAGCATTCACCTTCTTGTTGCCATGGTTGACGAGCGCAGCAAACCAGTTGAGTTCCGCAGCAGTATTGATGGTGTAGAATCCATCTACCAAAGGCAAGAATTCCTTGTCCACATCGCCACAAACCGAGCAGATGCCATCGACGAACTTATGAGGGTCGCGGTTGGATTCATTGACATTGGAGAAAGTAGCCTCTCCCCCCTTTGACGAACCGTCGCAGTTGAGGTCGCCCACAGCATAGACGACACCATGAGAGGAAAACGGCACGGGATGCATGTCAACACCAAGTGTCTGATACCAAACGACATTATCGCTTTGGTTGCCATTCAACTGATAAGCCACGGCACCGCAACTGAGGTCGTACTCATCCTCACTAATGGGTGTACCCTGATAGCCATAAGTATCGAAGTTGTTGGTACCCTTTCCGTTACCATTTCTCCACAACGAGTTGTTACCATCCATTCCAATGACGAAGCCAGCATTGTAGCAGTTGGTGATAACGCTACCACTATTGCCCACCCATCCGCAGAGGGCGGCACATTCACGGTTGCCAGAGATGCCACCGGTATTGAAACAGTTGAGCATCTTTATTCCACAGGAACTATTCATGCTCACTCCACAGATACCCGCAGCATTCTCCTCTGCGGCACCGACGCTCGCCTCATTGCCACAATTCTCGAAAGTCACCGTGCCACCGCCGTTTGTACCACCAGCGATGCCAGCCACGAAACGCTTGCCAGTGACAACGCACGACCAATCAACAATAACGTTTTTAATGTAAGCCCCGTCGTTGAGCACGCCAAAGAGTCCGACATACTCTTGTTCGGGCAGATCCAGCGACATGTTGCGGATGAAATGCTGCTGTCCGTCGAATGTTCCCGAGAAAGGACTACTCACCGTACCGATGGGCATGTGCGAGACACCAGCGAAGTCGATATCGCCTGTGAGAGCCCCACTGATTTTACCATTTCCACTTGCCACCATATTGGAGAAATCCTCCAGGTCCTGTGCGGTGGCAATCTGGTAGATGCCATCTTTTTGGTCAAGGGCAAAGGCCCTTTGGCTACCTGTCCAAATACCTATCATGGACAGAAGCACGAAAAGTAAATTTTTCTTCATTTTCATTAGGTTTTTAGTTATTTAATTATTTCAGCCTTCACTTTCTCATTGAATAAGTCGATGGTGATGCGGTAGGTGCCATCTTTCGAGATGCTCCATTTCGTATCCTTCCCTCCTACGCGCAATCTATCGTCGGCAAGGATATCGGTGCCCTGCACATAAGGGTGGAGTGCTTTGGGATACCATCTGTTCTGTCCCTGGAACTTAAAACTTGTAGGCTCTTCCACGCCCTCATGCTTTTTGAGTTCACCCTCCCAAGTCCACACGAACGGGTTGTCCAGTTGCTGAGTCATGAGTTGCATTTTGCCCTCCTTCCATCCAGACGCCGTAGCACCACCGCCAATGAAGAGTTCGCCCCATGGTTTGCAGATTTCCCCTTGCAGTTTTCTTTCATCGGTATAGACATGCAGACGGTAGTTATCGTCATCGACCACGACCTGCCATTCCTTGGCAGCATCCTTATCCGACACGTTGAACATAATGCCATGATTCGCCACGTTGGCATCAGGCAAAGCAGGAGAGAGGAACAAGGTGTTCTTGCCCACTTTCTTTGTACTGACCACCCATAGAGAGCCAGTTTTAAGAGGTCCGGCATATTTGAAATCGTCATCGCTCACCCTTTCGAGTTGGCGTGCCCCTCCAGGGACAGCCGTCCCCGTAATCCACAGTTGCTTGTACTGTTGAGCGGGCAAGTTCATGGCTACCATGATTCCCACTATCATTAATAGAGTTCTCATCGTCGTCGTTGTTTTATGGTTCTAAAATCACGTTGATTTCTTGCGTGCAGTCGGTAGCAGGCACAAACACAGTGACCACCTTTGTCTGGTTATTGTAGTACCAAGTGCCATTTGTCAATTTCGCCCCATTGACCGACACTGCCGAAGGTCTGTCTGTGGCGAGGAACTCGATGGTGTAAGCCCTCTTTTCAGGCATCCCATTGAAATTGCCTTTACGAGATCCGATTGTGAGTTTGTTCCCTTCGTGCCTTATCGGTGTGGTGGTGTAAGCCCCATTCTTGTAACCCTCGGTGTCGCCCTCGTCCTCATAGAACGACATGCTGCCATTTGCCCCCGGCACTACTTTAAGGATGATACGGTCGGGTCTGTTGTTGAGATTGAGCATAGGCGGATAGTTGACAATCACCGAACCAGCCCTGTAGAAATAAGGTATTTCCTCCAAAGTATAGACATCGGTGAAGATACGGTTGCCCTCCACCACCTGGTTCCGGCAAACATCAAACCATTTACCCTCAGGCAACCATGTCCGCCTCGATGATTTTCCATTTTCGTCGGTAGGTGTGACAACGGGAGCCACAAGGATATCGTCGCCAAACATATACTCATCCTCGAAGAGATAGGCGTTGCTATTTTCAGGAGAGTCGTAGTATAGCGGTCGGCACATACTAACCCCTGTATCATAAGCCTGTCGAGCAGCATTGTAGATATAAGGCATGAGCGCGTAGCGCAACTTGACTGTTTCGAGCAAGAGCGGGAAGTTCTCGTATTTCCATATCCTCCTCTCAATGCCCGGCCAATTGGTGGCATGAGTTCGGAAAATGGGAGTGAAGACACCATATTGCATCCATCTCAGATACAGTTCAGGATCGTTTCCATCGGTTTGCTGATGCCCACCCAAATCGTGTCCCCAATATCCGAAGCCCACATTTGACGCAGTGGCAGTGAAATAAGGTTGCCATGCCAAGGTGCCATAGGTGGTGAAAGAGTCGCCAGAGAAACCGATGGGATAACGATGGCTTCCCAATCCTCCCCATCTGTGAAAGATAAGAGGTCTATGGTCTGTCCTGTTGTTTTTCATGTCGTTGTAGAACACATGGTTGCACCAGAACGTCTCACCCAATCCATCCACGAACTTACTGGTGAGGTTTTGCTGCCAATCGAGCCACCAGAAATCCACGCCTTGCTTCTCTCTATTCCTTATGATATCCTTGAACATGAAATGATAGAATTTGGGGTCGCTGAGGTTCCAAGGCACCACTTTAGTATCCTTGCCCATCCCCATGTCATCCCTCAGATTGGCGAAGTATTCTTCGTCATCATCCACCCCGTCGGCAGGATGGAGGTTGAGAGCCACCTTCAATCCCTTGTCATGCATCCACTGAATGAGTCCCTCCGGGTCGGGAATGGCCGTTTTGTCCCAAGTCCATCCGGTCCATCCTTCCGTATGCCAATCCATATCGAATATCATCACATCCATGGGTATGTTGTTCTGTTTTACGTCGTTGACGATTTCCATGAATTCATCCGACGTATAGCGCTGATATTTGCTATACCAATAGCCCAACACATAGAGCGGCGGCATGGGTTGTCGGCCAGCAATTTTAACAAAGTCGCCCAAGGCCTTCTTGTACTGATGTCCATATCCAAGAAAATACCAATCAACGGCACCTTTATCAACAGGCTGCGCCACCCATTCTATGCCATCATAACTTTTATCGAAAGCAAAGGTAGTGGAACCGTCGCCCCTCTTTGTGCTCGGCGACTCGTCGATGATACTCCATCCAGCCCTTGAGAGCAGTCCATTTTCGAGTTCTTGTCTCTTATTGTCCCCGATTTGTCCGTCAAGTGTACGAGTAGTACCTTTCAGGTTGAGCGCATCATCCTTACCCGGATACCATATTACATTTCTACCATTCATTTCGAACGAGATAGAAAGATTATTGTCAGAAGGCGTAGCAGCACTGATGACGCCATTTATTTTGTACTTCAGCGTCAATGCCTCAGTCTTGATGTACAAATAACCGTCTTTTTTTTCTGTCGTGAATTTCGGTACAGGCAAGTTGCGGTTGACGACGGCAAAAGTCGCGCGGTCTTCAAACAACTGTTTTTCGCTGTACTGTATTCGAATCATTTCTGGTGTAAGGACCGTGAAACGAGCCTTCCCCTCCCTCACCACAGCCTGAGGATTGGCATTAGGATTGTAATCGGTCTGAGCGAAGACCGAAGAGAGGGTCATGAAAAAAGTGAACAAAGCAAAATATCGTCTCATAACAATGCAATTAATTTTTCGTTGCAAAGTTAAGTTAAGACTATTATAAATAAAAAAAACCAAGCAAGTGTATAAGTACAAAAGCGGAAGTAAAAAGTCGAAATTGCTGACTATCAGCAATTTCGACTAATTATGACCTTGGTCTTGTATAATGGAAATATACCTATAAAACGCCTTTAAATCTCCATAATTTTCTTTTCAAAGAGTTCGTTCTCTACGATAGAGCGGTTTTTTATACGCGTTTTGTAAGTATTAACGGTATGAACAGAATAATTCAAGAATTTTGCAATTCTCTCACTATCGTTGATACCCAAACGAATCAAGGCGAAGATACGCATCTCCGACGTTAGCGAGTTTTCGTTGGCAGGAACCCTACGGTCTTTCTCCTCAAACAAGAGATTGAACTGCTGTACGAAGTCAGGGAAGATTTTGAGGAATGTCTGGTCGAAAGCCTCGTACATGTTTTCCCTCTCGGTATTGAGATTGGAAAGTTTCATCATCGACCTAAGGTCATCGTATTGTCGGGCGACGATTTTCCGGTCGATCATGAGGTAGAGTTTCTCGAGTTTGGCAATAAACTCCGCATTGGTATAAAAAGAACGTCCGATATAAGCATTCTTGATTTTGTCGTCTTCCTTCAGTTGGCGGTTGGCAGCCTGTAGTTGAACGAGTTGTGAAGCGATGGTTTCCCGAGCCTCGGTAAGATTGCGGTTTTTCTTTCGAATGAACCAATAACTATACAAAATGACAGCAGAGAGGAGCACGAACAAACAACTTGCGGCAATCAGCCAATTTCGCTGACTTGACACCGCCTCGTATCTGTCGCGCTCGATGATGGGAAGGATGTCGCCGATTTCGATTTTCCGTAGCCTTGAATTATAGAACTGGACGTCTTCAAGCGCCTGATGCACATACACACTTGCCCTCTCATGGTCACCTTTTTTATATATTAGCCGTGAGAGGTGATACAGTGCCGTTATTTCACGTGTAGCGGTCTCATTATCATATATAGCCGATTGAGCGAAATATTCGATAGCCTTGTCCTCATTGTCAAGATAGATGTATGCCCAAGCCATTTCGGCAGTAGTCATGGCCTTCATGTGGAGGTCAGAGTCGCAGAGAGCAAGCACCTTGTCAAAGGACTCCAACGCTTGTTGAAATTGATGGTCGCGCATTTGTCTCGACCCTTGGAACGACCACCATCTCGCCGACTTTTGGGGCACGATTTGTTTGAGGGAGTCAAGATAGTTGTTACTAATGGTGATATACTTGGTATAGAACGGTTCCTCCCTCACATAATCCGCCTGTGCCCTCCACAACTGGCTATTGTGCTCATAATAGTCTTGCAGCAAACGCCCACTAAGTTCACGTCTATCGATGGATTTCAGCACCTCATTAGCCTCTGTGAGGAAGCCAGCCGAAATAAGCGAGAAAGCCACTGCATTGCTTGCCTCGACGATACGGTCCTTTTGGTTGTTGAAAGAAGCGATGGCCAAGCACTCATAGGCATAGTGATGAGCGGAATCGTAACAATAACTTTTGTATTCATTGTATAGCGAATACATCAATTCGTAATATCTGTCATTACTTTTTTTATTTGGGAGTTTCTCCACTTCAAAGAGTTCTCTTTTCAATGCATCGATGCGATCCACCCTGATTTTTTCGAACTTATCTCGATTAGCAAGACTTTTGTCCAATTTGGAAAGCCAATCAATAGTCTCATCAGCAAACATGCACGTCTGCCAACCGAAGAGTAGAAGAAAAAGGGTGTAGAAAAAGTGCTTCATTTATAGGTAAAGAGATTTTCAAGTATTAATTATTTTTCAAAATTAGCAAAAAACACCCAATAAACATCAAGCGCCCCAAAAACTTAATATATTTTAACAAATTTTTTGAGGTCGAAGAGGAGATTAGGGAGGGGGATACGGAAGAGGGGGGTAAGTATTTTTTGGTATATTTTCGATGTATTTTCGATGTATTTTCGATAAATTTTCGATATATCGAGATATCGATATAACGATATAGCGACACTGCGAGATAACGACACTGCGAGATAATGACATGACGAAAGG
>CAMKSZ010000095.1 GCA_946415525.1 uncultured Prevotellaceae bacterium | reverse complement strand
TAGTCACTTGCGGAGAGATCTTGGGAATCCTGGCCCATTACCCAATAGTCGGCATCGAAGAATCCGATTTCATCGGGGTTGTTGGTGGAATCGAAGTCAACGACCTTGGCTACGAGGCCTTTCCACTCGTCGGAACAGAAACGGTCGTCGAGGCCGTCATCGTCCATCGACTCGAAATCCTCGTCGTATTTCGCGTATTCCGCTGCTACTTCCTTGTAGATTTGCTCGACCCTGTGGAGCACATTGCCGTCGGATTTCGGAGTCACGGCAGAGGCTGTGGGGGTTGATTCTTGGCTCTCGGTTGTTTGACTTGATGTGTCGGATGACTTGGCACCACAGCCAGCCATCAACAATGCCACTAAAATGACCAAAAAACTTTTTTCCATATCAATCATTTGTTTTGTTTTTTTCCTTTCGCTAACGAATGTGGAGCAGTTTGTTCAGCCCTTTCCTTCGCTAACGATTGTGATACTGTTTATTTGCGGCGAAATTAGCGAAAAAAAGGCAAGATGCAAAATTTTTTTTCTTGTTTCTGTGATTTTTCATCAAGTAGGCATATTTTGCCACATCCCCCTCTTGATAGGGCCAACGAGGTGTGTGCAGGACTGTTGTCCGAACTCCAGAAATCCTTGCGACATGAAAAGAGGAGTTATCCTATGCTCTTCATGGCCTCGTGGAATGCACGGCGTGTGTAGGTGCCATTGCCAAGAAGTTTGGAAAAGTTGATGGCATTCGACTTCAGGCTTGAATAAGTCTCGTCCGGCATCTTGACCAAAAGGTCTTTCAGTTCACGTATGGAATGAATGGCTATGCCTATGCCGTGCTCCAGGATAAAGGGAGCCATTGCCGACTCCGCCCACACGATGACAGGGATGCCGGCACGCAAATAAAACGAGGTCTTGTGGGGATTGTTCACCAGAAGGTAGCGACCCCATTCGCCGTCGCATTCGTCGAGCGAACTGCCGTCCCATACCAGTCCGAAATCTGCTTCGCATTGAGCGACGAAGTCATTAGGCGAAATCATGTTGTGGTTGTGGAGATGGGGATTGTTGTCGTGCGACTCGTCGAAGCCTTTGCCGTATGCCTCCAAAGTCCATGTGGTGGTCTCTTCTTCCAAATGGTAGAGGAATTCGTTGCGCCACCGGGCCAGGTTGCCGGCGAACGCCACCTTGCACGGCTGATTCCTTTTACGGATGGTATGCGAGGATTCTGTTTCCGTGAGATAGTCGAATATGCCGAGAGTGATGATGGATTGCTTGCACCCATTTGCCAACAGGTGCTCTTTCATGCGCTCATTATGCACGATGATGACGTCGGAGTTGGCAAGCCGGCGGTTCTCTTGCTCTATGGTGAGTTTGTGGCGGCGGAACGCCCCAAGGTCGTGGACGATGGTGATGACTTTCGCTCCCTTGGCATGGGTGAGTCTGCATGCCGGAGTGAAGAACTTTTTCATCGGATACTGAAGGCAAAGCACGTCTCCTTTGTGAAGGGTGAACAATATCTTGTTTACGGCAATCAGCCTCAGGATGAAACGCATGATAGCATTGCCGCTGTTGTTATTGGGAGTGAGGTTCTTGTATCCCATGTCCCTGAACAGCACATCAATGTCTATCTTTGCTTTGTTGCGGCTTCTTATTTGTATGTAGTAGTTCATCTCCTTGTTGAATGGGTTGTGTTTGGATGAGAAAACCTTGTCGAACCTTCCCAGATTTCACGTATGGTGGGTTGTGCCGATTTCCCAAGTTTCTTGTGGTGGTTAGGGCATTATCGGAACGGGTTGGCTGATGTGGGGATTTCCATGCTAAGCACCTTCTCAAGGATAGGTGCCATGTCGTAATACTTGTATTCGGCCAGCCGGCCGCCAAAGATGACATGGGGCTCATTTTCCGACAATTTCTTGTATTGTTGGTAAAGACGGTTGTTGCGGTCGTCGTTCACAGGATAATATGGCTCCATGCCTGATTTCCACTCTGTGGAATATTCTCGGGAAATCACAGTGTGGGGAATGTCGTAGATAGCCTGCCCAAATGATTCGAAATGCTTGTGCTCGATGATACGGGTGTAGGGTACCGATGTGTCGGTGTAGTTGACCACGGCATTTCCCTGATAGTTGGGCATGTTCAAATCCTCTGTCTCAAATCTTACCGTACGGTATTCCAGGGCACCGTGGCAATAATTGAAATACTCGTCTATGCAGCCGGTGAAGACGATGTAGTGGCAGCGTGTGTCGATGCCAGGGCCCGTCAGGTGGTAGGTGCTGGACTTAGGGTCCCAGATGCGGTGGCAGTGCAGAAAGTCGATGCCGGTAATGGTGTCGGCATCCTTCAGCATGATGTCTGTAAGGCGGTTGTAGCCTCCGATGGGGATGCCCTGGTATGTGTCGTTGAAATAGTTGTTGTCGAATACCATCCGCACTGGGAGACGGCGGATGATGAATGCAGGCAGTTCGGTGCATCGCCTCCCCCATTGCTTTTCTGAATAGCCTTTGATCAGGCGTTCGTAAATGTCGCGGCCTATGAGTAGCAAGGCTTGCTCTTCCAGGTTGCGTGGCTCTTCCACTCCGGCCTTGCGTATCGCTTCGCGTGCTTCCCTGCGCTGCTCATCCAAACGCCGCTGGGCTTCTTCCGGTGTCCGGACTCCCCACATCTGGTAGAAGGTGTTCATGTTGAACGGAAGATTGTACAAATTGCCTTCGAAACAGGCCAGGGGTGAGTTCGTATAGCGGTTGAATGGGGTGATGGCGTTGACGAAATCCCACACTTCTTTGTTGCTCGTATGGAAAATGTGCGCGCCATATTTGTGCACATGAATGCCCCCGGCTTCTTGGCAATAGAGGTTGCCGCCAGTATGTTGCCGGCGGTCAAGCACAAGACATCGGCAACCTTTCTGCGACGCCTTGTATGCAAAGGCTGCCCCAAAAAGACCTGCTCCAACAATGATATAGTCGTATTCGTTTTTTATTGCTTCAGGAAGCATGTAGTTGGTTTTGCAAATTTGTTGCAAATATAACGAAAATATGTGGGATGTGTGCACTTTGTGGTTATTATTTGTTTCTGCATGGCCATTTGTGGATAAATATAATAGTCGGCGGGTACTGCTTTTGTTGGTTGGTAACTTGATGTAGATGGGTGCAGGACTAAATTCCACTAAGTTTTTCATTATTTTCTCTCGCTTATTCTGCAATTTATGCAACAATTGTTTATCTTTGCACGGAATTCATGGAATAGGGCAGGGAAGAAAGAATACTTTTTTGAATAATTCCTCTCCATAGGAAACAACGGCCTGTTGGGGCAAATGACGACAAATGATTTATTAATACAAATACAACGACAATGATTCTAACAACAACACCAACTATTGAAGGACATCCCATAAGGAATTATATTGGGGTGGTGAACAGTGAGACAATTATCGGCGCAAATTTCGTGAAGGATTTCAAGGCATCGCTCACCGACCTCTTCGGTGGACGGAGCGGTACGTATGAGAGAACGCTGAGAGAGGCCAAAGACACCGCACTGGCAGAGTTGCAGCAAAGGGCAATGGCCATGGGGGCAAATGGAATCGTAGGAATAGACTTCGATTATGAGACCATAGGAGCCAATGGGTCGATGCTGATGGTTTCGTGCAGCGGGACAGCGGTGCAATTTTAAGATAGAAAAGCGATTTCCGGGCTTCGCCCGATGAAAATCTTGGCATTTAATATTTTTTAAGAAATGATGGCGCAAGATTTCCATAACTTGATTGTTTAAGGAAGTACTATCATTTCTACGTAATACTTTATATAAACGGGCGCGGCGCCGGATGGCGACACGCCCGTTAGCCATTTTTGAGCGATGCTCAATCTTTATTTTTTCTCATACCTCTCCAATTTATCGGTGAAGTATGTTCTGTAGTCTGTCCAGCGGTAGTAAGGCCCTGTGACAGCGGGGAATGGCAGGCGCGCCTCGTTCTCGTTGAGGAGCACTTTGAGGAGGATGTCGCCGCTGCCCTCGGTGGGACGGTAGAATATCAGTTGGATGTTGCAGCCCATGGGGAAGATTTTGTAGCATGCCCAACCTTCGTCGTCAAGGTCTTCAAGGTCGAGGATAGACTTTCCGAAATCGTCGAGTTCGAGGAGGCATGCCAGGGGCATCACGCATACCTCGTGACCATAGCGGAGCGTAGCGCCGGGATGGGGCAGTTGCAAGCAACTGTCGGCCTCGGCAATCATCACCCTGAGGAGGTTGCGCTGTGAATAGGGCGCGATGCCGTTGTTGAGCGGACTCGGTCCGTAGTTGATATACCACCAGGCGTTGGTCTGGAGCCACATGTCGTAGAGTTCTTCTTCGGTGAATACATCGTAGAGGCTGATGTCGCGGCGGAGTTCCGAACTCTGGATGTTGGAAGCCAGTTTGAAGATATGGTAAGCCAGGTCTTGTGCGTTGACCTCGTGCTGCCAGTAGTTGTCGTCGTTGAACAGCACTTTCATGATGCGGGTGTTGTTCTGGTGGCTGGCGCAGAATTCATCGTAGGTCTTCTCCACGCTTTCGGGGAAGACTTTCTTCTTCAACTCCTTGTCGTTGAAATTCATGTACCACATGTCGTGCTCGCTGGCATCGTGGCGTATCTGGAGGTCGGGGTTCACGCGGAGGAGGGCATGGAGGGCGTTCTCCATCGACAGGATGCAACGAATCACCACCGTACTCTTGGCATCGATGGTGGTCTTGCCCTCGAACACCTCGGGGAAACGCTCTATCATACGCCTGCCAATGGCTTGATGCTGTTCGGCACCGCGGAGCGTCAGTTCGCCATGGCGGAGATAGGCCTCGTCGCGCAGGAGGGCGACACGGCGCAGCACGTCCTTGCCATAGGATGTCAGTTTGCCCAAGGAGTCGGCCCTTCCCAGAGCCTTGAAGGCCTTGTCGTAGTCGCTGTCATTGATGAGGTAGCGAGAGCCATGACGTCCGTAATGACTAATATAATAAGGTGTGTAGTTCTGGGGTGTCGGTGTGAGCGATTCTTGCAGCGGCCCGGGGTAGGCATAATAATTGCTGCCCGAACGGAAAATGTTTTCCTTGATTTCTTGCCTTGGCAACTGAGCGAATGTCAGTGAGGCGAATAAGAAGATAAATGATGTAATGAGGAGTTTTTTCATATGGCAATAGGGTTGCGGTGTGTAGGAAAATGGTGGGGACGTAACTGAAAGGTACAAAAAAACCAGGATAAAATCCTGGTTCGATTGTAGGAACGATCGGGCTCGAACCGATGACCTCTTCAATGTGACTGAAGCGCTCTAAACCAACTGAGCTACGCTCCTATTTCTAATTACGGATACAAAAGTAGCAAAAAAAATTGATATGGCAAATTTTTCGGGCGTTTTTTTCCAGGTGTCGTGAAAAATTGGCAAGATGCGGGGCCTGTGACTATCCTCCAACTACCAGCCATCGAAGAGTTCAAAGCCCAGTTTGCATCCGAAACTGTCGTATTGGCCTTTCTTGAACGAGACGAAACACCCCATGGAGAAGAGACGGTTGGTAAACCCATAACCCAGTTCGATGTAGTTGTTGATCTTGTTGGCTTTCAGTGTGCTCAGATAGAAGCGCTCCTTCTCGATGGCATATCCTATGACGGGGACCCATGACAACAGCAGCATGGGCGACTCGTAGGTGGCATTCATTCGCACATAGTATTTCGACGCATTGTAGTAGTTGCGGTGCAGCAATTCGAACTCACCGCTCCACTCGTCGTTCCAACCGCCGGGGATGTTGTTCTCCCTGAAGTTGGTATAGTCGAGGAAGTAGACACCCGTAGTTCCTGTGGAATAGAACCCGCCTCCCAGGCGCATGGATATCGAGCGCATACCGGGCAGGTCTTTCAGGTAGGAGCCGTCAAACTCCCACCGCTCATAATTCATGTGGTCTTTGCTCTGGCCCTGGAGGGTGCGCTCGTAGTCGATAGTGAAAATGGGACCCTTCATACCTAGTGGCCTGAAGGTGAGTTCGGTGAGTATGGATGTGGAACGGTATTTTTGTGGCTTGTCGGTAAGCACGAACCCCTGGTTTTTCCATGGCGTCCAACGGTTTCTCAATATGCCCGCCTCGGCACTGAAGAGAGTGCAGAAGTCGTAGTGGACAAGGAAATGAAATTGCTGGTGATTGAAATACTGGAGATTGAGTTGGTCCCAGTCAACGGAGTCGCCACGCTCTTCCTTCAGGATGTCGATGACGGTGGAATTGGTCATAGGGTTGCCGTCTTTGTAGGAAAACTTGATAATCCCATCGTGCTTCTTGTTGAAGGTGTAGGCTATAGGGAGTTCATAGAACATTTGTCGGAGTTTGAAGGAATAACCCAACTTGGCGTTGATGGAAATATCACTGTTGGTCCCCAGGCGGTAACTGCCGTTCATCTTCAGGCGGTAGGTGAGGCCACGATGGCCGGAATAGGAGAAATACAAAGGATTGAGGAGAGGGGAGATGCGGTAGACACCGCGGTCGTCGGTGCCAAACTTCCCCTTGATGCGGTGGAGGAGGTTCTCACCAAAGATGTCCCAAAGCACGTCTTTGGAAAAATCTTTCTTGCGCACGCGTGGAGGGGCGTTGCGGCGAACTTCCTGCACGGAGTCGTGGGCAGCCAGGATTCTTGACTCTACATCGGTAAGCGTGTCGGGGCGGTGCGATTCTACAAAGGCTCGTTCGATATCGGCATCGTCGAGGACCTCATAGCCGGTGGGATCGGGAAGAAAATACGTGGCACTGTAGTCGGCTTCGATACGGTTTCCCATAAACGAGAAGCGGGCATGCATATCGCTGGTTTTTGGCAAGAGCGAATACACCCCGTCGGTCCCCATTGTTATCTCGAGTTCAAATCGTATCAGGTCGAACTCTCCTTCAAGGCGGCAACTGTCGATACGGCCTGTGGCTACCTGCACGATGGCATGGCCCTTCAAGGTCTGGGTGTTGCGCATGCGCGGTCGAAAGGAGATGCGCGCTACGCTGTCGGAAAGGTATGCCACGTTGTATTTGTAATAGCGGCGATTGAGCCGATGAAAAGGCGACAGGATATCGTTGTGGATGATGGTAGGCTTGTAGATTTGTGGGGTGAGGTAATCCTGGAGATTGGGAAGGACGGAGTGGCGGCGCCGTATGGTGCTCACCTTGGCGATGTTGACCGATTCGTCCTCGCGCTTTTCATGGAAGGTCTGGCGGTCGAACTGCTCGCCGAAAAATGTCCTGTTGTCGCCTTTGGCAATGTTGTAAAGCCGTGGTATGCAAAACATCAGCGGGTTGCGCTGGTTGGTGGTAATCAGATACTTGAAATAGGAGAGCGAGGTGGTGCCTTCGATGCTATCGCTTACCGTCAGGCTGTAGTCATACACGCGGCTGATGACAAGAAGGTCCTTCTTGTCGTTGCCACCTGCCATGACTACACACGGTATGATGAGCATGAGCGTGATGAGGATAAAGCGATATGATGCACGAAACATTTCGCAAAAATACAGCAAACTGACTAAAAAGCCAAACCGAGCCATGACAAAAATCTACACATGTCTGATTTTGCTTACAAAAAACGCTCCCCCTTCGATGAAAAGGGGGAGCGTGGTATGTGACGGATAACGGATAGACTATCCGAGATACTTCATCAAGATCTTGGCGTTGCCGCTGTCGCGGAGTTTGGCAATGCTCTTCTCGCGAATCTGGCGAACACGTTCGCGGGTGAGACCCAGACGGTCGCCGATTTCTTCCAGGCCCTTTTCGGGCTGTCCTATGCCAAAGCACTCGCGGATGATGGTAATCTCACGGTCTTTGAGCACCTTGTTGAGCACGGAATCGAGTTCAAGGGCCATCGACTCGTGGTCGACATAGCGGTCGGTACGACTGTCGTCGCCACTTGGCATCACATCGAGCATGCAGTTGTCTTCGCCGTCCTGGAAAGGTGCGTCGATAGACACATGGTGGCCGTCGGCCATCAGGCTTTGAGCAATCTTCTCCTCGTCGACATTGGTGGCATCCGACAACTCGGAAACAGAGGGATGGCGCATGTTTTCTTGCTCAAACTTGTTGATCTCATGATTGATTTTGTTGAGCGAACCTACTTGGTTCAGGGGTAAGCGCACGATGCGGCTCTGTTCGGCAATTGCCTGAAGGATGCTTTGGCGAATCCACCATACGGCATAGGAAATGAATTTGAAACCACGGGTTTCATCAAACTTCTGCGCGGCTTTTATCAAGCCAATGTTGCCCTCGTCGATAAGGTCGGTCAGCGTTAAACCCTGGTGCTGGTATTGTTTGGCAACTGATACCACAAAACGAAGGTTGGCCGTAACCAACTTGTCTTTTGCGCGCTCTCCTTCTGGACCTCCCTTTTTAATCTTCTGGGCTAATTCAATCTCCTCGTCGATCGAAATCAACGGAGCACGGCCAATCTCCACAAGGTATTTGTCTAAAGCCTCGCTGGAACGGTTGGTAATGCTCTTTACAATCTTTAATTGTCTCATTCTACCTTAAATTACTCTAACAGCTTGATTAACAAATCTTTAACTTTCAATCCTTTAATTCGCGCTGCAAAATTAATAAAAAAAGCAATACGTTGCTCTACGGGCAGTGAAAAATTTACTTAAAAAAAGTTAATCCAAACTGCTCATTTACTTGATTTTAAATAATTTGTGTCGCTCTTATATCACAGCAAAAAATATGCCAAATCATTCATCCGGAACGATATGTATGCCCACATGGGTGGATGTGCCAAATTTTCCTTTCAGCAGGTTTTCGATGTTGAGGGCGTGACGATGGGCCTCCTCGATGGACAGTTGCCTGGGCATGGAGACCTGCAGTTCGATGGCGGTAGACTGTCCTACGCGGCGGCTCAGCACCTGTTTCACTTCTGTCACCTCAGGTTCGGATAGTGCCAGTTGGGTGATTTCTGCCTCAATCTGGTCGGGAAGGCTGTGCTCAAGCAAATCTCTGACCGAGTCGGAGAGCAACAGCCATGAGATGCGCAGGATAAACACGCTTACCACTACAGAGGTGATAGGGTCGACGATGCGCCATTTCACACCGAAGAACATGGCTGCTGATATGCCCAGGAACGTGCCGATAGAGGAGAGGGCATCGCTGCGGTGGTGCCAGGCATTGCCATGGAGTATGCTCGATTTCGTTTCCTCGGCAACGGGACGGGTGACGCGGTACAGCCATTCCTTCACAACTATGCTCACCAAGGCGGCGATGAGCGCTATCAGTCCGGGACGTTCCAACACTTCGCCACGGATAGCCCTGATGGCAAGGGTAACGCCATGATGGCATAGCCATAGTGCCAGGATGCCTATCACCACGCCTACTGCCAGGGCGGTGAGGGTGCCCAGTTTACCACGACCGTAGTCGTGGTGGGCATCACGGGGCGCACGGCCAATTCGGACGAAGAGCAGGACGATGAAGTCGGTGACCAGGTCGGACAACGAGTGTGCGGCGTCTGCCAACATGGCAGCCGAATGTCCTAAGATAGCGGCAGTGAATTTGAATGCCGTGAGGATGGTGTTGACGAGAACACCTTTCATGGTAACGGCATATATCCGGGAATCGTCACTTTTTGTGTCCATAACACTACTTACCTTACTTGTGAAAGTTGGGGCTCTTATTATCTCAGATTGCAAAAATACGACGGAAATTTCATTTGAGCAAATTTTTTTTATTCTTGTTGGCGATATCATGGATTATTATTTATACTTTTGCATTCGTAATTGGATAGTGGTATCGTGATAGGCAACATGTCTGCCATCTATCTTTAACGGCTAATTGAATTTGGAAATGTCTGGAAAAAAGAAAAACACGGGTAAACCCGCAAAGGTGAATGAGGAGGCAGCATCGGCTCCCCGCAAGAAAACTTCATGGAAAAGGGTGGTGCTGTGCTTATGCGCGATAGTCGTGGTGGCAGCGCTGGCATGGATGGGGTTCATCTTGTTTGGCAACAATTACAAGAAGAATGCTACGGAGATGAAGGTCAACACGTTGGTTGCCCAGCGCCTGGCACTGGCCATGCTCAACGACTACCAGGAAAACTGGCTCAGGGTGGAGACAGAGAAACTCGGGAAGAACGAGAAGGGAGAATGGGTGTCGACCGATGACCCCAAGCAGTTGATAGCCTGGCGGCAGCAATACTTCAAGAACAACGGCGGTGAAAGGGCCTTGCAGCAACTGATGCAGGAGATTGACGCCAACTTGGAGGACATGCGCCTCACGCCAGCCAAATACCGCGATACGAAAGACAACTTCCGACAGGCTGCCTCGGCAGTGAAGAAGTTGGCACAACTCACCGTCAGTCCGGGCGACTCCCTGATAGACATGTGTACGAACATGGGCAAGTTGTCCTCGGAGATAGACCAGGCACTCGAACCTACGGATTTCAATTTCTGGGTGACCCTCGATGAGGTGAAGGCCAAGACCGACCTCGTGGTCCAGGGCATCACCGACAAGGAGGTGGTAGAGGCGATGGAGAAGGCATCGAATGGCGAGCAGAACAATGCCGTCAACGTGCTCAAATACAAGAAGATGGGATTCAGTGAGTTGCCCGGCGGGAATGGCGTGCTCTACCGGGAAGTCAAGGCGGGCAAAGGCCAGCATCCCAAGGACGATACCAAGTTGCTTGTGCACTATGAAGGGAAACTCATGGACGGCACGGTGTTCGACAGCAGTTACGATAGGGGGCAGCCGGCCTCGATGCGTCCGAGCCAGACCGTTCCCGGCTTCTGGCATTCGCTCGTGAAGATGAAGGAAGGAGCGAAATGGGAGGTATATATCCCTTATTCACAAGCCTACGGCAACAGGTCGGCAGGAGCGGTAAAGCCCTATTCCGACTTGTTCTTTACACTTGAAATCATTAAAATAGACGAATAGATGAGCGACTTCAGTAAGACCAAAGGCCATCTGGCCATTTTTTCAGCCAATGTGATTTTCGGACTTGGTGTGCCCGTCACCAAACTGTTGCTCGACGACTGGGTGACGCCGATGGGTTATATGGCATCGCGATGTGTGTTTGCTGCCCTTATCTTCTGGGTTATCGCGTGTTTCTTGCCCAAGGAGCATGTGGAGAAACGCGACCTGGTGGTCATCCTTTTGGGCGGATTGCTCGGCTTCGTGATTTCGCAGACCCTGACAGCCGAAGCCCTCGACTACACCACGCCGGTGTATTTCTCGCTGGTGGCTGCCCTCACGCCTGTATCGGTGATGATTCTGGCTGCCATATTCCTGAAAGAGAAGATTACCAGCCTG
>CAMKSZ010000094.1 GCA_946415525.1 uncultured Prevotellaceae bacterium | reverse complement strand
ATTGCTGACATCCAACGAGAAAAGATTCCAGCATTGAGCAAACATAAACGACATGGATTCCACTTTCGACGTGTTGAAATGGCTCACATCGACCTCTGTCAAATAGCGACAGTCATAAAACATCTGCGACATCTGGGTCACCTCTGACGTGTTAAGATACTCCATGCCCTCAACAGACCTAAGTCCATGCATTTGATTGAACCATAGGAAGCACGAAACGGGTCTTACTTTGGCAAACGAAGGTTCGAACACCACCTTGGTCACGTTGTCCCTCAAAGTCTGGTTGGATTGCCACTTGGGTTCATCAATATCTTCATTTAAACCATAGATAAGATACCCATCTTTTGCAAGCGCCACTCTCTGGTCATCACAACGGAAGGTCAAGACATTGCCTTTGAATGCGGCATAAGGCACGGCAGCGGATTTGGTGAAATATCCCTTTTTCCATTGGAACCAACTTCCGCCTTCCGCCTCTGGCTCAGGAGTGAATCCACCGGTGCAGACAAGATGACAAGGAGATGATTTGGAGCCCACATCAGAAAATACTTCAGAGTCCAGTTTGGCTGATTTGGCAGAGACAGTCAGTTCCGACAGGTTGTAGTCCTCCATAAACATACCAAAACTATTTTCCTCCGGAATGTCAAAACTACTGATATCTACAGAAATAAGATTGCTGCATAGCGCAAACATATAATTCATAACCTCCACTTTTGAGGTGTTGTAGGGAAGTTTCAACTCCGTCAATTTCTTACACCAGGCAAACATCTGATGCATGTCGGTGACATTGGATGTGTCGAACTTGTCAACTCCAACAATTGTTGGCAAGTTATTGCATTGATTGAACATAAAACGCATACTCGTCACCGAAGAAGTATTGAAGTTACTCAGATTAAGAGTGGTAAGACTGATACACCCGCTGAACATGTTACTCATCGTTGTCACGTTTGTCGTATTGAATTTCGTAAACACAGTTCTTCTTCCACCCAAATAAACATGAGTAGCCAGATTGAGACTGGTAAGCCCTGAGCATACATAAAACATATACGCCATGTCAGTCACCTTGCTGGTGTCCAGCATATAGAGATCGGGGAGTTCCATCAAACTTGAGCACCCACGGAACATCTCTCTCATCGTCGTCACTTCCGAAGTGTTGAGAACAAAGTAGTTGTTCTGCCAGGGATATTCGACAGCCGGGTTGTTCATGACGATATTCGTCAGGTTTTTCATCCCATAGAACCATCTATAGCACGACGTGGGTCTTGCATCTGCAAAACTGGGGTCGAACACCACCTCGGTTATCGTCGCGGCATTCTCCAACCACTCAGGATCGGCTGACCCCGTATTGAGGAGATATATGTTGGACGTTAAATATTTTTTATCGTCGAAATAGAAAGTCAGTTTCGTCTTATCAGTTGACAGCACCGCCTTGGCGATTTTTGCCGCCTGGACACCGACTGCCCCCATGAGCAACATGAGCATAAGGAGCAAAAGTTGTTTCGTTTTCATAATCTTTATGTTTCGTTAATTGTTCATTCGCAGACATCGTCTTAATGTTTTTCACAATTTCCTGATTAGCAACACGTTGCAAAAGCATTTCAGGATGACCGAGAGTTCACTTGCCTTTGTGAAACCAAAAACAAGCGGCATGTCATTGGCATTATTTTCACAAAGGTAATAAAAAAAACGATATCATCGTTTTTTTTGGCATTTTTTTTCGTAGTCAACCATTTCAAGCATTCATAGCATGACATTTCCGCTGTCATTTAAAGAAAAACAGAAATTCTTTGTCCGAAAGGCCGATTATTCCCGATTTTTATTTATATTTGCTCCCTATTTGACGAAAATCTCGGAAGCCATACAGGCTCCATTGCCACTATGCCCTCACAGGGCACCCTTCCTTAAAACATCAAACATTACATCATTTTATGAAGAAATTCTACCTATTTATGCTTGCTGCCTGTCTTTCGGCACCCGCCATGGCACAGGAAAAATTCGAGTTGGGCAAGCCCAATGACGCCAACTACAGATATTTGGACGAGTATCTGGCCCTCAAAGAGTATATCGACTATTCGAAGTACCCCAATTTCAAACTTGGAGCCGGCACCACCGTCAGCGACTATCTCAACAATTCGTTGTTCAAGAACCTCATCAACAAGAACTTCACGGAGACTGTCGCAGGCAACGCCATGAAGATGGCGAGTTGTGTGGACGGCAATGGCAACATGAATTTCACGACGGTGAAGAACTATGTGAACGCTGCCACCAAGGCAGGGCTCAACGTCTATGGGCACACCCTCGCTTGGCATTCACAGCAGCCCAACGGTTGGTTGAGGAAACTCCTTGCCGACAAGCCCGCCCCGGAACTTACCGACGGCGATGTTGACATCTGGATACAAGCCGCCCTCAAGGACTTCCGCACCTCAAAGGAGATTGGTTGGAAAGCCTCGGAATCCGATTATGGATATAGCATCAAATTCGATGCGACAAACGGTCTCGTGGTCACCACCACCAAGCAGTATCCTTGGGAAGTGCAATTTGTCCCCATGTCCGACATCCTTCTCACGAAAGGCAAGACGTACAAGATGACCATGACCGTGAAAGGGTCGAAGTCAGGACGCTTGGACGGACGCCTTGGCGACTGGGGCAGCGGCGCCAATGTCAACATAGCCTTTACTACGGAGTGGAAGGATGTTGAAGTCAACGTCAAGCCCACCATGGAGAGCAGTTTCCTGCTGCTGCATGTCCCCAACTACGTAGGAGAGGTGTGCATCCAGAGCATCAAGTTTGAAGAGCAAAAGAAGGGCAAGACCATCAATGAGGAGCGCCGCTGCCTGAAGGCCCACGCCACGGCCAGGAAGAGCGAGGCATGGGACAATCAGATGTGGCTCGTCCCCGGTTCATTCGCCTCAGGTGCAAGTTTTGTCTTCACCGCCGAAGTGCGTGCCGACAAGCCGGCATTTGCTTCGACACAGATTCACAACGCTCCCGGTTCATACGTACACTATGAAGCATTGGGCAATGTGAACTTCACCACCGAGTGGAAGACCATCACCGTCAGCGGCAAGTTCAACGCTTCCGGTCAAAGCATCGCCTTCAACCTCAGCGAGTTGGCAGAGGAGAACAACTACTACTTCGACAACGTCAGCCTGAAGATTGGCGGCGTGGAGAAAATCAAGAACGGCGACTTCGAAGGAACCGACGTCAGTTCATTCAAGGTCAAGGAAAATGGCGGCGGTGCCGTTGATCCCACCATCTGCGAAAGCCTTTCCTACATCTACGTGCCATCCACCGTGCCCCTGACGCAGCAAGAGCGCCACGACACGCTCGTATATGCGATGGACAAATGGATCAAGGGCATGATGGACGCTTGCGGCGGCAAGGTCAAGGCATGGGACCTCGTCAACGAAGCCATCTCCGGTGGCGGCAACGACGGGCAGGGCAACTACACCTTGCAGCACTCTGAGGGGTATAACCCCGATGGCACATGGGATGTCGGTGGCAGCGCCTTCTACTGGCAGGACTACATGGGCGACCTCGAATACGTGCGTCAGGCCTGTCGCCTGGCCCGCAAGTACGGTCCGGAGGACGTTGTCCTCTTCATCAACGACTACAACCTTGAGTCCGACTGGGATGGCAACAAGAAACTGAAGTCGCTCATCAACTGGATCAAGAAGTGGGAGGCAGACGGTGTCACCAAGATTGACGGCATCGGCACGCAGATGCACATCTCCTACTACGAAAACAGCGGCACGCGGAACAGCAAGAAGAATGCCATCACCAACATGTTCAAACTCATGGCAGCGACAGGCAAGTATGTCCGTGTCAGCGAAATGGACATGGGCTACGTCGATGCCAGCGGCAAGGATGTTCCGACAGGCAACATGACAGAAACGCAGCACAAGAACATGGCAGAATTCTATGAGTGGATTCTCAAGGAGTTCTTCCGCCTCGTCCCGCCCGAGCAGCAGTGGGGCATCTGCCAGTGGTGTCCTACCGACTCTCCTTCCAACAGCGGATGGCGAGCCAACACGCCCGTGGGCATCTGGGACCTCAACTTCTACCGCAAGCACGTCTATGCCGGTTTCGTGCGTGGCCTCGGAGGTGTCGCCAGCGGCATTGAAAAGGTGGAGGCCGACAAGTCCATCGACTTCTCCAAGGGCATCTACACCCTCAGCGGCATTCGCATTCAAGCGACCTCATTAGACGAACTACCCTCTGGCCTCTATATCGTGAATGGCAAGAAGGTGATTAAATAAAGAAGGCGGCTCCCCGTGTGGGGAGTCGTCCTTTTTTCCTGATGCCGGCAATGGAGAGGAAATACAACATCGTGAGAAAACAACTTTTTGTCCTTGTCTGTATGATGGCGGTCATGCAGCAAATTGGAGCCCAGGACCATTCCCCTTCGGCTTCCGATTTTGCCCGCCTTTACATGGGGGCTGTCGAACCACAGTATGAAACATGGTTGTGGCACGACATACCCTATTATAAAGGCGACACACGCATGTATGATGGCCGAATCTGCTATCACGGCGTGGTCTATGACCATGTGCAACTCCGATATGACCAACTGAAGCAGCGGGTGGTTGTCCTTTCTCCTGTAGAAAAAGTCGTCTGCCTGCCAGAGCAAGCATACGTTGACTGGTTTGAGATGGACGGCCATAGATATGTGCATGACCCTGAGGACGGCTCACGATACGCGTATCTGCTTTGCGATGGAAGCGCCAATGGCATCCGACTTTACCATTGCGAGTGGAAGGTTTATGACGGTGAAAGGATTTCAGGAAGAGAGAAGTATCAAAAGGTGCTCAGTACAGAAGAGCAATATACGCTCATTACTCCCGACGGAGGGAAGCACCATGTGAAACGCTTGTCGGATGTAACGAGGCTCTTCCCTGAACAGAAAAGGCAGATAAAGCAGTTTGCGAAGAAGAACCGCCTGTCTTTCTCGAAGAACGAGCGTGAGGAAAGTTTGGTGGAAGTGGTTAAAAGCATCCCTGGTACTCCTATACCGGAACCAAATGAGTACGGGAGCCTTGACGCTTCCCGAGACCATGCCACCTTTCCGCCTTCTACGCCCACCGATACGACACCCCCTACCGCAACGATTGACGCCGAGAAACTTGTTGCCGGCATACCTGTTCTCGACGACTCCATTGCCACGGCAGCCTCGATAATGACAAAGGTCTATTCAGTGCCGGGAGTGAAGAAAGCAAGGGCAAGTATTGCCGACGACCAGGAATTGGACGAGATTGTCGTTGTCGGTGGCCGCCAGTCGGCAGTGAGCAACATGATGATAGGCTCAGAGAAGTTCAAGCCACAACTGCTGAAGAACATTCCGTCGGCCTTTGGCGAGTCGGACATCATGAAGATAGTGCTCTCCCTGCCAGGAGTCACTACAGCGGGCGAGGCTTCAAGCGGATATAATGTGCGCGGCGGCGCCACAGACCAAAACCTTATTTTATTCAACGGAGGGACTGTTTTCAATCCCTCACACCTCTTCGGGCTGTTCACTTCGTTCAATTCAGATGCCGTTGAGGATGTGGAGTTGTTCAAGTCAAGCATTCCCGTGGAATATGGCGGCAGGATAAGCAGTGTGCTGAGAGTGACCTCGAAGGAGGGCAACATGCAGAAACTCACGGGTTCGGCAAGTATTGGCGCACTTACCAGCAAGGCAAATATCGAGATTCCGATTGTCAAGCAACATTTGTCGCTATTGTTGAATGGCCGCACCACCTATAGCGACTGGATGCTCAAGAAGTTGCCAGAGAAGAGCGGTTACAAGAACGGCACAGCCAACTTCTATGACTTTGGCGGCGTGCTTACTTGGAAACTCAACAACAAGCACCGCCTCAAGGTATATGGATATTGGAGCAAGGACAAGTTCTCGTTCAGTTCACAGGACAATTATGGCTATCAAAACCGCAACTACTCCTTTGAGTGGCGCTCCATCCTCAATGAAAGGATAACGGCCACGCTGTCAGCCGGACTTGACCATTACGACTATTTCAATGAAGACAGGCGAACGCCGTCCATGGCAGCCCGCCTGAGTTTCGGCATCGACCAGACGTGGGGCAAGTTGCATGTTCGTCATCGTCTGTCGGAGAAGCAACTTCTCTCCTATGGCCTTTCTGTGCAACATTACAACGTGCAGGCGGGCAAGTATGAGCCTGTGGGCGAGAAATCGCGCATCGCCACAGACCAACTGCAAAGGGAGAAAGCCATGGAAAGCGCGGCATACATCGACTACGAGCGTTCGCTCACCGACAAGTTGTCGGTCTCTGCCGGTTTGCGCTATTCCATGTTCAATGCGCTTGGTCCCCGTGACGTGAACATCTACGATGCCGATGAACTACCGGCAGAGGGGACACTTTTGGAGACAAGGCATGAGACTGGTGTCATCAAGACCTACCATGCACCTGAACTGCGCCTGTCGGCCCGTTATGCCCTCAACGAGAGGCTCTCGTTGAAGGCAGGCTTCAACACGATGCAACAGTATATCCACAAGGTGTCGAATACCTCCATCATGTCGCCCACCGACATGTGGAAACTCTCCGATGTCAACATCAAGCCCCAAAAAGGTTGGCAGTTGGCTGCCGGCATCTATCATGAGACCGCCCGCAAGGAATATGAGTTCTCGGCAGAGATGTACTACAAGCACATCGACGATTATCTCAACTATCGCAGCGCCGCCGTCCTGCTGATGAACCCGCACCTTGAGACCGACGTCATCTCCACCAAAGGACAGGCATACGGCTTTGAATTTCAGGTGAAGAAACCCATAGGGAAACTGAATGGATGGGTGAGTTACACCTTCTCACGCTCTTTGCTCCGTCAGGATGACAAACGGGTGGCCATCCCGCTGAACGGTGGCGACTGGTACCCCTCGGAATATGACAGGCCCCACGAGGTAAAGGCTGTGCTCAATTACAAGTTTACCGAGCGATACAGCCTTTCCAGCAACTTCAACTATGCCACCGGTCGTCCGACGACATTGCCGGCAGGAAAATATTACGATTCATACAGCCAGAAATACATGCCCTACTATACAGACCGCAACACCTACCGCATCCCCGACTATATGCGTCTGGACCTTGCGTTCAACATAGAGCCTACCCACAAACTGACCAGTTTTCTTCACACGTCGTTTTCCATTGGCGTATATAATGCCCTTGCACGCAAGAATGCCTACAATATCTACTATGTCAACGAAGGCGAGGAAATAAAAGGGTATAAGTTGTCTGTGTTTGGCACTGCCATTCCTTATGTATCACTTAACATACGATTCAACTAAGATACCATGAAACTTCGAAAAGCGCTATATTCTGTGTTATGCCTGGCGATAGGGGGATGGATGCTGTCAAGTTGTATTGAAGAGTACGAAGCAGACATCTCCGCAGGGGATTCCGGCCTGCTCGTTGTTGAAGGCACGATATGTTCTGCACAATTGAACAAGTTCTCCCTATCACTTACGAAGGCCTTGAATTCCCCCGACACCCCTCAAAAGGTGACTGGGGCGAAGGTTTCCGTACGCGGGGATGACGGTTCTGAATACCCGACGCAGGAAGCCAATGGATATTACACCTGCCAAATAGAAAGCCTCAACCCCGACGTGAAGTATTATTTGCATATCGAGGCTAACGGCGAGGTCTATGAATCCGACCCTGAGCGACCCCTTCGTACGGAGAAAATCGCCAACATCAAGGGAGTGCAGAGTACGCCCGAAAGCAATATCGACGTGCTTGTCACGCCTGCCGAGCCCTTCGAACCAGGTCATGCGAATTACTATTCGTGGACATACGACGAGACATGGCAGGTGTATCCAGAATACAAGACTTTCATGTATTTCGACACAGAAAAGAAGGAGCCGGTCTATAGGGATATCTACCACTTTCCCGAGTATGGATGGGTGGATGCAACGGGCTCGACGATGACGGTAGGTGCCAGCACCGGCTACGACGGCCAGCACATCCGCGACCTCAAGATATACGACATAGGCCGGGGTGACGTGCGCATCTATCACAGGTATAGCGGCCTGGTGTGCCAGCGTGCCATCTCAAAGGCAGAGTACGAGTATGAACTTGCACGGCGCAAGGCAAGTTCGGAAATGGGAGGCTTGTTCACCCCCCTGCCGTCTGCCCTGCCCACCAACATCCATTGCCTCACGTCGGACAAGCATGTGATTGGATTTGTGGGGTGCTCATTGAATACAAGCAAATACAGGTTCTTCCTCAATGGCGAAGGATACGCCATCCGCCGTCCTACAGGGGGAGACACTCGCGTATGGCTCGTCAGTCCAACGATGGAGGAATGCTGCAAAATGGTAGAGCAAGGCATGTACCTGTGCGAATGGGTGGTTCCTGAGATGTCGGACGATGGCAGGTTGCATGCTGCATGGGCTTTTATACATCAACTCGATGTCAGATACGGATATGAAGGAGCGTACATCGAGGAACCGGATTTTTGGTCGTTGAATGAAAACGTAAGTTATTGAGATGAGAAGCAGAATATTTTCATTGGCTGTGGTGGTGGCGCTTTCCATGAACTGCTTTGCTGCGAGCGTTGAGACAGACCGCGCCTGGTATCTTGCAGGTGAGGCGATGAAAGTCAACGTGGCCGCCGACAAGGCCTCGATAGCCTACGCCGAACTGTGTGACACATATGGTTTGGCTGCCGGCGTCGTGATAAGTCTTGTAGGGGGCAATGGAACGGGCATAGTAGAACTGCCCTCCGACCTCCACAGCGGATACTATGCGCTGTCGGTCTATACGCGTGGCAGCGCCCAAGTGTCTCACCGACTTGTAGCCGTCGTGAATCCGCTTCGCAAGAGTGTGGACGACGATATCGAATGGGTGCAGGACGACAGTTGTTGGGTGATGGGTAAGGGAACAGCCGACTTGGTTGGCGAGAAGAACCAAGACATGCCTGAGGCGGATGGGCATATCGTCAAGGCCCGTATAAGGAATGTCCATGACGGCCATACGTTTAAGGGCGGTGAGATTCGTCCTTCCATGGGCATCGTAGGGAAGCAGATACATTATTTTGAGGGGAAGATGGTGGATGACTCCACGGCGGTCTTCAACACCTATGGAGTGCACGGCAAGCGACCGTTGGTGCTCTCCGCCATGTCATCCACAGGCGTGAGCCTGCCTATCGAGATGGTCAGTCCTTTTGCCGCCTTACTCCCGAGGCGGCTCCCGCATCTCGTGTTCCATTACAGGCGCGATGAGGTGGAAGCCCGCTCCCTCGACATGCAGCGGCACCAGATGGCGATAGCACCCACCAAGCGTGAGTTGCAACTGGGCGGCATTGATGACGACAAGGCCGTGGAAGGAGTGCCATTAGACTATGACGAAACGCTGTTTGGCACCAAGCCCGACATCACCTATAATCTTGACGAATACCGCCAGTTCCTCACTGTCAGGGAGACCCTGCTTGAATATGTGACTTGCGTGGTGAAAAAGAAGGTCGATGGCGTGACGCATTTGTTTGTTCTAAGGGAACAGGAACTATTCGAAAGTTCATTGCCCACATTGGTCCTAATCGACGGCATGCCAGTGAGCGACACCGAGCAACTTCTAAACTATGATGCCCGCCGTCTTCACTATATCAACATCTACAATGGGCAATACACATTTGGCCACGGCATTTACAACGGCATCATATCGTTCGTCACCCGCTCGGGGCGCCTCACCAATTACCCCACAGATCGCAACGCCCAGTATTTAGTGTATGAATTCCCATGAATGGAAATATGACATGGACAGGGAGGAGATATTTACCAAAATATAAAACTCTTGCCAATCCTCTGCTTCCAATGATGACTTGACAATGAGCGCCACGTTATTATATTGCCAAAATGGAGAGGGAATGAAGAATTTTGTGTAATTTTGCAGCGTTTTAAACAGAGGAACTAAATGAGATAAGAAACATGAAGAAAATTTTAGTCATCGCATTAGCATTCATAGCCTTGTCTTTGTGCTCATGCCAAAAAGGAAAGATAACGGAAGAAATGGCCTATGAAGGAGTCAACAACTATTGTCATAGCGAGTATGACTGGAGTGTTGTGGAGGATGAACAGAAGAGCCAGTCGTTCGATCCATCCATCATGTATGTGAAGATGGGAGAAGAGACGGAATCTGAATACCAGGTGATATTCCGCAGTTATACCGGTGCTTTTGTCTATTTTTATGTGGATAAAGCAAGTGGCAAGACAAGAATGGTTGAGGTCGTCCCCAATCTTGATGTCGAAAACGAAATAGGGACTATTGACCTATTTGAGTACTTAGGGAAGAAGGAATAAGGAATTCTGGAGTTAGGGAGTTTGGGAGTTAGGGAGTTTAGACATTACTCTTGCTAATTTCTGAATTACTTGCGGGTTTTAATTAATTGTTCAGGGGGTGAGGATTATGTTCCTCACCCCCTGATTCGGGTAAATAGATGTCTTTTATCAAATGATTGTAATGGATGTTGTTATATATTCGTCGATTAGTCGTCGAAGCCAGTCAGATAACCGTAATTGTCGAATTGCAGTTCAAAGCCGTTGTTGAGTTTCACCTCGTATGAGGTCTTGATGATGTCGTTCTTCAACTTGGCGTAGGCTACGGTGCCACCAGGGAAATTGTCTTGAACGTAGTTTTGGGCCGTCAACGGCAATTGGTTTGCGGAGATAAGCAGATCTTTGTCAAGCACGTCGATAACTACTGCCATCACTGCCATTATAATTCCCATGAATGAAACGAAGATCAATTTTGACTTTTTCATAATTGTATTGTTTTTTTGTTATTATTCGTTTTCTTTGTCTGTCGGATGATTGTTTGTTCCTTTTGACATTGCAAAGATACATTGGGTTTTGGCCTTGCACATCATTTTTTCTTTGATTTCTATTTAGTTCGTTGCGACAACCGCCGAAATTTGTGACAAAAAGGGGAATAGGATGATTTTTTTGTCACAAGAGCATAGGAAGGACGGCGGGAGGGATGGCATGGGAGGACAGGGGCCGAGGCAGAACCTCGGCATACGGAGAAGGGAGAGGCGAAGGGAAATGGGAGGGGAAATGGGGGAAAATGGGAGCAAATGGGGGCGCTGTGATACAGCGCCATACGGAACGGATGAGGGAAGAGGGGGCATTTGAAAAGGCGCATTTTTCTAATCATGCAACAGGAAATGCAGCAGAGGGTTGCTAAATTGGCAAAAAGGATGTAAATTTGCATCCATAATGAGGAAACCAGCATGATGGTGCTTTAAATGGAAAG
>CAMKSZ010000093.1 GCA_946415525.1 uncultured Prevotellaceae bacterium | reverse complement strand
TCCGGGCATTCCGGTCTCTCCGTGCTCTCTGGCATCCTTGGCTCCCACTGACCCTTATCATCCGGCGGCGAAGCCGCCGGTGATGCCTTTCATGGCATCTGGGTCGAGTTCGAGGAGTTGGCGCATGTCGCTCTCGGCTCCCTCTTTGTCGCCGAGGGCGAGGCGGGCGGCACCCCGCTCCTTGTAGGCGGCGGTGCAATAGGGGTTGATGGCGATGGCACGGTCGAAATGGCTGATGGCTTCGGCGGGTTGCTGCTGCGCCATGAGCACCTGGCCCTTGAGCAACAAAGCATCTTCGGCGTCGGGCGCCACCTCCATCAGATGGTCGGCGTCTTCAGCCGCTCCTTCTATGTCGCCCATGCCAAGAAGAATCTCCCCCCGCTCAAGGTTCGCGGTGGCGAAGTCGGCATTGAGCATGAGGGTCTTCGTGTACATTGCCACGGCGTTCACCAAGTCGTTGCGGCCACGGGCGGCGCGGGCGTAGAGAAACATCACTTCTGCATTGTCCTTGTCGATGAGCATGGCCTTTTCGCAGGTGGCTCCCATGGCGTTGTAGTCTTCCATCATGTAGGCTATCTTGGCCATGGCGGCGAGGATGTGGATGTTGTCGGGCTGTGCCTCGGCGAGAATGTTGAGTTGCTCGATGGCCTGTTGGTATTGCCCGGCTTGGGCGTATGCCTGCGACAGGTAGTCGTGCACCTCAAGGTCGTCTTTCAGTTGCAGTGCCTGCGTGAGGCTATTGATGGCGTAGTCGGCATGGCCGGTGCGAAGGGCTTGCAGCCCGTTGGTCTTGAGCACGTCGAAGTTGCGTGCGGCCTCCCTTTCTTTCTTCTCTTCGGGCGACTCGTTGGCCCCTCCGAACAATGACTTGAAAAATCCCATTTTTTGCTCTTTCCTTTTTTGTGTTTAGGGTTTCTATTTCGTCAACAGACGCTCACGCACCTCATTTGTGAGCACGTCGGTGCGCACCCACAGCGGCCATTTCGCGCGTGAATCGACGAAGGTGCCGCCCACCTCCTTTTGCCGCTCGAAAACGAACTTGGCGTTGATGTAGCCCTCGTCGCCGTCCTTGGCAAGGATGTAGCAGAACAACGTCTGGGCGTAGCCCGTCACCTGACCGTTGGTCTCTACTGTTTCCGTCATCCAGTCGGTTTGGGGGATGACGCAGGAGCGCACTTTCACTGCTGGGTATTTGGCCACGAACTGTTGCAGGCAGAGGTCGCGCAGCGCCTCTCCGTCCTCGCCTTTATAAACATTGGTGTCGTAGATGTTCATGTAGTATTTGCCGGCGATGCGGCGGAGTCCGCTGTTCTCGTTGGCAAAGTCGTTCTCCACTTGTTCCACCACGCCGTTGACGGCTTTTTTCGTCTTTTTCCAAAATTTGTTCACTCGCTCGCTCAAAGGGCCATTGCCGGTGTCCTTCTTGGTCATCTGAGCGCACGACGGCACAAGCATGAGTGTCAGCATGCAGGCCAAAGTCAGTATCCTTTTCATATTGAAATCTCCTTATTATTTAAATAATGTATATAGTGAAATAGTGAGGCGGCCATTGTCCGCCGAACACAAAGGTAGCGAAAAACACCATAAGACGGTGTTTTTTTTAAGATTATTATCATTTTTTTTGTTTCGCTGATAAAAAAACGGAACAATGTGCTTTCCGTTTCATCTTTTTGTGCTAAATTTGCAAATAACTAACCCCTACTAATACATATTTATATATACGATATGAAAACAAGAAGCGACGTATTTCAGATAGAGCGGGAAATGGAATGGCAACGTCCCGCACCTGGCATCGAAAGGCAAATCATGGCCTATGACGGCCAACTGATGATGGTGAAGGTGAAGTTTGAGACTGGTGCGGTGGGTACGCCGCATACCCACTATCACAGTCAGGCCACCTATGTGGCGAGCGGGCGTTTCGAACTGACCATCGGCGACCGCAAGCAGGTGTTGGAGGCTGGCGACGGTTATTATGTGGAGCCCGACCAAGAGCATGGCTGCGTCTGTCTCGAAGCCGGCATACTGATCGACACCTTCAGTCCAATGCGGCAAGACTTCCTTTGAAAAACTTGCCTCAGTATTGCTCAAACGACGAGATTTCCCATTCATTTCAAAACGCAAATACCATGAGTAACAGAAGGATGCTCCTCGCGACGCTGCTGGCGGTCGTGGCGATGGCCGCAATGGGCCAGGGCACGTATGTCAACCCCATCCTTGGAGGGGATTTCCCCGATCCCACCATCCTCCGCGACGGCAAAGACTACTATCTCACCAATTCTGCCTTCGACTATCAGCCTGGATTGGTGGTTTACCATTCCCGCAATCTCGTGGACTGGGAACCGGTGAGTTATGCCCTCAAAACTTACCTCGGTTCGATTTGGGCACCCGACATCAAGAAATACAAAGGGAAATACTACATCTATTTCACCGTCCATGGCGACCGACGCACCAATTGCGTGGTCTATGCTGACTCTCCTGCCGGTCCTTGGAGCGACCCCATTGACCTCAACATCGGCGACATCGACCCCTGCTTTGTCGATGGCGGCGACGGGAAATGCTATCTCGTGATGAGCGGCGGCAATCGATGGACGCTCGCCGACGACTGCCTCTCTGTCGTGCCCGGTTCAAAAGTGCATTTCTACGACGGATGGCAGTATCCGCAAGAGTGGCTCACCGAGGGATTCTGCCTCGAAGGTCCCAAGGTTTACCGCATCGGGCGGTATTTCTACTATATCAGTGCAGAGGGTGGCACGGCAGGGCCTCCCACCAGTCACATGGTGGTGGTGGCTCGCTCGGAGACCATCGACGGCCCTTGGGAGAACATGCCCACCAATCCGCTTATCCACACTTATTCGCGCGATGAGCGGTGGTGGTCGAAAGGCCATGGGTCGCTGGTCGATACGCCCGACGGACAGTGGTATTGTGTCTATCACGCCTACGAAAATGGCTTTTACAACCTTGGTCGGCAGACATTGATGGAGCCGGTGCACTTCACGCCTGACGGATGGATGGCCGCCGACGGGGGCGACGCCTCCGGCGAGTTGCCCTGTCCCGCACGGATGGGGAATGTCGGTCGCCTCGATCGCCTCGGCGAATTTAGGTTGGGACTTGACTGGCGTTTTTACAAGGCGTTTGAGCCAGAGCGTGTCAAGGTCGAACATGGTCAACTCACCCTGCAGGCACGGGGTGGAAGTTTGGGCGAGTCGGCTCCGTTGATGTTCATCGCCGGCGCCCACCGCTATGAGATGGAGGCGGAGATAGAACTGCAAGGAAAAGTGTGTGCCGGACTGTGCCTCTATTACAACGACCAATTCAACGTGGGCACCGCTTTCGATGGCGAGCGGCGTTTCCGCTATCGGCGCAATGCCGCCAATGGGGTGGGAAAGGCCGATGGCCGCCACTTGTGGCTGCGGTTGCGCAACGACGCCCATGTGGTGACAGCCTATTGGAGTCTCGACGGCAAGGCATGGAACCGTGAGACCTGGGGCCAGGAGATTTCTGGATTCAACCACAACACGCTCTATGAGTTCCAGAGCGTGCTGCCCGGCGTGTTCTGTGAAGGTGAGGGATGCGCCATTTTCAAGAACTTTAAATATCGCGAACTATGAGACGACTGATGCTTTGCGTAGCCATCCTGCTGACGACCGTTGCCGCAAGGGGTGGCGAAAGCGATGTACTACGGGCGATGAAGCGCGCCACACAGTATATGATGGACGTGGCCTCCTATAATGGCGGCTTCGTCTGGAACTACCTGCCCGACTATTCACGCCAGTGGGGAGAGTTGGAGGCCAAGCGCACCATGGTCTGGCTACAGGCTCCCGGAACGCCCGACGTGGGGGAGTTGCTGCTTGACGCCTACCATGTCACCGGCGACGAGTATTACTACGAGAGTGCCAGGTGTGTCGCTCTCTGCATCATCCAGGGGCAACTGCCCTGCGGCGGGTGGAACTATGTGTTCGACCTGGAGCCCGAGGACTCGCTGAAGGCATGGTATGCCACCGTCGGGCGGCAGGCATGGCGGTTGGAGGAATTTCAGCACTATTATGGCAATGCCACCTTCGACGACGTGGCGACCAAGCATTGCGCCGAGTTCTTGTTGCGCTTCTACCTCGAAAAGCGCGACCCCAACTTCCTCCCGCCACTTGAACGGGCCATCGACTTCTTTGTGAAGAGCCAATACGATAATGGGGGATGGCCGCAGCGCTATCCGTTGATGAACAACCACCCCTTCAAAGGGATGGCCGACTATTCCTCGTTCATTACCATCAACGACGATGTGATGCCCGAGAACATCGACTTCCTCCTGCAATGCTACACCTCGTTGGGGATGGACCGGCTCAAGGAACCCATCCTCAAGGCCATGCACTTGTTGCGTGACTTGCAGCAACAACCACCCCTGGCAGGGTGGGCCGACCAATACACTCCCGACGACCTGAAACCTGCCCACGCCCGTTCGTATGAGCCGAGGGCTGTCAACACCGGCACGACCGTCTCCATGATTTACAAGATGATGGAGTTCTATAAACTGACGGGCGACAAGAGTTTCCTCAACGGCATCCCCAAGGCCATAGAATTTCTCGAAAGTCGGCAGTTGCCATCAGACATGGCGGCTTTGGTGCGGCGCACACCCTTGCGCGAAGGCGAGATTCTCATGCCGAGGTTCATCGACCCCGATACCCGCCAACCCTTGTATGTGCACCGCAAGGGCAGCAATGTGGCCAACGGCGACTATTACACCGACCAAATCACCGGCAGCACCATCGCGCACTACAGTTCGTATGCCGTGGCCAATCCCGCCCAACTGCGTGCCGACCTCGAACAAGTCCGCAACCTGTGGTCCAAGGACTTGGAGCGCAACTCGCCGCTGTTGGCCAGCGCGCAGAGCGGTCCCAAGGACTTCTACTATTCCTTGAGGCGGTGGATGCGCCCGGGATTAGGCTTCCCGTCGGTCGATGAGGTGGTCGCTTCGCTCGACCGCGAGGGGCGCTGGATTTCGGTGCTCAGCCAAGTGTCGAACCCCTTCCGTGCTTTGCCTAAGAACATGGCTCCCGGCAGCGACGAAACGGCCTATGCACAGACGATGGTGGGCGACATCTACGACACCTCGCCTTATGAAAACAGGGAGGTGACCGGCATCTCCACCCGCACCTACATCCAAAACATGACGCTGCTCATCAACAGCCTCAAGCCTCATCGTACCACTGCCTCGGGACTTGACCCGGAGCGCTTCGAATCGACGGTGGAAGGACAGCCTACCGCCCTCTATGTGTTGCACAACGGCGACATGGAGGCTTGCTTTACCAATTACGGTGCCCGATTAGTGTCGCTGATGGCTCCCGACAAGGAAGGGCGTGTGGAGGATGTCGTGCTCGGTTTCGACAACATCGACGACTACCACCAGCAGAAAAACAATTACGGCAGCATCGTGGGGCGCTTTGCCGGTCGCATCAAGGGAGCACACTTCGTGCTCGACGGCAAGCCCGTCATGTTGCAGCAGTCGGGAGGTGGCAACATCTCTCATGGAGGCTACCCTGGCTTTGCCGACAAGGTGTGGGACGTGGTGGAGGCCAACGACACCGTGCTCCGGTTGCGTTATGTGTCGCCCGACGGGGAAAACGGCTTCCCCGGCACGCTGACGCTTTTCGTCCGCTACACCCTGACGCACGACCATGCCCTCAAAGTGGACTATGAGGCTACCACCGACAAACCCACTGTGCTCAACCTGACCAACCACTCGTTCTTCAACCTCTCCGGCGACCCATCGACCACCGTCATGCAGCACCAGTTGTTCGTCGATAGCAAGTACATTGCCACCTACGACCCCCAGAAGAACGTCGATGGGAAATTCATGAAAGTGCGCAACACGCCCTTCGACTTCACCACGATGAAGTCCATCGGCTCCGACATCGACATCTACGACGAGCAGATGAGCATCACCAAGGGCTACGACCATGCTTTCGCACTGCGCCATGCAGGTAGCAAGAAGAAGCCTGCCGCCGTACTTTGGGACGAGGGCAGCGGGCGCATGCTTACCGTCTTTACCGACCAGCCCGCTATCCAGGTCTATACGGCCAATGGGTTGAAAGGCAATCAGATAGGGAAGGGGGGCATTGCCTATCCCAGGCGGTCGGCGGTCTGCTTGGAGACGATGCACTTCTCCGACAGTCCCAACCAGTCTGACTTCCCCTCTACCGTTCTCCGTCCGGGCAACACGTTCCGTTCCAGCACCACCTACCAGTTCTCCTGCCACACTCATGACGAGCGCAACTTGCTCAGTTCCATCCTCATGTATGGCGGTGCAGCGAGCCTGACAGGCCTCGGCATCATCGGCGTTGTGTCGATAGTGAAATAGACAATCGAAGCGGGGTGGGAATTTTCCCACCCCGCTTCGATTCAAAAAACAGAGCAATCAAGTCTATTGTCTTAACTCCTTAACTCCCAAACTCCTTAACTCCCCAAAAATCCTCATTTCAGCCCCTTGAGTGTCTGTTTGGCATATTCGTCGCCCATGATGGCGGCCTTGTTCACCCAATCGCGCCCAGTGTCCTTGCTGCGCTTCACGCCATAACCGTAGTAGTAGCAGATGCCCAAGCCCGTCATGGCGGAGGTGTTGCCTTGTAAGGCGGCCTTTTCCATCCATTTGGCAGCCTCCTCGTAGTTCTTCTCGATACCCATGCCATTGAAGTAGAGGTTGCCGATATTGTATTGCGCTTCGGCGTTGCCTTGCTTGGCGGATGCCATGTACCATTTGGCGGCCATCTCATAGTCTTGCTCCACCAGCGTCCCACTGTCGTAGTAGCGTCCGAGACGGAATTGCGCCTGCGGATAACCCTTCGAGGCCGACTTGCTGATGTATTCCAATGCCTTCTCCGTGTTCTGCTCCACCCCTTCTCCTTGTGCGTAGAGTTGCCCCAGTTCGTATTGTGCCTGAACGTTGCCTGAATCGGCCAAACGGCGGAAGAAATTGAACGCCCTCTCTGGGTTGCGTTCGACACCCTCTCCCTTTAGGTAACAATAGCCCAAACTACTGAGGGCATTGGGGTTGCCTTTCTCGGCGGCTTTCTCCCACCATTTGATAGCCTCCTTGAAGTCAAGATCGACACCTTTCATCTGCGTGTAGCACAGGCCGAGGTTGAATTGGGCGCCCGGATGGCCTTTCTCCGCTGCCTTTCGGTACCACTCCGCTGCTTTCATGTAGTTCTTGTCGAAATCTTCGCCGCCTTCGTCGTAGCAGTGTCCAAGACTGTTCATGGCCTGGAGATGGCCTTTCTCTGCAGCCTTGGCATACCATTTGGCGGCCTCGGCCATGCTTTTCTCTACGCCATAGCCTTTTTCGTGGCAGAAAGCGAGGGCGAACATGCCGTCGGTGCTGCCTTTGCTGGCTGCTTTGGCATACCATTGGGCTGCCTCGGTGAAGTTTTTGGCGACTCCCTTGCCTGAGAGGAGGTAGCCGCCGAGAGTCACTTGTGCCTTTATGTTGCCGGCATTGGCATCCTTGCGCAGTTGGGCGATTTCAGTTGCGCTTTGTGCCATCGCCGCCGTTGATAGAACGGCGGCGAGGAGGGTGGTGATAATGCTGTATTTTTTCATTCTAAAGGGTGGTTGATGGACGGCTGTCGTCGTCTTTTGGTGCAAAAGTACGCTATATCCGACAATCCGCCAAACATTTAACGATATTTTCACATCTCATAGACGCGCAGCGAGTAGGGGGGCAGGGTGAGGTCGCCGCCCTCGGCCTTGCCCTTTTCCACCTTCACTTGTTGGTCGGCGGGCTGTCCGCTGATGCCTTCCCAGGGCGTGCCTTCGGGCAGACTGAGACCTTCGACATGGAGGGTCAGCGGCACGGGCAGGGCGTTCACCACCTTGAGCAGGCGGCGATGGGTCTTGCTGTCCTCCACCACGGTGGCGACGATGCGCCGTGCGAGTGCTTCGTCGGCTTTCACCTGTGAGTGGATGTAACGGTCGCCGCTGTAGGTGCCGAAGAGGCGCTGTGTCTCATAACTCGGTGTGGTGCGCACTTCGGTGTTGGAGAAATAGATGAGATCGGGATTCCAGTTGTGGTGCTTGTCTTTGGCGAGCAGGGGAGCGTATGAGGTCATCGCCACCACGTCGCCATTGCGCTCGATGTTGCAGAGGTGGATGGCTTCGGCGAGGGCCGTCTCGATGTTGGGCCTTTTCTCCTTGGTGCTGGCGGCATATTCGCCGAGATATACTTTCGGTGCTTTCCGGTCATAGTCGTCGTAGTAGTCCTGGTGGTTGACAAACCACCCCGTGCTCTCGTAGTAGTGCTCGTCCACCATGTCGATGATGTCGCCGTGCTTTTTCGCAAAGTCCCAGCCTTCAACGTAGTCGGCAGAGGGTGAATGGAACGGTCCCACGGTGCCGCAGACGACGATGTCGGGGTATTTCTCCTTGATGGCCTTGCAGATCATGGCATACCGCTCCTCAAAGACGGTGGAGATGATGTCTTCGTTGCCGATGCCCACGTATTTGAGGTGGAAGGGGGCTGGATGCCCGGCGTCGGCGCGCATTTTCGCCCATCGGCTGGTGGCGGGGTCGCCGTTGGCCCATTCTATCATGTCGAGGATTTCCTGGATGTAGGCGGGCATGTCGTCCATCGGTATGCCGCCTTGCTGTCCGGCATAGCCGTCCTTGTTGGCGGCGGAGTTTTGGCAGGGCACGCCGGCGGCGAGCACGGGAAGCGGTTCGGCACCGATGTCCTCACAAAATTGGAAGTATTCGTAGAAGCCCAAGCCGCGTGTCTGGTGGTAGTGCCAGATGTTGAAGTCGGGGCGGCGGTCCTCCAATGGCCCTACGGTGTGGTGCCAATGGTAGATGTTGTCGAGCCCTTGGCCGTGGCTCATGCAACCGCCAGGGAAGCGGACAAACTTGGGATGCAGGTCGGCAATGGCTTGGGCGAGGTCGCGGCGAAGGCCGTTCTTCCTGTCTTTGAACGTGGCTTGCGGGAAGAGGCTCACCATATCGACGGCTGCCTTTCCTTTTTTCAGCGGCACGAGGCGCAGCCGACAGTCATGGGTGGTCGCTTTGGCGCGTAGTTTGGGTTGCCGTGTGTCGAGAACGGCGGTGTAGGCGTGCCAGCCCTCGCCTTTGGTGGTGACCTTGGCCTCGGCAAGCACCTCGCCGGCGGTTGTCACGATTTGCACGAGCCATTGTTTTTTCTTGCAGTCGATGTGGCGCACGTGCATGGAGAAGTTGTAGGCCTGCCCGGGGTCGGGGTCGGCGATGCCGTCCCATCCCTCGTTGGTGATGGCGGTGGATTCAAGGATGGCGTAGTGGGAATTGTTGGTGCTCAGTGGTTGGTCGGTGGCGATGGTGATTGCTGTCTCCGACTGCCATGCGGTGGTGGCGTTCCATTCCTTGCGGTCGTTGGAATTGTACTCGAAATCGCGGTTTTGCACCAGTTCGGCATAGAGCCCTCCATCGGCAGCGTAACTGATGTCCTCGAAGAAAATGCCGATGAGGCGGTCGCTGATGGCTTTTTGCCGGTTGGCATCGACGGTGAGGGTGGCAGAGGCCGACTGCAGGTTGGCAAATCGCTTTGCGTCGTCGGCCATGCGCTCGGCACTCATTTCGCCGTCGCGGCGGAGCACTTCGAAGTGGGTGAGCAGTTGGATGAGTTCGCCTTGTGTGACGTCGAAGATTTGACCGTTGTATTCGCGGTCGCCCACAACGGCCTTGTCGCCGCCCCACGCCTCGTCGCTGATGCTGCTTTCCTCGTCGGCGGAGAAGTGGCGGAAGTCCTTGGAGGCCTGCACGTAGCGGCGCTCGTTGCCCGACTTGTAGAAGATGTCGAACGAACCGTCGTCGCCCTCGAAGACGATGGGGCGCAGACAGTTGCGGGTGCTCATCTTGGGATAGTCTTGTGGGCGCCAGGTGATGAGGTCGGGACTGTAGGCGGCGGCGAAGCAAGGGGCGTTGTCGTTGAGTTGCCACACGGCGCGCCAGGTGCCGTCGGAGGCCTTCACCACATTGGGATAATACATTCGTTTCTCGGCTCCCCATGGTCCGTAGTCGGAGGCACACAACTGCCCTATTTCGTGCCATTTGCCTTCAAAGTCGAGATAGGCGGCATGAAGTCCGCTACGTTCGTTGGGGGAATAGATGAATATCTCGCGTGAGATGTTGTCGCCTTCTTCTTCCTGGGCGTAGAGGGCGGCAGGTGCTGCCGTCAAGGCAGCGAGTGCGATGAGAATGTGTGGAATACGAGTGATTCGCATGGTGGTAAGATGATGTTTGTCGTTTTTATTTGCAAATTTAGCAAGAAAAATCCACTTCCATGGTGGTCGGGGCGGTAAATGGTGCAAAAATCTTTTCTCGTCACGCCCTTTTTCTCTATTTTCCATCATTTTTCATTCACTTGGAACAGAAAATGCCATGGAGTATTGTTCTTGGAAAATGAATGATGTCAGTGGAGAAGGCGCGTATCACTACGGGCGGTGCCTCATGGGGCAAAAAACATTCCCTACTGACAATCAACACTATACACAAACATTATGAATTATTTTTTACCTTATGTCTGGCTCCGGCAGTTGCCGGCTTTTTACGGTGCAAAGTTACGCACTGGGTCCGATTCCTGCAATACCGAAAATATGGTATTTTGTCAATTACCCAAAAATGGGGATGAAATGATGCGGGCACGATTCTTTGTGGAAGATATTTGACAACAATAACCATAAATCGGATAGACTTTTCACTTCTTTTCCGATGAATTTACACTTTATGGAAGAGAAAAGGTGAATAAAAACATACTGCTTTCAGAAAAAATATGTAACTTTGCCTTTGGTATGCACATATCCCGCCCTTGGCGGTCCACGAAGGGCCGTGGGCATCAAAATCTTCAACCGAATATTATGAGTCTATCCAAAAACAACATGATGGAGGGTGAAACCGTCATTTGCGAGGCACGGTTCCATTACATGCTCTATTGGCTCCCCATGCTGCTCACCCTGCTGGCTGTCGTCTTGCCTTTCGTCCCCGTCGGCGAAGGCACTTTGAAGTACCGCCTCATCTTCAGCGGTGTCTTCCTCGTGCTCGCGCTGCTGTGGTACATCGTCATCAACAACGGCAAGAAGTTCATTCTCACCAACAAGCGCATCATCCTCAAGACGGGCATCATCATGCGCAATTCCAAGGAACTCATGCTCCGCAAGTGCGAAAGCATCAACGTGCGCCAGAGCATCCTCGGCCGCATCCTCAACTATGGCGACGTCATCGTTTCCACAGGCGAGGAGAAAGATGTGTTCAAGTATATCCTCGGCCCCATGACCTTCAGCACCAAGGTCAACGAGCAAATCGACAAGATTAGTTCCGCCGCTCCACCACCC
>CAMKSZ010000092.1 GCA_946415525.1 uncultured Prevotellaceae bacterium | reverse complement strand
AATTCAAAAGGCGAATCGTCGAAGTCCAAAAGTTATCAGAGAGGACGCGAGAAGACTAAATAATACGAAGGGGGACTTGCCCAAGAGCAAGTCCCGCCGATATTAGTCATGTTTCATCGAATTAGCGCATGATCACCTTTTGCGTGGACGTCCGTCCGTTGTCGAATGTCACTTTCATGACATAGACCCCTTTGGCAGGTGATGTCATTCGCTCGCCTGAGAGGTTGAAATACTCCACCTTCATAGGTTTCCCACTTTCGGCATCCGTTATGCCCGTCGTATTGTCGATGTAATAGTCGATGCCCACAATGACACACTGCTGTTCACCAGTGTTTCGGAAAGTGACAGCCTGCGGAATGTCAGGCAAATCAAAACTTACGCGCACTGGCGCCGAAGTGTCCTTCGATGCCTGCAAGATGACCGAATTCTCCTCGGTGTAACTCACTCCCGCCACATTTGCCCAATAACTGGTGCGGTTGGGAGTCGAGACGTTGGTATAACTCCACAGCGTGATTTTTGTTGCCTTGGCCTTTTCCGGCAAGAACACAGTGTTCTCAGCCCCATTGGAGCATTTGATGGTCGTACGCGAGAGCGTGTTGCCATTGTATTCCACATTGATTTTGTCCGCTGCACTGTAATATTTAGCCAAGTTGCCTGTAATCACCATTGAGAAGCCCTCGGCATCGTCGTCGATCACCCCCACGAGCATGTTGTTGACCCCACTGTTGTCGTAGGAATCCGTGCTCATGTTGCCCCAAGTGAGCAATGCAGTTTTCATTTCCTTTTCGGGATTGGGCTCCGGCTTTACATTGGGATTCTCCTCCCCGCCCACGACTTTCAACACACCAGTGGTATAAAGTTCGCTGACATCCCAAGTCTGTCCCTCGCCCGGGACAGCGGGAATGATTTCCGCAAACGTGCCGACAATACCAGCAGAAGGATCAAACACTTGGTAGGCAGTAGCATTGTAGGGAGCCTCCTCGAACTTGCCGTCAGCCAGTTGCAGCACAGCCCCCTCCTGGAGAGTGATGACGCCCTTGACAGCGATGGTGTTGCAGTTCTCGCGTGTAGCCGGTATGGAGACGACGCCCTCGCCCGCAACGGTCAGCGTGCTGCCCAAAGTGAGTTTGCTTTCGCCAATGGCCTCGTCGCCCGGACGGATGACACCACCTTTGTTGACAGCGACCGCCCCAGCCACCGTACCCGTTCCCGCCAAGGTAGCCTCGGCATTGACAGAAACCTTTCCGGTGCCATTGTTCTTGCCGTTGACGATGAGTTGTCCTCCATTGACATTGGTATATCCCTTGTAGGTGTTGGTGCCAGTGAGTCGCCAGATGCCACTCCCCTCCTTGACGATATTGGTAGTGCCGTCGTATTTCGACGCCGTGTTGCTGGCACAATTGTCGATGACACCCTCAAACGTCTCGTCGGTATTTGCGGCACCGACATGCCAAGTCATGACATGCCCCGCCGTCTGCTTGCTCGACCCGCTCAAGAAAGTCCCCTTGTCGCCTCCAAGACCACCAAGATAAAGTTCACCATTCGTATTCCAATAGATGACACGTGTGCTTCCCTTGAGATAAACGACATTGTTGGGCATGCCACGGTAGGTATTATTATTGAACATCAGTTGGGAACCCGTGCTCGACCCGCCAGTGCCATTGACCACGAGCGTGCCGTAGAAGCCCCTCCAGTCGCCTTCGATGTATTCACGCACCCAGTTGACCTCCCACTCCACCGTTCCTGTTCCTGTGACAGTGCTCTTGATAGAGCAGTTACGGCAGAAATACACTTTGGAATAAGAGTCCGGTGCCACCTCTATGGGGAAAGTGTAAGTAGAATAGGTGTCGTTGGGATCCTTTGTGCGGAACGAGCCACCAGCGAGCACCAATTTCGACCCACCCAAGTCACAGATTTTGTCAGACCAAAGCGTAGAGACACCATTGAGATAGAGTGTGCCCCCCTTCACTGTGGTGTTGCCAGCATAACTGAAGAAATCCTTGGAGGTAGGCGCCAACGTACCAGCCCCGTTGAGCACGATGCCCCCGTCGCCCTCCATCTTTCCACCCATGCTAACCGTAGTGTTAGCATTTTGGACATTGAATTCCGTATCCTTGTAGATGACAGCCCCACGGTTGGTAGAGGTATTGCCACCGGTATAGCGCCACGTGCCGCCATACCACACCCAGTTGGGTGAATAGTCAAGGCTCGCCCCGATGGAACTTGCCACTCCACCATTTTTCAGCGACGAGAAGGCAATCTCGCCCCCTCTCAGCACAGTAGCCCCCGTGTAATCATTGTTAGCCGACAGTGAAAGGCTTCCTGTTCCAGCCTTATTGACAGAAGCAGTTCCCGAAATCTTTCCACCCCCCATAAAATTCAACGAAGCAGGTCCATTGACCACCACCGCCTTGGGAGCGACAGTAACGGGCAAGTACACCTCAGCATCTTCCTCCATGGGGAAGAGCACTTTGCCGCCATCGGCAAACACCCCCTCCTTCCACGACTCCGACGAGGTGTCCCAAGTGCCATCGCCGCCTTTCCATGTGAAGTCTGGTTGATAGTTGTCGATATCGACGAGATCAGTCTGTTCCTGCATCGTCTTCACATTTGCCATGGTATATTCCGAAACGTCATCGCCAGAATAGGCACAGACACGCACACGATAAGCCTTGGCAGGTTCCAGTCCACCGACGACAAACGAGGTGACGCCCTCCGCCACACGGCCCACTTCCACAAACTCGCCGTCACGCTCCATTTGGACGAAGAATCCCTCCTCGCCGACCGTCCAGTCGCGCCAAGTAAGTGTGATGGAAGAAGGCGTTGCATCCGACTGTCCGAGCATCTGCGGAGCCCTAAGGAAGGGATCGACCGTCTCGGCAGAGATGCTATTGACGTAGTTTTCGATGTTTGTGTAGCCATTGTCAGCCTTTGTCATAGCGTCGTTTTTTGCAGGGTCGGTGCCGTTGGCCGTTTCCCATTCATCTGGCATGCCATCGCCATCGGTATCGACACGCGCATTTCCTCCCCACACTTTCCATGCAGAAGGTTTTCCGAACGGCAGCACATCCTCTGTGGAGATGAGCACGCCATCGGTGCCAAACGACAGACATTCATCCACCATGTAGCAATCAACATAGTCGCGATAAGGAAGCGAAGCCCCCACATCGGGCAGCAATCCGTCGATGAGAGAGGTAGCCCCGACAATATTCAATTCGGGATAGGGATAAGGTGTCGAGCGGAAAGTAGGGCCTCCCCCATATTCGCTTTGCGGTATTTCATAGGGATTCAATTTCCCGTCGCGGTCTTTGTCCTGCCAGTTGTCGTCGGCATAGATGTTGAAGTCGCTATTGCCCGACGTGCAAGCATTCCCACCGCCGGCAGGTCCATTGATGAAGAGATTGCCCTGCGTATTGGCATAACTTTTCCCTTGCGAATCGCCCCCCATGAGATAGCAGCCGTTTTTCCAATTGTAAACGATGTTGTTGACGTATTGATGGGCACCCTTCACCTTGTTATTGCGCGTGCCATTGTCGCAGTAGAAGTTGCGATAGAGGGTGATGCTGTCGGCCTGCATGAGTCCACCGGCAGAGTGCGTCAGCAACCCCTGGCCGAAGACGCAGTTCATCAGCGTGACATTGCGCAAGTCACCCTTTCCGTCGGGATTGATGGAGAACACCTCGTCGAGTCCCCATGCGAAGGAGCAATGGTCGAAGATCATGTTGGTGCCGTTGGAGATGCCGGCGCAGTCCTTGCCCGAGTCGCCGCCTTTACCCATTCGGAACCTCATATACCTGACGATGATGTTATTAGAGCCCGAAAACGACACACCATTGCCATAGACCGTGACGCCCTCGCCCGGTGCTGTCTGTCCAGCCACATAAAGGTTGCCAGCGAAAACGAGCCTGCTCTGAAGGTTGATGACCCCCGCCACATCGAAGACGACGATGCGCCCCGACTGGCTGACAGCATCACGAAGCGACCCCGCCCCCGTGTCGTTGAGGTTGGTGACATGGTAGACTCTGCCCGACCTTCCGCCAGTAGCGAAACGTCCCCATCCCTGTGCACCAGGGAAAGCCAACTGCTGTGCTTGCACTGTAAGGCACGCAAAGAATGCCAGCAAGCCAATCAGTCCTTGTCTTCTTAATAATTTGCTTTTCATTATCATAAATATCGTTTGATTTGTTTTAGATGGCAAAAATAAGAAAAAAAAACGTCATTCTTTGTATTTTTTGTAGAAAAGGAAATAATGGAAAGGAAATTATTGAGAAATCGTATTGTCATCATAGTATTATCCCATAGGACTTCGGCGAAAATAGGCAGCACCTCGGCAACAAAAATAAAAATCTTCGATGTTTTATTTTGTATTGCGCTCGGTTTGCACTATCTTTGCAGCGACTTACAGAGAGTAAGTTAAGGGGTGCCCGATATTTCGAGCTGAGATTAGACCCTCTGACCTGACCCGGATAATGCCGGCGTAGGGATTTCGCTCTTTCCCTCCCCTTATTGTATATTATTAATAAGGTAAAATGAAAAAGACCATTTTTAGTATTATGGCCACTCTCCCTGTTGCAGTAGCAATGGGGCAAACCACCAATGCCGACTCCCTTTGGTTAGAGGAGTTGCAAGAAGTTGTCGTGAAAGGCGTTCGTGCCCAAAACGAGGCCCCTTACGCCGTGACGAACATCAAGAAAGCGGAACTGCAAGAATTCTCAAAGACCGGCCAAGAACTGCCCTTCCTCTTCGCCCGCACCCCTGGTGTGATAGCCTGGAGTGAAAACGGCTTAGGCACCGGCACCACCTACATGCGCATCCGCGGCGCCAGCGGTTCGCGCATCAACGTTACCCTCGACGGCATCCCCCTCAATTCAGCCGAGGACCAGTGTGTTTTTTGGGCCAACATGAACAGTTACGCCTCATTGTTGGGCAGCGTGCAGATACAACGCGGCGTAGGTGCTTCGACCAATGGCGACGGCGCCTTTGGCGGCAACATCGCCCTCTCGTCGAAGGCAGCCGCCTTAGAGCCCTCCCTCGAACTCAGCGGTAGTTACGGTTCGTACAACACCTTCAACGTAGGCGGTTCGTTCACCACCGGCCTGTTGTGGGACCACCTCGTGTTTGACGGCGCCTATCACGAAACCAACACCGACGGCTTCATCCACGGAACGCAAGGGCGCTCTGGAAGTTTCTATGCCGGCCTACGGTATGTGAACGACCATCTGACTGTAGGTTACAAGAATTTCGGCAATTTCGAACGAACCGGCCAAGCCTGGAACGGCGTGACCGCCGGCAGCGACGACCTGTCGCTGATGGACGGCAGTTACTGCGATGCCAACTGGGCCTACGACCAACGCACCGGCATCAAGACCTACGAAGACCTTTACAATGCTGGATTAGGCCGTTACAACTCCCTATACGAATATCTGCAGACCGACGACAACGGCATATTCGTAAAAGACGGAAACGGCAACTACCAGACCTCCCGCTATATCATGAGCGACGGCCAACCCTGGAAGAAAACCACCGACAATTTCTGGCAGAGCCACAACATTCTCTCAGCCGCCTGGACCATCAACGAACGATGGAGCACCACCGCCTCGCTGCACTACACCCACGGCTACGGCTACTATGACGAATTCAGATACCAAAACAAGATTAAGAAACTCGGTCTGCCCAACGCCCAATTCAACAGCAGTGAAATCACATCGGTGAAACGCACCGACTGGGTGCGCAAGAAAGGCCTCAAGCAAGACGCCTACGGACTGGTGTGGAACGCCAACTACAAGGACGAGCATTGGGACATCATCGGCGGTCTTTCGATGCAGCAGTTCAAGGGCAACCACTTTGGTTATGCCACCTATATTGGCAATGCCACACTGCGGAAACACCTCATGGCCAACGGCGACTACCACTACTACGATTCCGACGCCACCAAGAACGACCTCAGTGGATTCGTCAAGGGACTCTACCACCTGACCGAACATTTTGACGTGTTCGCCGACGTGCAATATCGCTATGTAGGTTACAAGACCGACGGCTATAACGACAAGTTTGTCTATAACCCAAGCACCTACCTCTACGACAAGCATAACCTCGACATCGACAAAACCTATCACTTTGTCAATCCCAAGGCCGGCATCAGTTACCATGTGGGCGGGCACCGAGCCTTCGCCTCTTTTGCCCTGAGCCACCGCGAGCCCGAACGCAACAACTTCACCGACAACGCCAGTTATCCCGCCCCCGAAGCAGAATCCTTGCTCGACTTCGAAGCAGGGTATAGTTTCTCCACCACAGGTTTTCATGCCGGGCTGACCGCCTACTACATGAAATACAACGACCAATTTGTGCAGACCGGCCAAACCAGTGAAATCGGCGAACTGTTGACCACCAACATCAAGGACTCCTACCGTACCGGCATAGAATTGACCGCCGGTTGCGATCTCACTCCCTGGTTGACGTTGGAAGGCAATGCATCGCTGAGCATCAACAAGATCAAGGATTTCACCGAATATGTGGAAGACTGGGACGACTGGGACGGCAATGCCGACGCCTCCAAATACCACTGCGACGGCAACGGCGACGAGTTGCGCGCCATCCACTACGACAACTCCACACTCGCCTATTCCCCCTCAGCCATCCTCAATGGCTTTATCCGTTTGCATAAAAACGGTTGGCAAGCCATCTGGCACACCAACTATGTGAGTCGCCAATACCTTGACAACACCGAGAACAAGGATAGGTCGCTGCCAAGTTTCAGCAGCAGTAACGTCGATCTAAGTTACACCTCCAAAGTATCGAAGGCCTTTGGCTTGAAGGAAATAACCATCGGCATGAACCTTCACAACGTCTTCAACCGACACTATGCCAGCAACGGGTGGGTGTATTCAGCCATTGCCGAGAGTTACGGGCATACCAACGACAACCGTTACTATCAAATCGGTTTCATCCCCATGGCCGGCTTCACCGCGATGGGCAATCTCACCTTGCGATTCTGACACCATGGCACAATTCCTTTCAGAACACTGGTTAGACATGCTGACCACGATACTCGGGCTCGCCTATATCCTGCTCGAGTATCATGCCAGCATTTGGCTGTGGGTAGTGGGATTCTTCATGCAGAGTTTGGGCATTGTCTTGTATTACCAGAAAGGCCTTTATGCCGACTGTGGCATGGAATTCTACTATCTTGCCATGACCATGTATGGCTTTTGGAACTGGATGCGGAAGCCCACCCGCCAAAGTCCCCAGCCCACCACCCAACCCATCACCCATTTTCCCATCAAATTGGCCATTCTGTGGAGCGTCATCACCCTAATTGCATGGGGAGGGCTATACTTATTCCTTGTCAACTTCACCGATTCGCGTGTTCCTATCGCCGACTCATTCACCACCGCCCTTTCATTCGTAGGCATTTGGGCCTTAGCCCGCAAATACCTTGAACAATGGCTTATATGGATTGTCGTGGATGTGGTGACATGCGCGTTGTACTTCTATAAAGACATACCATTCAAGGCCTCGCTCTACGGATTGTATGTCATCATAGCCATTTTAGGCTATAAGAAATGGAAAAAGATGACAATAAGTGTTGAATAATCAGCAACAGTCAAAAATTGTTTGCGGACACACTGTTAAAAAACGTCAAACTGAGAAAAACAGTGATAGATTATCTTGCTTTTTGGAGTCTATTTTACTACCTTTGCATCACCATTTAAGAATGGTTGTAAAAACACCCCTTAATAAATTAAGAACATAGACAAAGACAATAATAATTTTCGCTAACAGATCTCACCTTTGTGAGATTTGGTCCGCTCGTGAGAGTCGACATCTTTGAGTTAATTTATTTAGTAAGTTATATCATGCACCAAGTCGTGAGACTGGGTGCATGTTAGTTTAATATAGATTTAAGCAGCCATTTCACTGTCTTCTGAGGAGCGGTGGGATGGCTGTTTTTTTGTTGCGTTGGCAACGCAACATACGGGACAAATTTCACCTTGAGGAGCAGAGGGATGGCTTTTTTTGATTTTTTGCATACGAAAAGGAGGAGATGTATCACTACATCCCCTCCATTCAAAGCAAATAATGCAAGTGATCTATTATTTAAGTTTGAATGTATTCTCAATCATCGCGATGGTTTTGGAGAATCCTTCGTCGATTTTCATTCTCTCAGCCACTTTTTCACAACTATGTATGACAGTGGAGTGGTCGCGCCCAGCAATTAGTTTTCCGATGCGCGATGCCGGCATTTTGGTATGCTTTTGAGCCAAGAACATCGACACCTGCCTTGCAATCACCAAGTCGCGCTTGCGGCTCTTTCCCCCCACCTCTTCGGGCGACACCTTGAAATGTGAGCATACAGAAGAGACGATATCATCGATGGTCAGCGGTTTGTTGTCAACTTTCACCGACCTTTTGAGCACACTCTCAGTTAGCGTCATGTCAATAGCCTGATTGTAAACCACGGAATAAGCCATCAGAGAATTGACGACCCCTTCGAGGTCTCTGACGCTTCCGTTGGCATTCTCGGCGATATACTGTACAACATCATCAGGTATTTGCAAACCGTCCTTAAGGATTTTTGCATGAAGGATGTCGATACACAGTTGCACGTCAGGCTTTTCGAGTTCAGCAATCAATCCACAACTGAACCTTGTGAGCAATCGGTCGTTCATGCCCTGCAAGTCCACGGGAGGTCTGTCACAAGCGAGAATGATGCGCTTGCCCGTTCTGAAGAGATGGTCGAAAATATGGAAGAAGGTATCTTGCGTCTTAGTGGCCGTCATCCACTCCTGAATGTCGTCGACGATGAGCACATCGATTGTCTGATAGAAGTTGATGAAATCGTTGACGGTATTATGAATGACAGCATTGGTGTACTGTACTTGGAAGAGTCTTGCGCTCACATAGAGCACCCTTTTTCTCGGGTACAGTTTCTTCACCCTAACTCCGATGGCGTTGATGAGGTGGGTTTTTCCGCATCCCGACGGGCCATAGATGAACATCGGATTGAACTGCGTGGTAGAAGGGTTCTGAGCAATGGAAATGCCCACAGCCCTTGGCAACTTGTTGCTCACCCCCTCGATGAAGTTCTCGAAAGTCTGATGAGGGTTCAACTGCGAGTCAATGTCCTGCGGCTGAGCGACGTCGAGCATGGTGTAAGGCTGGTTGGCCCTTGTCGTTGCCAGCGGTTTCTCGCCCTTTTCCTCGGAATTGTCCGACTGCACCACCATATTCATGTGGTTGGTATTGTCGGTGACGACCTTGTAGGTAAGTCTTACGCTGCTTCCGAACACCTTCTTGAGCACCTTGCTTATCAAGTCCACAAAGTTCTCCTCGAGGTACTCATACACGAACATGCTGGGTACCTTGACCAAGATCGTCATCGTAGCCGGGGAATACGACTCGAAGACGATTGGCTCGAACCATGTTTTATATTGCTGCTCTGTGACGTTGCCCTTGATCATCAGCAGGCTCTTTTCCCAGAGTTGCGTTGGACTTTGTTTCATTACTATCAAGAAAGGTTGGTTGGGGCGTGTTTTAGGCCCACGTTTGAAATCGAATGCAAATATCGGTATTTTTTTTGTGAAAAAAAAATGCCCATTTTATTTGTTTTTTAACCAAACAGCGTAAACCACTATAAAATCAAGATTTAAGGATAGAAGCCGCTTGTTGAAAAATATTTTACATTTGGAATTTTACAAGTATTTGATTTTTCGAAACTTATCTCATTTATCCACTATTTAAATACAGGATATTATAGAAGACAAATAAATGGTGGAAAGCACTTATTTAAAGTTATTTCCACCATTTATATCAAGTAATGGTTTAACTGTCTATTATTTAGAACATTTCTATTTAAGGGCTACTGACCCATAAATTTAATCGACTACGACATTATTTGTCTTTTTTGCCGAAAACGGAGAAATGGACATATCGTTTCGGGTGTTCTCTGAGGTTGACGAGCAACGAATCGGCGTGCATCATCGTGGTATTAAGATTCTGATAGAGCGTCTTGTCGTGCATCAGCAAGCCCAAGGTCCCCTCTTTCTGATTGAGTGCAGCGGAGAAAGTCTTGAGGTTATCCAACGTTTTTGTGAGTTCTGCCAGTGTTGTTTCCAGGTCGAGTTTAGCGAGGTTGTCGGTCAGTGTGGTGGTATTGTTCATCACCGTTCCCGCCTGAGTGAGCACGCCATCCGCTTTCCCCATTAGTCCAGGCATCTCCTTGTTGATGTCGCTCATGAGTGAATTGATGCTCTTTGTAGTGGCAGTGAGGTCGTGTGTCACCTGTTCGGCATGGTGTAGAGTGTTGGGTAGAGCCGGGTCGGCGAGAATGTAATTTACACTTGTGAGAATGGAGTCGATTTTGGGCAGCAATTTTTCGACTACCGGAACAAACTCCTTCACCTTCCCCATCAATCCAGCGTCGAGAGTCCCGAGGATGATGCCTTCCGGTTCTATGAATCCGTCGCTGTCGTTACCACGTATCAAGTCAACATGAACGTTTCCCAGCAAGTCGCTTTTAATCTCAACCACCGACCCCACGGGTATTTTCAGTTCGTTGTCAATCTCCATTATTGCGGTGATTTCGTCTCTTTTATCGTAGTCGAAATCGATGCCTCTCACGCTACCCACTTGGAATCCGTCCGTCAGCACAGGACTGCCTTTTGCCAGTCCGCTAATGTCCTTGAACTTGGCATAATAGATGTTATTGCCAGTGTCGAACAAATCGACCCCTTTGAGGAAGTCCAATCCGAAATATAATACGACAAGGCCGATGATAGCGACCAATGCGATTTTTACCTCTTTAGTAAACCATTTCATGTTATTTCCTATTGTTTTTGTAATTTCTATATTCTTTCAATGCCTTTGATATATCCATTCTCTCACCCTTTTTAAAGGCGACGATAAACGCCTGGGGGAATTTAGCGGCCATCTCTTTTTTAAGTTTTCCGATTTCGTCGAAATCCGTCGTTTTCCCAACTGTGTATTTCACCATGCCATTGTCTGTATAAGACTCAACATTTTGCACCCCTTGGAAAACCTCGCTGTCGGTGGGGATGTTGTTGGAACTGGCTACTATTTGGACTTTAAAAATGATGACGGAGTCATTATTTTGCGCAAGGGAGGGCTTTTCAGCGGGCTTTGTGGCGGGAGCCTTTTCTGCGGGCTTGGTGGCGGGAGCCTTTTCAGCAGGCTTGGAGGCGGGAGCCTTTTCTGCGGGCTTGGTGGCAGGAGTATTTTCCTCCATAGCAATGTCTGTTGTGGGAGGAATAGGAGATATGGGAGATATGGGAGACGTGGGAGACGTGGGAGACGTGGGAGACGTGGGAGATGCGGGAGATGCGGGGGTTGCGGGGGACACGGGAGACGCAGGAGGAGTAGC
>CAMKSZ010000091.1 GCA_946415525.1 uncultured Prevotellaceae bacterium | reverse complement strand
ATCATGGTCAATGGCGTCACCCAACTCATCATGATGAAAAGCGATGTGCTCGACGGTTTCGACACTATCAAGGCGTGCGTGGCATATAAGCAAAACGGACAGCAGATTGACTATTTCCCATACGACATCGAAAAGGGTATCGAACCGGTCTATGTGGAAATGCCAGGGTGGAAAACCGATATGACGGGAATGACTTCCGAGGAGCAGTTCCCCAAAGAGTTCTGCGACTATATGGCTTTCCTCGAACAGCAATTGGAGACGCCCATCCGCATCGTTTCTGTCGGTCCCGACCGTGAACAAACCATCGTCAGAAAATAAACTGTCAGACAAAGAATATGGCACAAAAACCAAGCATACCCAAAGGAACGCGTGACTTCTCTCCCGAGGAGATGGCGAAACGTAATTATATCTTCGACACCATACGTGAGGTCTATGCCTTGCATGGATTCCAGCAAATTGAAACGCCTGCCATGGAGACGCTCCAGACGCTCATGGGAAAATATGGCGAGGAAGGTGATAAACTGCTCTTCAAAATCCTCAATTCGGGTGATTTCACCAACAAGGTTTCCGATGAGGAATTGCTCGGTAGGCAGCACCTGAAACTGGCTGCACGACTTTGCGAGAAAGGTCTCCGATACGACCTCACCGTGCCGTTTGCACGATATGTGGTGATGCACCGTGAACAGTTGCAACTTCCTTTCAAGCGCTATCAGATTCAGCCCGTATGGAGGGCGGACAGACCGCAAAAAGGAAGATACCGCGAGTTTTACCAGTGTGATGCCGACATCGTGGGCAGCGACTCGCTGCTCAATGAAGTGGAACTGATGCAGATGGTCGATAAGGTGTTTGCCAAGTTCGGCATCAGGGTGGTCATCAAAATCAATAATAGGAAAATCCTGACGGGCATCGCTGAGGTGATTGGAGAGGCGGACAAAATCGTCGACATTACTGTGGCCATCGACAAACTCGACAAGATTGGATTGGAGGGGGTGAATGCGGAACTCGCCCAAAATGGCATTTCCGAAGAGGCTATAGAGAAACTCCAACCCATCATCGCACTGAAGGGAAGCAACGAAGAGAAACTTAACACCATCTCACAGGTGTTGGCTGACTCGGAAATCGGCCAAAAGGGGGTGGAGGAAGTGCGCTCCATCCTCAATATGCTGAGCCTATGCAATTTGGTCAATGAGATGGAACTTGACCTGACGTTGGCGCGTGGACTCAACTACTATACGGGGGCCATCTTCGAAGTGAAGGCGCTCGATGTGCAGATTGGAAGCATTACAGGCGGTGGACGTTACGACAACCTCACGGGAATATTCGGCATGCCTGGATTGAGCGGTGTCGGCATTTCGTTCGGTGCCGACCGTATTTTCGACGTGCTGAATGCGCTTGACCTCTATCCGAAAGAGGCGGTAGGGGCGACACAGGTGCTCTTCATCAATTTCGGGGAGAAGGAAACTGCCTATTGCCTGCCGTTGGCTGCTCAATGCAGGCTGGCTGGCATCAGTTGCGAAATCTTCCCCGACAAGGCTAAGATGAAAAAGCAAATGGCTTATGCCAATGCCAAGGGGATTCATTTCGTGGCTCTTGCCGGCGACAATGAGATGGCTGAAAACAAGTTGACGCTGAAAAATATGGAGACGGGAGAACAACAACTGCTTTCCATTCAAGAGGCGATTGCTACCATCAAATCTTAGGCGGCATGAGAAAGTCTATTTATATCTTGTCTTTGGCGGTGCTGCTCGTGCTGGCGTTGTCGGCTTCCAAGAAAACCGTTACGATTTTCATGATTGGCGATTCCACCATGGCGAATAAACCGTATGACAATGAAAAACCGGAAAGGGGATGGGGCATGGCGCTTCAGGGATTCTTCACCGACAAGGTGGTGATCGACAACCATGCCGTCAACGGACGGTCGTCCAAGAGTTTCATCGACGAAGGACGATGGCAGGTGGTGCTCGACAAAATAAAGCCGGGCGATTATGTGGTTATCCAATTTGGACATAACGACGAAAAGCCCAAGGCAGACAGACACACCGACCCTGGTTCTACTTTCGATGCAAACCTCACGAAATTCATCACAGAGACTCGGGAGAAAGGGGGAAAGCCCATTCTCATGAACGCTGTGGTGCGTCGTAATTTCCAGTCTAAGGATGCGGTGAACGACGATGACGAGAAACTGCGCAATACGGTCTTTACGGGCGAGAAGAAGGTGGAGGGTGACGTGCTCGTCGATACTCATGGCGAATATATCGTGGCGCCAAGGAATGTGGCGAAGGCGACTAACACGCTGTTTGTCGATGCCAACAAGGTGACGCATGACTTGGAACAGGGTTTGGGACCGGAGAAGTCGAAACTGCTGCACATGTGGTTCAAACCGGGCGAGAATCCTTCCATCCCCAATGGACGGGAGGACAACACGCATTACAATGTGTATGGTGCTCATGTCGTCGCTGGCTTGTTGGTCGATGAGATGGCGAAGGTGGCGCCTGAACTGGCCAAGTATGTGCGCCACTATGATTTCATCGTCGCTGCCGACGGGAAAGGAAACTATATGGACTTGCAGAAGGCGGTCGATGATGCTCCCTATGGGAAAAAGACCGTCATCAGAATCCTCAATGGCATGTGGAAAAAGCCTAACGTGCCCAAAGGTAAGAAAATAAAGTTCTCGCTTTCCGAAAATGCCAGTTGGGCGTATTTGTTCTAAAATAGTGCTTCATAATAGATTGGGGGCGGTGGATCATCCACCGCCCCCAATCTTATAAGTACGCTTGTCGTTAGTTGTTGTACTCTTGCCAACTCTTGATTTGGATGTCGTCCAAGCCCATCTGGCTGAATGCCATGATGAAGGCTTTGGCCAAACGGACATTGGTCATCAAGGGGATGTTGTGGTCGATGGCGGCACGGCGGATGCGGTAACCGTTGGTCAACTCTCGCTTGGTGTGGTTCTTGGGAACGTTGATGATCAAGTCAAACTTGTGAGAGGCTATCAGGTCCATCACGTTGTTGTCGCCTTCCTCGTCGGGCCATGCCACGGTGGTGGCTTTCACGCCGTTTTCGTTAAGGAAGCGGGAGGTGCCGGCGGTGGCGAATATCTGATACCCGTTCTGGTCGAGAAGGCGGGCGGGCTCTAAAAGGTCAACCTTGCCTTTGGCTCCGCCGCTACTGATGAGGATGGCGGGATGGTCGGCGGGATTGGGAATGCGGTAGCCGGTGGCTATCAAGGCGTTGAGCAGGGCTTCTTCCATAGAGTCGCCCAAGCAACCCACTTCGCCGGTCGATGACATGTCAACTCCGAGCACTGGGTCGGCATTCTGCAGACGGGCAAAGGAGAACTGGCTGGCTTTCACACCAATGCGGTCGATGTCAAATTCTGACTTGTCGGGGCGGGTGTAGGGAACGTCGAGCATGATCTTGGTGGCGGTCTCTATGAAGTTGCGCTTCAAAATCTTCGAGACAAACGGGAACGAGCGAGAGGCACGCAGGTTGCACTCGATGACTTTCACCTCGCGGTTCTTGGCAAGGTATTGGATATTGAAGGGACCGCTGATGTTCAACTCCTTGGCTATCTTGGTCGAAATTTTCTTGATTTGGCGGATGGTGGAGAAATAGATGTTCTGGGCGGGGAACACCATCGTGGCGTCGCCGGAGTGGACACCGGCATATTCGATGTGCTCGCTGATGGCGTATTCCACAATCTCTCCCTTGTCGGCTACGGCGTCAAACTCAATCTCTTTGGTGTCTTGCATGAACTGGCTCACCACGACGGGATAGTCTTTCGATACCTCGGTGGCTTTCTCCAGGAAACGATGCAACTCTTCGTCGTCGTAGCAGACGTTCATGGCGGCGCCACTGAGCACGTAGGAGGGGCGAACAAGCACGGGATAGCCTACTTCGCCGACAAATTCCTTGATGTCTTCAAAAGAGGTGAGGGCTCGCCAGGCGGGTTGGTCAACGCCCAATTTGTCGAGCATGGCGGAGAACTTGTCGCGGTTCTCGGCGCGGTCGATGTTGACGGGGCTGGTGCCGAGAATGGGTACTCCTTGGCGGTGGAGTTTCATGGCAAGGTTGTTGGGAATCTGCCCACCCATGCTGACAATCACGCCACGGGGTTGTTCCAACTCGATGACGTCGAGAACACGCTCCAACGAAAGTTCGTCAAAATACAAGCGGTCGCACATGTCGTAGTCGGTGGAGACGGTCTCTGGGTTGTAGTTGATCATGATTGATTTGTAACCGAGGCGACGTGCTGTGTTGATGGCATTGACCGAACACCAGTCAAACTCCACGCTCGAACCGATGCGGTAGGCACCGCTGCCCATCACCACCACCGACTTCTCGTTCTTGTAGTAATTGATGTCGTGGACTGGGGGAGCGTTGTAGGTGAAGTAGAGGTAGTTGGTCAGTTCGGGATGCTCGCTGGCAACTGTGTTGATGCGTTTCACGGCGGGAAGGACGTGGCGTGATTGGCGATATTTCCTCACTGCTAAATTCTCCTTCTCCATGTTGCCGTGTTCGGGTTTCAGCACGAAACGGGCTATTTGGAAATCGCTAAAACCGGCGGCTTTCACTTCCTGCAGGAAGTCGTCGCTCAGGTCTTCCAATTTGTTGTAGGTGAGCAATTTCTGTTTTAGGTCAACAATGCGCTTCAGGCGAGAGATAAACCACTTGTCTATCTTAGTCAACTCCTCGATGCGCTCTATGGTATAACCTTCTTCCAAAGCCTGGGCGATGGCGAAGATGCGTAGGTCGGTGGGGTTGGCAAGGGAGTCGTCGAGATTCTCAAAACGGGTGTGGTCGTTGCCGACAAATCCGTGCATGCCTTGACCTATCATGCGAAGACCTTTTTGTATCATTTCCTCAAAGGTGCGGCCGATGCTCATGATCTCGCCGACGGATTTCATCGAAGAACCGATTTTGCGGCTCACACCGGCAAACTTGGTCAAGTCCCAACGAGGAATCTTGCAAATCATGTAGTCAAGGCTCGGGGCTACATAAGCGGAATTGGGGGTGCCCATCTCGCCTATTTGGTCGAGGGTGTAGCCCAAGGCAATCTTGGCGGCGACAAAGGCAAGGGGGTAACCGGTGGCTTTGGAGGCCAAGGCAGAGGAGCGGGAGAGACGGGCGTTGATCTCGATGATGCGGTAGTCGTTGGTCTCTGCATTGAAGGCGAACTGTATATTGCACTCGCCAACAATGTCCAAGTGCTTCACACACTTGATGGAGAGTTCTTGAAGCATTTTTACTTGTTCTTCCGTGAGTGAACAAGTGGGGGCTACAACTATCGACTCGCCGGTGTGGATGCCCAATGGGTCGAAGTTTTCCATCGAGGCGACGGTGAAGCAATGGTCGTTGGCGTCGCGAATGACTTCGAATTCGATTTCCTTCCAACCTTTAAGGCTCTCTTCTACAAGAATCTGAGGGGCAAAGGTGAAAGCACTCTCGGCAAGTTCCACAAACCCTGCCTCGTCGTTGCAAAGGCCGCTGCCAAGGCCGCCAAGGGCGTAGGCGGAGCGAATCATGATGGGAAAACCTATCTCACGGGCGGCGGAGAGGGCGTCGGACATGTTTTCCACGGCATGGCTCACAGGGGTCTTTAAGTCAACCTCGTCGAGTTTCCGGACAAAGCGGTCGCGGTCCTCGGTGTTCATGATGGCTTCCACACTGGTGCCAAGCACCTTTACACCATATTTCTCCAAGGTGCCGTTTTGGTAGAGTTCGGTGCCGCAGTTCAAGGCGGTCTGACCTCCGAAGGCTAACAAAATGCCGTCGGGGCGTTCCTTCTTGATGATTTCGGTGACGAAATGGGGAGTTACAGGCTGGAAATAAACTTTGTCCGCAATTCCTTCGCTGGTCTGGATGGTCGCAATGTTGGGATTGACGAGAACACTGGAGATGCCTTCTTCGCGCAGGGCTTTTAAGGCTTGGGATCCTGAATAGTCAAACTCACCGGCTTGGCCGATTTTCAAAGCGCCACTTCCGAGCACTAATACCTTTGATAACTTGTTAATGACAAATTCTTGCATTTTTATGCGATTTGATGATTGATTTTCAAATTCGGTGCAAAATTACTCAAATTTTTAAGATATGCGACATATTTTCTTTTAATTTCTATATGAAATAATGAAAAAAGCAATAATTTCGCTTATCATATTTTCAATATTACAAATTCGATATGATGAATAACCGATTTTTCTTTTTCGATACAACCTGATTTGGGCTAAATACTACAAATTATAATATGGTATGCAAACCACCATTCTCCTATGCTTGTTCCTTATGGTGGAAAAATTATCATTTTGGAAAAAAAACAAAGTTTTCTTTTGCCAAAAATAGAAATCTTCTTATATTTGCAATTCAAGAATTGACTTTTTTATTTATTACACTAACACACACTATTATGAAGAAAAAATTTATTTGCACCGTTTGTGGTTATGTTCATGAGGGACCGGAACCACCAGAGAGATGCCCTATTTGTAAAGTTCCTGCATCGAAGTTCAAGGAAGTGATTGAAGGCGAGGAGCAAGCATTTGCTACTGTCCATGAGTTGGGAGCCGCTCGCAAGGAAGGGGCTGACGAGGAAATGATCAAGGATTTGCTTAACCATTTCAATGGTGAGTGTGGCGAAGTGGGCATGTATCTTGCCATGAGCCGCCAGGCCGACCGTGAGGGCTATCCTGAGGTGGCTGAGGCTTTCAAGCGCTATGCTTTCGAGGAGGCTGAGCATGCTGCAAAGTTCGCTGAACTCTTGGGTGATGTCCTTGGCGACACGAAGAGCAATCTTGAGGCTCGCATCGCTGCCGAGCGTGGTGCTTGCGAGGATAAATTCCGCATCGCACGCAATGCCAAGAAGGCTGGCATGGATGCCACTCACGACACTGTGCATGAGATGGCAAAGGATGAGGCTCGCCACTGCGCTGGCTTCGAGGGCCTCTACAAGCGTTTCTTCAAGAAATAAATTCGAACTGTAGGTCTGTTGCAACTGTAGGGACTTGCTTTATGCATGTCCGTACAAAAGCCCAAGGCTATTTTCATCCATACAGGTCGAATGAATTCGGTTTGTAAAGAGTTGGTTCAGAAATTCATCTTCTCGATAAGGTGTTTTTCTGAACCCTTTTTGGGCACCGTCTGCAAGAAGACTAAAAACTGAATGAAAAAATAAGAGAGGGTGTGTCATGACGACACACCCTCTCATTTCTCTGATGTTGAATCCTAAGGTTCTTATGCCTCGATGGCTGCCACGCCGGGGAGCACCTTGCCTTCGATGGCTTCGAGCAGGGCACCACCACCAGTGGAGATGTAACTCACTTGGTCGGCCATGCCAAACTTGTTGATGCAAGCCACGGAGTCGCCACCGCCAATCAGCGAGAAGGCACCGTTGGCTGTTGCTTCTGCAATGGCATCGGCAATGGCTTTCGAACCGCCAATGAAATTGTCAAATTCAAACACACCGGCAGGACCGTTCCAAAGAATGGTCTTGGCGTCCTTGATGGCGTCGGCGAATGCCTTGCGGGTCTCGGGACCGGCGTCCAGGCCTTCCCAACCTTCGGGAATGTCGTTGGAGGGGCAAACTTGGGTGTTGGCGTTGTTGTCGAAAGCGTCGGCTGCGATGCAGTCTGTGCCGAGAACGAGGTTAACACCGTTTTCCTTGGCTTTCTTGATGACCTCGAGTGCTACGTCAAGTTTGTCGGGCTCGCAAATCGAGTTGCCGATGTTGCCGCCTAAGGCCTTGGCGAACGTATAGGTCATGCCGCCACAAAGGATGAGGTTGTCCACCTTGCCGAGAAGGTTCTCGATGATGCCAATCTTGGTCGATACTTTCGAACCTCCCATGATGGCGGTGAAGGGGCGCTTGATGTTGCCAAGGACGTTGTCCACGGCGGTCACTTCCTTCTCCATCAGATAACCGAGCATCTTGTGGTCCTTGTCGAAGAACTCGTCGATGACGGCGGTGGAGGCGTGCTTGCGGTGGGCGGTGCCAAAGGCATCCATCACATAGCAGTCGGCATAACTGGCAAGGGTCTTGGCAAACTCCTTCTGGCTGGCTTTCATGGCCTTCTTGGCGTCGTCGTAGGCGGGGTCGGTCTTCTCAATGCCCACGGGCTTGCCTTCCTCCTCGGGATAGAAACGGAGGTTCTCAAGCAAAAGCACCTCTCCAGGCTGAAGGCTGTCGGCGGCTTCTTTGGCCTTGGCGCAATCGGGGGCGAATTTCACGGCTACACCCAAGGCGGCGGATACGGCATCCACTATTTGGCTAAGTGAGAACTTGGCGTTCACCTTGCCTTTGGGCTTGCCCATGTGCGACATGATGATGAGGGCGCCACCATCGGCAAGAATCTTCTTCAATGTGGGAAGGGCACCGCGGATACGAGTGTCGTCGGTGATCTTGCCATTCTCGTCAAGGGGTACGTTGAAATCTACACGCACGATTGCCTTCTTACCGGCAAAATTGAATTGGTCAATTTTCATAAGTCTCTATTTGTTATTGAAATAAAACGTTGATTTTATGTTGCAAAGATAATCATTTTCATGAAAAAAGACGCTTCCCTCTTTCGATTTTTTCGATTTTTTTGCCTTGATGGTTCTTCTATGAGCGCAGGCGTTGCGGTTATGCTATCTCTATTTTGCAATTGGGGTGATTTTATACTTGATTTTCACGTTCTTGCGACGGGACATCTCGCCTGGGTTGCTGCCGGGTTGGCCTTCGGGGACGTCCAGTCCGCGACGTGAATAGAAGTCTATCCAATAGGGGAGAAGTTGGCCTTCGCTATTGTGAAACGACATGCCGATAGGGGGGAACAATAGTTGCCCGGATGAATCGACGTATGATTTTTGAACCAGTTCACTGCAATAGATGGCATTGTTGTCGGGGAGGAAGACGAAGTCGTAGGGGCGCCCAAGGTAGGAATGGGCATTGAGAATGCTTTGGGGGATGTCGATATGGCCTTTCACACGACCGACGAGCAGTTGAGGGTTGCGATGAGTGAATAGGTCGAATGGGGTGTCCACCACGCCGTCGTAGTTGGCTTCCAGCACCATGCCTTGACCATTCTCGGTGTGGTAGATGCCGACGTGGTCGATGGGTAGCGACCGTATGCCGCTGGTGACGGCGGTGATGGCATTGTCGGTAGGGGTGACGACAAACAGCAGGTCGCCGTCGCGAAGCCTGCTGTTGTCGTGGATGGTGCGCTGGGCGGTGGCATGTAACGTCATGGAGCACAGCATCAGCAACACTAAAAAGGGTAGGGGGAATGTCTTCATTTCACCACTTTTTTACCATCGATGATGTATAGGCCGTGGGGCAACGGGGTGCTGCCGTTGGCGCGTACTATGGTGCCGTCGAGACGGTGGACGATGCCGGTGGAGGGGACCTGCCGGGTGATGGTTCCTATGCTGGCGGGGTCGCCAGCGGGCATGAAGATGACTTCGCCAAGTAAGGAATTGTCATTTTTATGGAAAATCACCTCTTCAATATGTTCGGCGTCTTGCACGGCGGCATTCCAGATGTTGCCTTGTGCATAGATGGTGCGGGTGGAATTGTTGTAAAGGTCGTAAAGCACGCCTGAGTTGCCGTTATCAACGAAGACATTGTTGCCAGGATTGTAGTCGGGGGCGTCGGGCGACACTTCTGTCTTGCCAAGGTTCACCTCGCCGCAACCGATGACGGTGATGCCCCAAAGGCTTTTCTCGATGTGGTTGCCGCTGATATAGGCGGTCTGGGTGCCTGTCGGGTCGTAGAGGCTGATACCGCTGCCGCCGTTGTTGGGATTCACTTCGTATTGGTTGTTCACAAGACTGTTGTCGATGATACGCACGTCCATACCGCCGACTGTGGTAATGCCGTAACGGTTGTCATGGATGTCGCAGTTTTCCACAGTCACCTTGATGCCGGTGGCTCCCAAGAAATTGGATACGCCGATGCCGCCTACCATAGTGAGTGTGGGGTCGCCTTCTACGATGCAGTTGCGAATGATAATCTCACTGCCGGCGGTGAGGTTTAATTGGGGGATGTTCCTGTTGTCCTGAGAATTTTTGCGTAGCAAACAGTCTTCCACGGTGATGGGGCAGTAGTAGTTGGCTGCTCCGCCAATGGCTGCCCTCTGGCATTGCTCAAAAGTGCAGTTGGTCACTCGGAAGGGTGCACCGTCGCAACCTAAGTACAGGGCACCAGAACTGCTGCCGTTATGGTAGAGGAAATGGCAGTCGTTAACATTCATGCCTTCCTTGCCGCTGCCGCGAAGGCCAACGTATTCGAATGTCAAGTTGCTGACCTTGGTGACATGCTCGTCGTCTTTCACGTCGATGCCATAGCAACTGCTCGACTCGCCGTATCGCGTCAGTGTGGTGGGGGTGGTGGCTCGGAGGTCGGCTGCTCCTTCTATGATGAGTTCGGCGTTGTCGGCAAAAGCGATAACGGCTGCGTTGTCGATGGTGAATTGGTCGCCCACACTGATGGTGCAACTGCCGTTGACGACGTATCGGTCGCCTTCACGGGTCACACCGCTTTCTGGCAGTTCCGATAGTTTTTGAAATGTGTAGGTAGTATTGTCTCCTTTAGTCTTGAAGTCTGCTGCTTGCAGGCTGTTGCAGCCTATCAAGAAGCAGATGAATGATAGTGTTGATTTTTTCATTTCTTTATTTTTTCAAATTGTCGGCAAAAGTACAAAATAAAGATGATATAAAATGCATATTTTCAAATATTGTCAAAAAAAGCCCTTTTTCATCCCATTTCTCCCCGCCAATGCCATTCCTTCCGCCCCGTCTCCATCCCCGTCTCCATCCTCGTCCCGTCTCCATCCCCGTCCCTGTCTCCATCCCTGTTCTGTATGTTGCGTTATTAACGCAACTCCTCCCACATCTTCCCCTATATTCTATTATTCTATTCTTTGCCGAGAAAACCGATACCCGTCCCAAATCAGAATCTCATTCCATCGATCACCTCCGCCAGCCGCAGAAACGCGGATGTCCTTGCCTTTCCGGGGTAGGAAGAAAACGCTCATTCCATCTCCATCATAAAGCGCTCCGATGTCATCGATGTCCACATACCTCATCACCCTCGTTTTGTTGTCATAGACAAAGAATAGGGTGCCCACGTGCTTGTCCCATCCATAGTCGCCATTTAACAACCAAACGGTGTTGGCTGCTATCAATCGGTGCTTTCCATCAGCACAATTCCAGAAGCACATCTCCATGAAAGTTGTGTCTTTTTCAACTGGGTTGACGATGTCGTATCTCATATAGCCGTTTTTGACATCAACGATGATGTTGACATGGGGGCTGAGGGGCTTTTTTTTCAGATATTTATTCCATTCTCTATTCACGTTGTCATAAAACTTCTCCTTCTGGTTGTAATCTAAGAATGCAGTGGCGAAATCAATGATGGTGGGACGGCTTCCCTGGAATTTGACGGTAAAATGACTATCGTTTTCTGAGTATTCA
>CAMKSZ010000090.1 GCA_946415525.1 uncultured Prevotellaceae bacterium | reverse complement strand
ACGGCGACCTTCACGCTGCGCTGGTAGCCACGCCCCTCGACGGACAGAACGAGTAGGTCCGACACACGTGGCAAGCCGACCACCGTGGTGCCACCAGCGAAATCGTGGACGAGGAGACGCCTACCAGTTTCGTCGTGCACCATGAGTCGCAATGCCTTGGAGGAAGCCGGAGCGTCGGTCGTCACCAGCACCTGGCCGCCAGCCAACTGCTTGAGGTGGATGCCGTCGCCAACAGCCAAGCCGGTGGTCAGCGTTCCCACCGAGGTAGGATCCACACATTCGTAGGCACCCAGGTCAGGAGCAGCACCCAAATAGTCGATGCCATTCACCTCGATGCTCCTATAGAGGGTAGGTTCCACCGGCACGCCGGCATCGACGAGGAAACTCCCAGGCAAGGGATGAGCGAAGGTAGTGGGAGGCAGTTGTCCGTCATCGCCTCGCGGAGCGATGAGTTCAGCGTGGTTGGTGATGTCGGCAAACTGCGTTGGGTCGGCTTTTTGGAACTCACAATGGTCGATGGTGATCCTGTCGAGTGTCTCGTCCACCTCGAAGCGCCCATATTGTCCGTATTTCCCATGCTCACCCGGTTTGGGCAAACCCGTGTTCTTGTCGCGCTTGTCGGTAGCGTCGTTGTCGTTGATGGCGATGCAGTTGGTCAGTCTCACCTCATGCCCCTCGGCGATATTCTCATAGATGCGGTAGGAATAGGATTTGCTGCCGATGGAAGTGAGTGTCATTCCCGTGCAGTTGTTCATAATGATGTCGCCGGCATTATGGTTTTGGTCGAAGCCCTTCGCCTTGTTGCAAGCGGCGATGCAGCGGTTGAGGAGGACGTTCATGGCCCCTTGGTCGGAACCGCACTTGAAGCCGTTGCCGTTACCATCGGGTGCGATGGTGTTCTCGTCGAGGAAACCGTTTTTATAACTGATGCAGTTCTCCATGATGATGGTCATGTTGTCGCCGAACGACCCGTCTTTTTTGTAGAACACATCCCACCCGTCGTCGGAGTTGAGGTAGGCGCGGCAACCATAGAAGTAGTTGTTGTCGCCCACTGAGAGTTTCGGAGCGAAGCCATCGGCGTCGCCTTGGTCCTCGTCGCAGTTGAGATAACTGTCGCAGTTGATGATGCTGTTGTGGGCACCGAGATTCTTGATTTGCAGGCCCGTGTCGCCATTCTTGTAGAAGTTGCACTCCTCGATGATATTGTGGTGAGCCTGTTCGGTCAGCAAGGCGATGTCCTTCGACGACCCTCCGCTGGGTTTGTTGCGCTCAATGAGCAAGCCGTTGTCGCTGGCGTTGCAGATGTCGATGCGGTAGAAATGCCAATGGCTGCTGGTGAGCCTGACACCTTGGTAGGGGTTGTCGGAATGCTTGTGGTAAGGCATGGCAGAGAAATCGAGTACTGCGCGCCCACCCACGGCGAAGAGTTCGATAGGTTGTTCCTCTGTTCCGTTTTTATTGTCGATGTTGATGCGGTGGTCGTAGATGTATTTCCCCGCCTTCATACAGATGCGCGTGCCCGGTTCGGCAAGGGCGATGGCCTTGTCGAGCGAGAAGAAAGGTTTTTCCTCCGTACCGTCCGCCACCCCGTCGTCGCCATAGGGCGAGCACCATATTTTCTCGGTCAGGTCGGGACTCGGCGGCACGTTCTCGTCGATGGTCACCGTCCGCTCCTCGCCCTGGCTCGTCGTGACGGAAGTGACGACAAAGGCACGGTAGCGATACGTCTTTCCCCACTCCAAAGGCAGTTCCACGCGAAGCACCGGTTTGGCCGCCTTGACCACCATGCCCGGTTCTTCATGTTCCCCAGCATTCACATCCTCGAAGAGCACGCCAGCGGACTGCAGTTCACCGCCGCCGTCGTCGAGCACCGTCACCGTGCAGTAATACTTTCCGTCGGCAGTGGTCACCTCGCCCGTTGCCACCACGGCAGGCGTTGCCTCAGCCGTGCGGAATGTCATGTCGTCGCCATACACCGTCCCAGCATTGGTGACGGCATAGGCACGGTAGTGATAATCGGTACTGGCTTTCAGTCCGATGGCAGTGACGACAAAATTCTCTTGTTTGAGGTCCTCCACCTCCATCTTGCTGTCGCCGACGGTGGGCAATACCCGCGTTCCCAACACGACACCCATTTCACGGAGAGGTTGGTCGCCTGGGTCGAGGAGTCGCCCCGCGAGGTCAGCCGTGTTTTTGGTGATGTTGGAGGCTTCGCCCGTCGCCACTCTCGCCTCGATGCCGAAAGCCGTCGCAGAGATGGCCAAGTCGTCGATGTCGGCATCGCCACTCCCGTCGTTGGCAATTTTCACGCGATTGGTCTCGGCGCTGTTGACGGCGATGCTGACATCGCCAGTCGAACTGACAGTTTCCTTTTTTGTCCATGTCTTGCCGGCGTCGGTAGATACATACACGTCGATGCCCTTGCCCTTGCGGCCTACGTAGAAATTGATTTCCTTCACGCCTTTGTCGAGTACAGGCGTTACCACATAACTGCCGTTCTTATAGAGCCGCAAGTTCTGCTTGCCCGTATGGACATAACTTGAGTTGGTGGAGACGAAGGCTTTGAGGAAGAGCCACTCTCCCTGTCCCTCCACATTGATGGCCGTTTCCGATTCTGTCGATTTCTCAGGCACGTCACTCTCAAAACTGTTCACGAAATAATTGCCATTCTCATCGACGGCGTCGAGGGCGGCCCATACGGTGGCCGACGGCATCAACAGGAACATAGCGGCGAGCATGCACCGCCAGCAAAAGACTTGCTTCATCATAAATTCGAATTTGTAGGTAGTTTGTCTAAATCCAATGATGGCGCAAAAATACGAAAAATAAGACTATCAGTGCATTTCTTTAGCCGTTTTTTTATGGCTGTCGCGAAAATATATGCATATCTTGTGAGAATGATTCCCCTAATAAGTTGGCACAAACGGCAGTCAACGGCAATTTATGGTAGTTGAATTTTGCCATCTGAAAAAAACTCACTAATTTTGCAAAATGGCTGAAGTCGGCACCAATCATTCCTATTGGCGGTGACGGAGACAGCCAATCAACAAACTATTCGTAAAGCAATGAGAAAAACCCTACTGACCACCCTGATGGCATGCCTCACACTGGCGGCATCAGCGCAGCCCATCGACCGCGAGGCTGTGGTGAAGCGCAACAATCCCCACGTGACCACACTCGACACGCTCGCCTCACTTACCGTAGGCAACGGCGGCTTCGCCCTCACTGTCGATGCCACCGGCCTGCAGTCGTTTCCCAAGATGTACGCCGGCGGCGTCCCCCTCGGTACGATGAGCGACTGGGGATGGCACAGTTTCGCCAATCCCGAGAACTACCGTCCCGAGGAAGCCCTTCAAGCCTACGACTTCGGCCACGACCACACGGAATTCTACGCCACGCAGTTCAAGGAGAAGGGCCGTCAGCAAGGTTCGTCAGACTGGTATCGCCAGAACCCCCACCGCATCCACCTCGGTGCCATCGGCCTCGACCTCGTTGCCGAGGAGGTGAAGGACATCCAACAGACGCTCGACCTCTGGACCGGCATCATCGACAGCCGTTTCACCTACCGTGGGCACGCCTACCATGTGGAGACCGTCTGCCATCCCGAGCGCGACCTCATCGCCACGCGCATCACTTCCGACGACAAGGCCAAGCGGCTCACCATGAAATTCCCCTACCCCACCGGGAAGCACACCGACGACGGTTGCAACTGGGACGAGTGGGAGAAGAACATCACCAGTTTCGACGGCCGCTCCTGCGCCAACGCCGACACGCTGAAGCGCATCCTCGACGGCAAGTCGCGTTTCGACAACGCCGCCTACTATGTAGCCATCCACTGGGACAACGGGCATCACCACTATGTCAACCAAAAAGGCGACCATCCCCTGTGGAACGACCTCGCCTTCCGTTGTCCCGACAAAGTGACATCGCTGACGTGCGAATTTTTCGAGCAGAAAGACCCACACCGCCCGTTGCTCACCTTCGACGAGGTCGCCGCCGCCTCCACCGAGCATTGGCGGCAATTCTGGACAAAGGGCGGCATCGTCGATTTCTCGCATTGCACCGACCCCCGCGCCCGTGAGTTGGAGCGCCGTGTCGTCCTCAGCCAATACCTCCTCGCCGTAAACGACGCCGGCGACACACCGCCGCAAGAGACCGGCCTGACCTACAACTCATGGTTTGGCAAGTTCCACTTGGAGATGATTTGGTGGCACCAGGCACAGTTTGCCCTTTGGGGGCATCCCGAACTGTTGGAGCGCTCCCTCGACTGGTATTTCAGCGTCGAGCCCATCGCCCGCGAGATAGCCCGCCGACAAGGTTTCAAGGGTGTGCGCTGGATGAAGATGACCGACCCCTCGGGAGCCGAGGCGCCCTCCAAGGTAGGCAGTTTCCTCATCTGGCAACAGCCCCATCCCATCTACCTCGCCGAACTGCTCTATCGCGCTGCCGACGCAGAAGGCAAGGCACGGCTGCTCAAGAAATACAAGCCCATCATCGACGAGACCGCCGACTTCATGCAGTCGTTTGCCACCTACGACCACCAGCACGACCGCTTCGTGCTCAAAGGGTGCATTCCCGCCCAAGAGACCCTCCGCGCCAGCGAGACCGTCAATCCCCCCTTCGAACTGTCGTATTGGCGCTTTGCCCTGCAAGTGGCACAAAAGTGGCGCGAGCGGTGCGGCCAGCCCCGCAGCAGCGACTACGACGAGGTCATCAACCGCCTCTCGCCCCTTGCCGCCAAGGACGGCCTCTACCTTGCCGCAGAGACCGCCCCCGAGACCTACGAAGACATCCGTTTCACCAGCGACCACATGGCCGTGCTCGGTGCCGTGGGCATCCTGCCCGCCACCCCACAGTGCGACAACGCCATCATGCGCAACACGCTGCATTGGGTGCTCAGCAACTGGAACTGGGACAAGACATGGGGATGGGACTTCCCCATGACCGCCATGAACGCCGCCCGCATGGGTGAACCCGCCAATGCCGTCGATGCCCTGCTCACCCCGCAGCGCACCAACACCTATTTGGTGAACGGCCACAACTATCAAGACGGTCGCTTGCGCATCTACCTGCCAGGCAATGGCGGCCTGCTCACCGCCGTGGCCATGATGTGCGCCGGATGGGACGGCGAGGAACGCCACAACCCCGGCTTCCCCGCCGACGGTTCGTGGGATGTGAGATGGGAGGGATTGCTCCCCTTGCCATGACCGTCGCCCGCCTCGCCCTCCTCTGCCTTGTCGCAGGATGCCTCGTCGCTTGTAGCGGCGAAGACGCGCCTCACTCGTTGCTGCCCGACGGCAGCGACCTGCGCCCCGGCGACCTGCTGTTTCGCCGAGGCACCAGCATGGCCAGTCGAGGGGTGGTGCTCGCCGACGGCAACGGCCGTTACTCCCACGTGGGCATCGTCGTCGATTCCGCCGGCACGATGATGGTGGTGCACGCCGTCCCTGACGAGCCCGACTACGAAGGCGACCCCGACCGCGTGAAGATGGACAAGCCATCCGACTTCTTCACCCCGCCCAATGCCATCTCCGGCGAAGTGTGCCGCCCCATCGACTCCATCGTTGGCCGCAAGGCTGCCGCCGCGGCCCTCGCCACCTACCGCCGGGGGACGCTCTTCGACCATTCCTACGACAGTACGGACACCACAAAGATGTATTGCACCCAATTGGTGGTGGAAGCCTACCGGCAAGCAGGTTGCGACCTCGTCGGGCCGCCCACCCACACCTATGAGTTGTTAGGCATGAAGGCCACCTGCTGGTTGCCGTCCGACCTTTACCATTCGCAACACATCACCACCATCTTGACCCTCGAATAGACCGACATGCCCAACAACGCCATCCTCGCCCTCCAACAACAACGGTTGCTGCTCGAGATAGAATACTGTGCCGAGCGCGAGGCCTACCGCCGCCAGACCGAGAGTGTCGGCCTGCTTCGCAAAGTGAAGCGGGGCGATGCCTGGTACCCCATCCGCGGCGGACGGTCCTACTATAATTCGCTCAACCAGTTTGTCGTTGAGGTGTATCGCACACAGGACACCGACATCGAGCACAACTTCGAATACGGTCGGCCCGTGTGCTTCTTCCGCGTGGGCGGCGATGGCAAAATCAACTATTTCAAGCAGACCTGCACCGTCAGTTATGCCGACGGCGACAGAATGGTGGTCGTCGTACCCGAAAACGGTACGGCCGCCGAGGTGCAGAATGGCGAGAACATAGGAGTACAACTCTTTTTCGACGAGACCACCTACCGCCTCATGTTCGAGGCACTCGACCGTGTGATGAGCGCCAAGAACAACCGCCTCGCCTACCTCCGCGACCTGTTCTACTCTCATGCCCCGGCAGGGCATTTCACCTTCGCCCCCGTCCGCTTCCCTTGGCTCAACGCCACGCAAGAGAGAGCCGTCAACGAGGTGCTGCGAGCCAAGGACGTCATGGTGGTGCACGGTCCTCCAGGGACAGGCAAGACCACCACTCTCGTCGAGGCCATCAACGAGACACTCCGCCGCGAGAGTCAGGTGCTGGTGTGCGCCCAAAGCAACATGGCGGTGGACTGGATTTCTGAGCAACTCGTTGACCGCGGCATCAACGTGCTGCGCATCGGCAACCCCACCCGCGTCAACGACAAGATGCTCTCCTTCACCTACGAGCGGCGGTTTGAGGGACATCCCGACTACCCCCAACTGTGGAGCATCCGCAAGGCCATCCGCGAACTGCGCCAGCAGCGGCGCCGAGGCAGCGACAACTATCACCAGAAAATGGACCGCCTGCAAAGTCGGGCCACCGAACTGGAATTGCGCATCCAGACCCAACTCTTCGACGAGGCACGAGTCATCGCCTCCACCTTAAGCGGTTCTGCCAACCGCCTGCTCGACGGACAGAAATACGCCACGTTATTCATCGACGAGGCGGCACAAGCCCTGGAAGCCGCCTGCTGGATAGCCATCCGCAAGGCCACCCGGGTGGTGCTCGCCGGCGACCACTGCCAGTTGCCGCCCACGGTGAAGAGCCTTCCAGCCCTAAAGGGAGGACTGGGCAAGACACTGATGGAGCGCATCGTCGAGAACAAGCCCGAAGTGGTGACGCTGCTCCAGGTGCAATACCGCATGAACGAGCGCATCATGCGCTTCTCGTCCGACTATTTCTATGAGGGTCGCGTGGAGAGTGCGCCGCAAGTGAAATACCGCGGCATCCTCGACTACGACACCCCGATGACCTGGGTCGATACCGCCGGCCTCGACTGTCACGAAGAGTTTGTCGGCGAGACCTTCGGCCGTATCAACAAAGCCGAGGCCGACCTCACGCTCAGTACGCTGCAAGCGTTCTTCCTAAAAATCGGCAAGCAGCGTATCCTCGACGAGCACATCGACGTGGGCGTCATCTCCCCCTACCGTGCACAAGTGCAGCACCTCAGGCGCCTCATCGCCAAGAAGGAGTTCTTCAAACCGTACCGCCATCTCATCTCCGTCAACACCGTCGATGGGTTCCAAGGCCAGGAGCGCGACATCATCCTCATCTCGCTCGTCAGGGCCAACGACGAGGGGCAGATAGGATTCCTGCGTGACCTGCGCCGCATGAACGTTGCCATCACCCGAGCCCGGATGAAACTCATCATCCTCGGCGACTCACAGACGATGACACGCCATCCATTCTACAGAAAACTCTACCAATTCATCACCGAAGAAGACCCACAGGGAGAGACGCCGGCCATCCCCGCCGCCTCCCCCGCCAATCCATCATAGCGACATGCTGCAACAAGACTATTTCATCAGAATCATCCGCGAATTTTTCGCCGCCCTGGCACGCGCCTTGGAAAAGAACGAGGTGAAAGCACAAAGCGAGGCCGTCCACGAACTCTACCAACAATACCTCGGTTCGTATGAGTTCTACCAAAACGCCACCCTCGAAGAGGCAATGGACCGCATCAGGCTGCTCTATCCCAAGGAACAGCAAATCCAGCGCATGGAGATGCTCGCCGAACTCTACTACGCCGAAGCCGACCTGCGCCCCCAACCCATCGGCGAGACACTGCTCGCCAGGGCGCTGCCCCTCTTCGAGTACGTCGATCTGCATAGCGGCATCTTTTCCATCCTGCGCACCCAGAAAATCGACGCCATCCGCCGCCGCATCAACGCCGCCTCGGCACCCGAAGACCACTGACCATGGGACACATCAACGACATGACGAAGGGCAACCCCACGCGGGGCATCCTGCACTTCGCCATCCCCATGATCGCCGGTTATCTCCTGCAACAAATGTACACGGTGGTCGATGCCATCATCGTCGGCCAAAGCATCGGCGTAGGGGCATTGGCAGCCGTGGGCGCCTCCTGGTCGGTGATGTTCCTCATCATGGGCTTCTGCAACGGAGCCTGCGCCGGTTTCGCCATCCCCGTGGCGCAAGCCTTCGGAGCCAAAGACTTCGTCACCATGCGGCGCTATGTAGCCCAGTCCTTTCGGTTGACAGCCACCATCGCGCTGTTCATGGCCGCCGTGGCCACCCTGTCGTGCCATCCCATCCTTCACCTCATCAGTACGCCGCCCGACATCTACGACGACGCCTACACATTTCTTGTGCTGCAGTTGCTCACCATCCCCATGATCATGGCATACAACCTATTGGCGAGCCTGCTCAGGGCGTTGGGCAACTCCCGTTGGCCGTTCTATTTCCTCGTCATGGCCTCCATGCTCAACATCGTGCTCTCCCTCATCCTCATCGTCGGCATGGGGATGGGCGTCGCCGGCGTGGGACTTGCCACCATGGCAGCACAAACGGCTGCGGCGGCAGCCTGTTGGCTATATATCCGGCGACATGCCCGACTTCTCATCCCCACGGGTAGCGAATGGCGCCACGACAGCCGCCAGGCACGGCACCTGTTGGCCAACGGCGTCCCGATGGGACTGCAGTTCTCCATCACGGGCATCGGCATCATCATGCTCCAGACCGCCAACAACGCCCTCGGCACCATCTGCATCGCCTCGTTCACCGTCTCCATGCGCGTGAAATACCTTTTCACCTGTGTCTTCGAAAACATCGGAGCCGCCATGGCTACCTACTGCGGACAGAACATCGGTGCCGGTTTGGTCGGCAGGGTGGCCGCCGGCCTTCGGTCGGCCCTTGTCATCTCTGCGGTCTATTTCCTCTTCACCTTCGCCGTGATACAACCATTCGCCGACGAGATGATGCTCCTCTTCGTCGATGGCAGCGAGACAGCCATCATCGGCAATGCCGCCCTACTGATGCGCACCGCCTGTTGGTTCTATCCCGCCCTCGGCCTGCTCACCGTGCTACGCTACTCCATACAGGGACTGGGCTACTCCACGTTGTCGGTATGCTCAGGCGTGATGGAGATGTTTGCCCGAGGGGGTGTCAGCATCTGGCTCGTCCCTGCCATCGGCTACTTGGGCGTATGCTACGGCGACCCCGTCGCTTGGTTGGCAGCCGACCTCTTTCTTGTGCCGGCGATGTGGGTGCTCTACCGACATCTGAAAAAAAAGAAGGCAACAACCCATATTTAACGCATAAATATTTGGTCGTTTGCATGAAAGTCGGTACATTTGCACCCGAAAAAGAATAATTATACATCTATGAAGGTTAAGAATAGTAGGATGGAAGCACTCAAGATGCTCATTTCGAGTATGGAATTGGGTAGCCAGGAAGAGGTGCTCCAAGCACTTGAGAAAGAAGGGTTCAAACTGACACAAGCCACGCTCAGCAGAGACTTGAAGCAACTGAAGGTGGCCAAGGCAGCCAGCATGAACGGCAAATACGTCTATGTGCTCCCCAACGACACCATGTACAAGCGCATCACGCCCCCGCGCACCGCGATGGAGATGCTGCAGAGTTCCGGTTTCCTTTCCATCAGTTTCTCGGGCAACATGGGCGTCATCAAGACCCGTCCCGGATATGCCAGCAGCATCGCCTACAACATCGACAACGGCGAGACGCCGAGCATCATAGGCACCATCGCCGGCGACGACACCATCTTCATCGTCATCAAGGAAGGGGTCACCCACGAAGCAGTGGTGAGCGACCTTGAGCCCATCATTGGCAACATTCACTGACCCAACAGACTTTACTATACGTTTAAAGAAAAAGAAATGGAAGACATCAACGTCATGGTGGCCGACTCTTCGCATGAGAAATATGTCGATACGATACTGGAGACCATCGCAGATGCCGCGAAAGTGCGCGGCACTGGCATTGCCAAACGTACACATGAATATTTGGTGACCAAAATCAGGGAGGCGAAAGCCGTGATAGCCCTCGATGGCGACATTTTCGCCGGCTTCAGTTATATCGAGACTTGGGGCAACAAGCACTATGTGACCACCTCCGGACTCATCGTCCATCCCAACTACCGTGGCCGCGGTGTGGCCCGGCGCATCAAGGACATGACCTTCTCGCTGGCACGCACCCGCTGGCCCCACGCCAAGATTTTCAGTCTGACGAGCGGCGCCGCCGTCATGGCCATGAACACGCAACTCGGCTACCAGCCCGTCACCTTCGACGACCTCACCGACGACGAGGCATTCTGGCGAGGCTGCGAAGGATGTGTCAACGTGGACATACTGAAGCGCACCGGCCGCAAATACTGCATCTGCACTGCCATGCTCTACGACCCCGAGGAGCACCTCCCCGCCAAAATCCCCAACGAGGTGCTGGAGCGCATCAAAATGTTGGAAGGGGAATGACAACATCGCAACAACAAACAACAAACATCATACAACAATATGTCTAAGAAAAAAATCGTAGTGGCATTCTCAGGCGGTCTCGACACCTCCTACACCGTCATGAGACTCGCCAAGGAAGGGAACGAAGTGTATGCCGCCTGTGCCAACACCGGCGGTTTCAGTAGCGAGCAACTGAAGAAGAACGAAGAGAACGCCTACAAATTGGGCGCCAAGGAATACGTCACCCTCGACGTGACACAGGAATATTACGAGAAGTCGCTGAAATACATGATTTTCGGCAACGTTCTCCGCAACAACTGCTACCCCATCTCCGTCTCGTCGGAGCGCATCTTCCAAGCCATCGCCATCGCCCGCTACGCCCGCGAGATTGGCGCCGACGCCATCGCCCATGGTTCCACTGGTGCCGGCAACGACCAAATCCGCTTCGACATGACCTTCCTCGTCATGGCCCCCGGCGTGGAAATCATCACCCTCACCCGCGACCAGAAACTCACCCGCAAGGAGGAAGTCGATTTCCTCAACGAAAACGGGTTCTTTGCCGACTTCACCAAACTCAAATACTCCTATAACGTGGGCATCTGGGGCACCAGCATCTGTGGCGGCGAACTACTCGACCCAGAGCAGGGCCTGCCCGAGGAAGCCTACCTGAAGCATGTCACCCAACAGCAGGAGACAACCTTGAAAATCACCTTCAAGAAAGGCGAGATAGTCGCCGTCAACGACGAGCAGTTCGACGACAAGGTGAAAGCCATCCAGAAGATTGAGGAAATCGGCGCCTCCTA
>CAMKSZ010000089.1 GCA_946415525.1 uncultured Prevotellaceae bacterium | reverse complement strand
ACCACCGCATCGGTTCGCGCTTGCAGTACAAGTTCTGGAAGTTCTACTATGAGGGCGCCGAGGCCGACTATGAGCAGGAATTCGGCTCACCGTTCCCCGAGCAACTTAAAGAGAAACTCTATCCCGGCGACGCTGTCTTCGTCGATCTTGACAAGAATGGCAAAATCAATGCCAACGACCAAAGCCGTGACTACGGCTATACCGACGACCCGCAGTACATTGCCGGTCTCAACCTTGCCCTGTATTACAAGAACTTCTCGTTCAGCACCCAGTTTACGGGAGCGTGGGCAGTCAGCCGTGTGTTGGGTGACGTCTTCCGTCGTCCGTTCCAAAACCGTTCGACAGTGCTCGATGGTGGTCTGCTCAAATATCACCTTGACAATACTTGGACAATAGACAATCCCGACCAGGGTGCAGCGTATCCTCGTGCCACATGGGACAATGCCGACCAGAACTACGCTGGCTCCACCCTGTTTGAAAAGGATGCCAAATACCTGCGTCTGAAGACTATCCAGGTGGCCTACGACTTCAAGTTCCCATTCATGAAGGTGCTGGGTCTCACCCAACTGCAACTTTCATTGAGTGCCTACAACCTCTTCACCATTACTCCGTATAAGTTCGGCGACCCTGAGGCCCGTGCCAGTACCACACCTTCTTATCCTCTGCAACGCACCTATACAGCAAGTCTGAAGATTGGATTCTAATGAATAATAATATATAAGGTAACGCAATATGAAACTATATCATAAGATATTAACAGGAGTGGTGGCGCTGACATTAAGCAGCCTCACATTCACGGCATGTACCGACCCTATCAAGTTCGGAGATGCTTTCATCGAGAAGACTCCTGGTGGAACCGTGTCGCTCGACACTGTTTTCAACAGTGCCGAATACACCAAGCAGTTCCTGGTGGGTCTCTATGTGACCCAATATTATGGCCTTCCATTCAAAAATGCCACCTCCGCTCCTTGGAGTGTCAGTTACTGGAACTGCAAGATGGATGCCCTTACCGACTGTTATCAGCAGCACTTCAGCGGTGGTGCAGCGTTTGGCAAATATTATGGCGGTGCTCTGACTTCTGCCGACATAAGCAACACCGACCACCCGCTCATCTCCTATACCCACGATTACGTGTGGGAGACGATACGCCGCTGCTATCTGCTCATGGACAACCTTGACAAGGTGCCGGGACTGACAGCAGAGGAGAAAGCCAACATGACAGCCCAGGCCAAATGTCTGATTGCCGCCCGCTATTTCGACCTTTATTCCATCTATGGCGGTCTTCCCATCATCGACAAGACCTATACCGGCCTGGAGGGGAGTTATGAAATTCCCCGTGCCTCAGCCGAAGCAACGGCCAACTTCATGGTTCGCCTGCTCGACGAGGCCATCCCCCACCTGCGCTGGGCTTACAATGGCAACACCATCGAAACCGATGCCGACAACAATACCGGCCGCTGGACGGCTGCTGGTGCCATGGCACTGAAGGCCAAGATTTTGTTGTTCAACGCCTCTCCGCTCTATAACGCCGAGCGGCCCTACTATGATGGTTCGACAAAAGCCGAGCAAGACAGTCTCGTTTGGCATGGCGGTTTCAAGCAAGAACGTTGGGAACGCGCTTTGGCAGCCTGCGAGGATTTCTTCAATGCCAATGCATCGAATGGCAATTGGTATCAACTCAACAAGGTTCCGGCTGCTTCCAAAATCTCCATTGAGGACTATCGCCAGGCCTATCGCATGGGATATATCTACCAGGGTAGCCGTGAAATCCTGCATTGCACGCGTGTGACAGGCCAGACCAGCAACAAGGCTTCGTATCAGTGGGCCAACTTTGTCGGTCCGTTCGGCACCAGTAGAGGTCCGTATCGTCATTCCTACAATCCTACAGAGGAATATGTGGAAATGTTCCCATGGAGCGATGGTACACCGTTTGACTGGGACGTTGACTCTCTGAACGGGAAAATTGGCGGCAAGCAAGGAAAATTGTTCTATGAATGGACAGGAAGCCGTGTGGTTGTCAAGACTGCCTCCCGCGACCCACGCCTCTACGAGAATGCCATCGTCTGCAGCCAGACTCTTTCCTTGAACTGGACCACCGGCAAGCCCGAGGGCGACGTGTATGAACTTTGGGTGAAAGGCGAGCATGAGGGAACCGATGCCGCAGGTTTCGACGACAAGACCGGAGAGTTGATGATCATGGAGAAAGACCTTGGTCGCTTCGCTACAGGCTATGGAGTCATCAAATACTATCTCGGCCAAGAGTATTATGGCAAATACACCCAGTGGGTATATCTCAGTTACGACGAAATGCTTCTGATGTACGCCGAGTGTCTGGCACAGTGTGGCCGTCTCAGCGATGCCATCGCCCGTGTTGACGAGGTTCGTGCCCGCGTGGGCTTGAAAGGCCTGGCTTGGGGTCGCGCCGCCTATAAGGGCGACAAGAGCAGACTTCCCGACATCTCGACGAAGGAAGGCGTGATAGAGGAGATTCTCCGCGAGCGTGCTTGCGAGTTGGGCATGAGCAACAACCGTTATTACGACATGATTCGCTACAAGCGCACCGACTGGATGACCAAGCGCCTGCATGGTCTCATCACGTTCCGAATGATGGAGAACTCCAGGAAGGAATTGGTGCAGAACAACAATCCATACATTGGAACCGACAAGGACAATGGTGGTAAGGAACCCTCCATGTTCACCTACCAGAGATTTGAGTTGCAGAATCCAGTCCGCATTCTTTGGGGCAAAAATGCCAACGACAAAGAGGTGCTGAAATGGCTGTTGATGCCCATGCCGCTATCGGAAATCAACAAAGGCTACGGCCTTGTACAGAATCCCGGTTGGTAATTCGTTCAAAGAACAGAAGAATTGAAAAAATGAATTGAATATGAAAAAAAGACATATATTATTGCTATCACTGCTCGCTGGCATGGTACTGCCTGCTGCTGCACAGCAAGACAGCCTTGGCATTGATTTCGCTGACCAAGTCATCGAAATTGGCGCCAACAAGGATTTCTCCCGTGCCCAGTCCACAGCAGCAGTCTCTGTCATTACCAGCAGAGACGTGAACAAGCGCTCTGCCAAGAACATCGGCAACTCTATTCTTGGCCAGGGCAACGGACTGGTATCCCTTCAGGGAACGGGAACCTATTTTGAACAAAATCCCACATTCTATGTTCGTGGACTGCAGAGCCTGAGCACCAGCACCCCATTGATCCTTGTCGATGGTGTGGAACGTGACATCAGCATCGTCAGTCCCGACGAGGTCGATCATGTGTCCATCCTCAAGGATGCTGCCGCCGTGGCGCTTTATGGCTATAAGGGTGCCAATGGCGCCATCCTGATTACCACCAAGCGCGGTGAGTACAACAGCCAGAACATCCGTGTGACATACGACCATCTCTTCAATTCCCAGTCCAACCGTCCGAAGTTTGTCAATGGTGCCACTTTTGCCAGCGCCCTCAACGAGGCGCTCGCCAACGAAGGTTCGGCTCCCCGTTTCACCAATGATGAGATTGCAGCCTTCCAGAACGGCAACCATCCCTACCAGTATCCGAACGTGAACTGGGTGGACGAGACCTTCCGCAAGAGCGGAGCGACCAACAAGATTGGCGTGGAGTTCAGCGGTGGTGGCGAGCGTTTCCGCTATTTCACCATGGTGAACCTCCTTTCCGACAAGGGTTTCATCAAGAACTTCAACGAGACCGAGGGTTATTCCACACAGGACAAGTACGTACGCGGCAACCTGCGCACCAACCTCGACATCGACCTGACCCCCACCACGATGCTGAAAGTCAACATGTTGGGTATGTTGAGCGAAATGTCACGCCCTGGAGGCCCCACCTCTACAGGCAGTTCCTCTTCGACAGCCGTCGCCAACCTGTGGGACATGGTCTATAGCACCCCTGCCTTGGCCTTCCCCGTCAAGAACGAGAACGAAGACTGGGGTGGCAGTTCCACCTACAGCGGTGTCAACAACCCCGTCGCCCAATCCTCTGGCGCAGCCTATTATAAACTCCATGAACGCGCCCTCTTCGCCGACATGACCTTGAACCAGGACTTGAAGTACTGGATTGAGGGCTTGAGCCTCACCGCCCGATTGGGTTACGACACCTACTCCACCCTTTATGAGGACCACAGCATGACCTATGTCTATGGCAACTATCCCGTGACCGGTTGGCAAGGCGGCGCTCCTGTGAAGGGCGACTATTGGACATCCGGCACACCGGGCACGATGAGCAAGAACTCTGGTACCGTGGATTGGGCCCGTCGCCTTATCTTCTCGGCTGGTTTGAACTTCGACCGCACATTTGCCGACAAGCACTACGTCTATAGCCAGTTGAAGTGGGACTATGAATACCAAAACACCACTGGCAGCACAGGCTACACCGTCTATCGCCAGAATTTCTCTTGGCTGGGCCATTACGCTTTCGACAACCGCTATATCGGTGAAGTCGCCCTCGTCTATTCGGGTTCCAACCGCCTGGCTCCCAAGACGAAGTGGAATCTTTCGCCTACAGTTTCCGGCGCATGGGTGCTCTCCAACGAGGAGTTCCTGAAAGATTGCTCCATCGTCGATTTCCTGAAACTACGTGCCAGTTTCGGCATCATCAATGCCGACTACCTGCCCGGCGACAACGTGTGGAATTATTATGCCACCTCTTTCTCACAAGGCTCGTCGGCCACGGGTAGTTATCCCTTCGGTTCCGGTTACGATGTGGTCTATCCCAACACGACACTCGGATTGCTCCCCACACTCAACCCGAAACACGAGAAAGCCTATAAGTACAACCTTGGCATCGATGCCACCTTGTTGGGAGGCTTGAACGTGGAACTTGACCTCTACATGCAACAGCGCAAGGACATCTGGGTGGCTGGTACGGGCGCCTACACGGCACTCATCGGCTTCGACGCTCCTTACATCAACGCAGGCAAGGTCAACAGCAAGGGCTTTGAACTCTCCCTCGACTACACGAAGACATTGGGCGAACTGACCTTCAACGTGGGGGGCATGTTCAACTTCAACAAGAACGAGATCAAGGAGCAGGCAGAAGAGCCACGCGCCTATGACAACCTCGTACAGACCGGCAACCCGCTGAACCAGACCTATGGCTTGGTGGCCCTCGGACTGTTCCGCGACCAGGCCGACATCGATGCCAGTCCCAAGCAGAACTTCTCCACCGTGTATCCTGGCGACATCAAGTACAAGGACATCAATGGCGACAATGTCATCGACGCCAACGACGTGACCAAGATCGGTTATAGCGGCTATGCACCGGAAATCTACTACAACCTCCGCGCTGGTTTGGAATTCAAGGGCTTCGGCTTCAACTTCCTCTTCCAGGGCACCGGCCGTTATACAGCCAACCTGAATGCCAAAGGTATGTACTGGCCTTTGCTCAACACTACGAGCCTCTCGCAGCAAGCCTATGACGGTCGCTGGACCACCAGCAACCCGAATGCCGAATTCCCACGTCTGAGCACCACGAGCAACGCCAACAACTACCAAACGAGTACGTTCTGGCAGCGCGACCGCTCGTTCTTTAAACTCCGCAATGTGGAACTGTACTACAACCTCCCGAAAGAGTTGATGACCAAAACCGGCTTTATCAAAACGGCCAAGGTTTACTTGCGGGGTGTCGATCTGTTCTGCGCCGACCATATCAAAGAGGCAGATGCCGAAAGTTATGGCGTAGGGGCTCCCTTGAACAAGAGCATTGTGGCAGGCGTAGCATTGTCTTTCTAACCTAAAAACCGAAAGAAGATTATGAAACTGAAGAATATATTTATTAGTGCGCTTGCTGTCGTGGCACTTGCTTCCTGTAGCGACAAGATGGACTATAAGGAGTTCAGCATTTACGACGCGTCTTATATGCAGAAAAAGTTTGAGCGTGCGGGTGGCTTCCTCTCTACCATCTATGCCGACCTCGACTCCGATTTCGGCAACTACAGTGGAGCGATGCTCTCGTCGGCCACCGACGAGTCGGTCTATTCGCACTCTGGAAACGCCATTGAGAGTTTCTTCAATGGTGCATGGAGCCCAACCAATGCCAATAGTTCGATTTGGACGACTTGCTATCATGGCATTGCCTATTGCAACCTGTTCCTCGATGAGTTCACAGGTCTGAAGTTCGCGGATTATTCTCTCGACAAGAACTTCAAGGCCGAGATGTATCAATACAACAACTATCAATGGGAAGCCCGCTTCCTGCGCGCCTACTTCTATTTCCTGCTGGTGCGTCAGTATGGCGGCGTGCCCCTCATCACAAAGAACTTGACCGCCGACGAGGCCAATGTTCAGCCACGCGTGTCGGCCGACGAGATTTTCGCCTTCATCGACTCGGAGTGTGCCGCCATCAAAGACAGCATCACGAAGGATTACGGCGACCTGGGCGACCTTGCCATGACTCCTGCCAACAACGGCCGTGCCAACAACTTGGCCGTCCTGGCACTGCGTGCCCGTGCAGCCCTCTATCATGCCAGTCCGCTCTTCAACGCCAACAACGACATGACCCGTTGGCAGAAGGCAGCAGAACTGAACAAGGCCGTCATCGACTCATGCACCGCCCGCAAGATGAAACTCTCCACTGACTACAAAGGCTTGTTCATCGGCAATACCAGTTGGAGTGATGCCGGTGCCCAGGGTGAGATCATCTTCGGACGCCGCATGCCGACCGAGAACCGCAACTTCGAGACCTACAACTTCCCTGTAGGCATGTCGGGAGCCGGTGCCGGTGGCGGTGGCGGCAACTGCCCCTCTCAGAATTTGGTGGATGCCTATGAGACCGGCGACAAGCGTTTCGAGCAAACCATTGCCTGCAATGGCGACTCTTGGCCCAATGCCAATACGACCCCGCTTGAGACTTTCGAGGGAGGTTTGAACGGACTTCCTCAGGCCTATGCCACTCCGACCGGCTATTATCTGAAGAAATACGTCACCGAGTCGGTGCAGATTGCCGGAAATGGTGCCAATACCTGCAAGCATGTTTGGGTCACCTTCCGTCTGGCAGAGTTCTACCTCAACTATGCAGAGGCCATGCTGAACCTTACGGGGAGCGGCTACCAGGCTGCCTCGGGCTTCAGCATGACGCCGAAATACGCCATCGACATGGTGCGCAGGCGCGCTGGTTTGGCAGGTATTGAGGAAGGGTTGAGCGCCAGCGATTTCAAGGCCAAGTACGAGAACGAGCGCTTTGTGGAGTTGGCCTTCGAGGGACACCGCTTCTTCGATGTCCGCCGTTGGAAGCAAGGCGACAAGTATTTCAAGACCATCTATGGCATGAAGATTACGAAGAACGCCGACGGTACTTTCAACGAGACGAAGACGGTGGTGCAAAACCGCCAATGGGACGATTCGAAGATGAATCTGTTCCCCATTCCTCAAAGTGAGATTCTCAAGTCGGGAAATATATTGGTGCAAAATCCCGGATGGTAATCGCGAATTGTGCTGTAGGGCATTGTCACAGGTGCCCTGCAGCACAATAAATATGTTAAAATATTTTTAATGTGTGCGAATTACAATTAATTTTGTAACTTTGCTACCGAAAATAAACCTATTAAACAATACCTTATTTATTAATTTTTTAAACAAATCGATTATGAGAAAATTCTATCTCCTTTTCGCAGCGATGTTCGCTTTCTCTGTGGTAGCGACTGCTGGTGTAAAGAACCTGTTCAAGCAGGATTTCGAGACTGTTGCCAATCCTTCCGATGCGGGTTGGTCTTCTCCTAACCTGGCTGGCAACATGTCCATCCTCTCCGACGAAGAAGGTTCGATGTTCCAATTCACTCTTGGCAACAACAACAACCGTAATGCCGTGATGGACTTCAACTATGGACTGGGCGACGCCACCATTTACGATGGTCAGGATTTGAAGAATTATTCCGTGACTTTCACCTGGTGTCTGAAGAAGAATCCTCAGAGCACAGGAAATGCTGCCAACGTCCAGTATTCTTCTGAGATTGCCGTGCTCACACCGAGTGTCGCCACTTCGGATGTCGAGGGTTGGAAGATTACCAAAAGCATCAACAACGGACAGTATGCCGCTAACGACTCTCTGCGCCTGTTTGCCCTTACACAGTTGAAGGGTGCCTATTCCGAAACCAACCAATATTGGACAGACAATGCCGACAACAGCAACTTCATCTATGATTTCTACATCAATGGCGACCAGAACAAGGTCATTACTCTTGAGGAAGAAGGTTGGTACACCATCACCATCAATGTGGACACTGAGGCCCGTACCGCTGATTACGAGATTTTCTCGCTCAAAGACCAGGATGTGCTTACCACTGGTACCTATAACATTCCCGAGTATGCCAGCGTCTATGCAAAGGGTATCAACGTGCTGCTCGGCCGCTACAATTCTGCAGCCCAGATTGACGACGTGAAGGTTCAGGCTCCTGTCGATGGCGATTTTGCCAACGCTCCTACTGTTGCACTGACCGGTATCGACATGAACAAGCGTTCGTATAAGATTTTCTTCGAGGACGGCGAGATTCTGCACATCAAGAAGACCGACGGCTCTGAGGACACCTCCGTTGTCAGTCCTTACGACTATGAGACCGAGACCTCTGGCACTCTCGAGGTTTGGACCGAAAACGGCACTGCCACTTCCGAGCGCGTGGTTATTGACGTCGTGGCCGAAGTAATTCAACTTCCCGCTGCCACTGTCGATATCACCAAGGTGAATGCAGGATATGTGAAGACCCTGTTGATTAAAGCCGACAACACCTCTGTTCCCACCCAGCCTGCCATCACGTTGACATGGGAGTATAGCAATGGCGACAAGTCCGACGGCGAGGTGGCCAGCGGTGCCATCTACGAGGCAAAGGAAAAGGGTACCTTGACGGTGACCACACATGCCTATGGCTTCGGCGAGACAACCATGACGTTCGAGAACAACACCGAGTTTGCTGTCGATACCTCCATCGACTTCCAGCACATGGACGAGGCCACTCTGACTGGCAAGGGCTTCACCGAGATTGATCCTCTGCAGTCTTCGGAAATGAAAGGTGAGAACAACTGGACCGCCCGTAAGCGCCTGTGGTTCGGTATTGAGAATGGCGAGGTCAATGCTGACGGAACAGCCAAGTACGACACTTACGTTGTCTATGGTCCTGCGGAAACCGAGGGTGCCGAGGCTATCCGCCGCTTCACCTTCCCTGCAGCCAACCTGAATCAGGAGGCTTCCAGAATGTTTGCTCCGTTCTACACATGGTACACTGGCGAAGCCGATCCCGAGGTGGCCGACGGTAGCGATGTCGCTGGTCTGAAGATGAACTACGGCATTGGCCTGATCAATATCGGTTGCAAGGGTGATGGTTCGTCCATCAACTATCCCAACGGTATCGTTGGTATCGAGGGCTTGACCGACAACGACTACTACATCTTATATATTGTCAGCGACTACGGATCATCTTCCGCTCACCCGATTTATCCTGTGGGCACTCCTGCCGCCGACGCCCGTGCCATGTACAAGGCCGGCAATATCGGTGATGGCACCAACGTACAGGTGCTCCGCGGTACCGAGACCTTCAGCCTCTATCGTATCGACACCGCCATCGCTCGCGTTGACGTATTCAAGGCTACTGGTGACGGCATCCAAGAGGTCAACACTGGCTTGGTCGTTTCCGACCAGAATGCTCCTATCTACAACCTCAATGGTGTTCAGGTGAATCCGAAGACCTTGACAAGAGGTGTGTATGTGAAGCAAGGCAAGAAGTTCATCGTTCGCTAATCTCCTCTAAGATTAGTATTCGATTGTAGCAATAGTCCCCGCACTCCATGCTTGAGTGCGGGGATTTATTTATAGTCGCTATTTGTCACCGAGAAAGGAAGTTGCCGTCCTTATCTTATAAAATATATAGGACATCCGCCTTGCTCTTTCGTGTTTTTTGTGTATTTTTGCATTATAAAATCAATAAAACCATGATGACTTATTTTAGGTATGCATTTGTGTTGATGACATTCTTCGCCCTTTCCGCTTGTTCTGACGACAATCCTGGGGAAATCAATGAAAATACGGCAACAAAAATCTATAATGAAATAAAAGGGACGTACGAGGGGTATGTCAGGGTGGGTAACGATTCACATCCTGTCACCATTGTTGTCGCCAACGATGAGTTCACAGTTAAACGCTTGCCCTTGCAGCCCATTTTAAAACGGATTTTTACCAACGAGCGCCAATTAGACCAAGCATTGAAATCGGCTGGAGAGACAACAACTCTCAAGGCACCCGTCGTCAATATCAGTGTGCTTGCCAACTCGTCGATGCTGACAATGGATCCTGTCGATGTGGTGATGTCGGTGAACGTAGATGGTGAGCGGAAACAAGTGTCCGCCCTGATTGAGTCGATAGCGCAATGGAACAAATCTTGGGGCGAACTGTCTATCGTAATGAATGTGAAAGAACTCTTTTATGATGGACAAAAATATAATCTCACCGACAACCGCATAGAATATTATATCGACAATGCCAAGAAAATAGTAGAATAAACACTTCTCTTTCCGCAACTAATCATGTTGCAGGAACATAGCAGCGTGACATCTACGTCATGCAAAGGCAAGAATATTGTTGTCTGCAAATAAATAAAACACAAGCAATATTTGGATTATTCGTTAAAATAGATTATGTTTGCAAAAAATAAGGAGAAGAAACCATGATAGTAGCCAATCCAATTTACGACAGTGTATTCAAATACCTTATGGAGGACGAGCGAATCGCCCGCACCATTCTCTCTGCGCTGTTGAAAAAAAACATCGTGAAAGTGGAAGTTCGCCCTCACGAATACACCAACTCACAACGCGATTCCCTGTCTGTATTCAGAATCGACTTTGGAGCCACTATTCGCGAAGAAGACGGGACAGAACGTCTCATCCTCATCGAACTCCAAAAAACATGGCTTGAGACAGAAACACTTCGTTTCAGGCAGTATCTTGGCGTGCAATACCAAAATCCCAACAACATGGAAGGGACTGGCAAAGAATGCCATGCCTTGCCTATGGTGGCTGTCTATATATTAGGGCATAAAGTAGGCGACATAGAAGAACCTGTGCTATATGTGAAGCACCAGCCCTACGACTACAACGGATGTGTCGTGGAAAAGGGCATGCCCAATCCCTTTGTCGATAGCCTCACCCACGACAGTATCATTGTGCAGATTCCACTGCTACATGGCCTTATCAACAACAAACTCTATAAAGTGCTGAGCATCTTCGACCAATCAAGACAACGTGAAGGCAGCCAACAAGAACTGCTCATCGACGACCGTGCTTATGATGGCGATGCCGACATGCAGCATATCCTCCATCGCCTGCTCATGGCTGCCTCTGATGCCAATATGCGCATGAACATGAATGTGGAAGACGAATATTTCTCCGTCATTGAAAGCCGAGACACCGACATCATGATCAAGAGCAAAAAAATAGCAGAACAGAAAGCACACATAAAGGAACAATCCAACAAAATCGCAGAGCAAAGCAACCAAATCGCAGAGCAAAGCAACCAAATCGCAGAGCA
>CAMKSZ010000088.1 GCA_946415525.1 uncultured Prevotellaceae bacterium | reverse complement strand
TTTTCACACCAAATCGAGCAACTGTCTGAAGTCGTCGATGATATGGTCCGCCCCGGCCGCCATTAATTCTTCCCGACTGCCGTTGCCGTAACTGACGCCCACGGTGTGGCAACCGGCACCGCGCCCCATCAAGATGTCGTACTTGGTGTCGCCCACGACGACCGTCTCCTCAGGGCGAAAACCGGTGCGCTCCAGCGTTTTGAGCACCATCTCGGGATGCGGCTTGGCATGTACGATGTCGTCGCAACTCATCACGAGCGAGACCAGTTCGTCGAGATGCATGCTCTCGACGAACCCCTGCAGCGTCACCGTCGCCCTACTGCTGGCGATGGTGAGCACCCGTCCGCTGTCGTGCAATCGCCGGAGGGTGTCGATGACATGGGGGAACACCGGCACCATCCCCGGCTCGTTGTTCTCGTCGAAGATGCGGCGGTAGGTGTTGGCGCAGCGGTCGCCCATCTCGTCGGTCATGTCGATGAGGTCGGTGAACGTCTGCTTGAGCGGGAGGCCAATCATCGCGGCACACTGCTCACGGGTGCGCGAAGGCAGGTGCAATTCGGCGATGGTTTTCTGCATGGTGTTGATAATCAGCGTCTGTGTGTCGCCGATGGTGCCGTCGAAGTCGAGGACGACAAGGCGGATGGGAGTTTTGTATGTCATGATGTGTTAGGGTTCTTGTATGTCTTCTTCCCACCATTGGGTTTTGAGTCGTTTTTTCAACCAGTCGGCGGGGGGCAGGGCGGCGGTGGGGATGACCACGGCGACGGTCTTTGCCCTCACGTAGTTCTCGTCAAGGTACATGAAGCCACCTTGCAGGTTGTTGCCCCACGAGTCCTTGCAGATGAAGAGTTTTTTGCCTTTTTTGTCGCGGGCGATGCCGATGATGGCCAGACAGTGGTCGTCGGTGGTCTGTTGCCTGTCGAAAGCCTGCTGCCGGCTCTCCTGCGTGACGGCAGCCTTGCCAGACAGTCGTGCCACCCCCTGCTTGTGACTATAGCCCGGTTCGGTGATGTCGCCCTCCCAGCAGACGGGGTGCCCTGTGCGGAGTGCGTGGTCCACGTAGCGCATCATCGAGTCGAGAGGCACGTTGAGGAAGGCATCGCGGTAATGGTTGTCCGGCACCTCCAGCACCATGTTGCTGCCGAAAGGATGGTGGGTGAAACTGGTCAGGGCAGTGTATTCCTTGGGCGAGCAGAGGCTGTGGGCGAACTCCAACGGCGTGTATTGGCATCCGAGCATGAACACCCACGAAGGAACCGGTCCCATGGCACCGTCGAGCATCTCGTCAGTGGCGGCATCCAGTTGTGCGATGCCCTTTCGGTGGGCGCGGTAGTTGTCGGCGGTGCGCTGCATCTGTTGCCGCAGAGCCTTGTAGTCGAGGCCTTCATATGGCCTGTAGGAGGTGTAAGGCATGGCGCCATGCAGTTGAAGCAAGTGGAGTGTCTTGGTGGCCATGCCCCTGAGCGTGATGCCGTGCCGCTCGCCCGAGGCATAGCGCAGCCGTGCCTCGTCGGCGAGTAGGTGACGGGCGAGGAAGACGGCGGAGAGATCGACGGAGTCGCCCCTCATGATATGTTCCGTCTCGATGGTGGCCAGCATGGCATAGAGCCAGCAGAGCGGGCCGTTGCCCTGCTCTTTCAAAGGCGTGAAGCGGAGCAGCACCTCGGTGGTGAACTCCTCGGGTTGCTGCGGCTTGTCTGCTGTCCGGTGACAAGCCGAGCAGACAACCAGCAAGAGGGTGAACAGTGTGATGGTGGTTTTCGACATGGATGCCTTTTTTGTCCGTGCAAAGTTATTCCTTTCGCGTAAACCCACCAAGAATTATGATGAAAAAGTGGCAGGGATGGTTGCTTTTCCCCCATCCGTCCGTGTGTTTTCTTTTCTTGGTGCATAGATTTATTTGGGTGTTTTTTTTGCAAAACTCACTTTTTTGCCGTAAATTTGCAAGAATTATAATACCGTGCAAACAAATCTGCTTAAAAAATGACTAAAGACATTGTCTCAAAATTGTTGATAGTCGCCGTCGTGCTGATGCAGGCGACGATGTTACAAGCCAAAAAACCCCGCAAATCCACCCCCACCGACCGTGAGTATTGGGTATCTACCGTCTGCCGCATCGCCTCCCCCGTGTTGGAGAACATGGCCAAGGGCGAGTTGCAGAAAAACATGCAGACCGAGTATAGCCCCAGTTTCGACAACCGCAACCGCAAGGTAGTCTTCATGGAGACCTTCGGGCGCCTGATGGCCGGCATCGCTCCCTGGCTCTCGCTGCCCGACGACGACACCGACGAGGGGCGCCAGCGCCGGCAGTTGCGCGAGTGGGCACTCGCCAGTTACAAGAACGCCGTCGATCCCGCTTCGCCCGACTACCTGTTGTGGCAAGGCGCAGGACAGGCTTTGGTCGATGCCGCCTACATCGCCGAGAGTTTCCTCCGAGGCTACGACGCCCTCTGGGTGCCCCTCGACGAGGTCACCAAACAGCGTTATGTGAAGGAGTTCACCGGTCTGCGCCGCGTCGATCCGCCCTATACCAACTGGTTTCTCTTCTCCTCGGTGATAGAGAGTTTCTTGGCCAAGTGCAAGGCACCTTATGACGAGTTCCGCGTCAACACCGCCTGCCGCAAGACCGAGGAATGGTATGTCGGCGATGGCTGGTATGCCGACGGCCCTGTCTTCGCCTTCGACTACTACAGCAGTTACGTCTTCCATGCCATGTATCTCGAAACCCTCCAGGCCATGGTCGATGCCAAGGCCAACACCCGCATCGACTACAAGAAATACTACGACCGCGCCCTGAAGCGTGCGCAGAAATTCGCGGTCATCCTTGAGCGCTTCATCTCTCCCGAAGGCACCTTCCCCGTCATCGGCAGGAGCACCCCCTACCGTTTGGCCGCCATGCAGCCGTTAGCCCTGATGGCATGGTACCAGACGCTGCCCAGCGAACTGAGCAACGGACAGGTGCGTGCGGCCCTCACCAAGGTCATCCACCGCATGTTCGACATCCAGAACAATTTCAACGAGGGCGGCTACCTCACCATCGGCTTCTGTGGGTCGCAACCCGAGACCGCCGACTGGTACACCAACAACGGCAGCCTCTACATGACCTCGCTTGTCTTCATGCCGCTCGGCTTGCCCGCCGACCACCCCTTCTGGAAAGACGAGGCACAGCCATGGACACAAGTGAAGGCGTGGGGCGGACAGCCCTTCCCCAAGGACCACCGCTGGGCGGATGGTCCCAAGACGCCCGACAAGTGGTGATATGGGCAAGATAAATGTCAAACCAGAAACAACGAACATGAAAAAACTATTCGCGATGGCACTCATCGCACTGACGACATCGGTCGTGTGTGCAGCCACCCACGGGGCAAAAGCGCGTAAGGTGCTGCAAACCATCGACCGGGTGAACACTTATTGGCAAACCAACAACTCCCCCGAGGTGCGCTCTTTCTGGGACAATGCCGCCTACCATACCGGCAACATGGAGGCCTATTTCCTCACCGGCGAGCCACGATACCTCGACTACTCCCTGAAATGGGCAGAGCACAACAACTGGATGGGAGCCACCGAGAAAGACCCCTCGCTTTGGCGCTACAAGAACTACGGCGAGGGACAGCAATACGTGCTCTTCGGCGACTGGCAGATATGTTTCCAGACCTACATCGACCTCTATTGGGTGGCCATGGGCGCCTATGTGCCGCAGATGGGCGAGAAACCGTCCATCGGTGTCAGTCCGTCGAAAATGGTGGCCCGGGCGAAGGAGGTGATGGGCTATGAGGCCAACTCGCGTGCCAACGACTATTGGTGGTGGGCCGACGCCCTCTACATGGTGATGCCGGTGATGACAAAGATGTACAAACTCACTGGCGACACCCGCTATCTCGACAAACTCTACGAGAACATCCTCTATTCCGACAGCATCATGCTCGATGCCGAGACAGGACTCTATTTCCGCGACGGGAAATACGTCTATCCCAAGCACCAGACGGGCAACGGAAAGAAAGACTTCTGGGCAAGGGGCGACGGATGGGTGCTCGCCGGACTGGCCAAGGTGCTCAAGGACATGCCGAAAGACTATGCCCACCGGCAGTTCTTCCTCGACAAATATGTCAGGATGGCGCGTTCCGTGGCCTCCCTGCAGCAAAAGGAGGGCTATTGGACGCGCTCGATGATGGATCCACAGCAGGCACCCGGCCCTGAGACCAGCGGCACCGCCTTCTTCACCTACGGCATCCTGTGGGGGGTCAACAACGGCTACCTGCCGAAGAAGGAATTCTCGCCTGTCATCAAGAAGGCATGGAAATACCTCACAAAGACCGCCTTGCAGGCCGACGGCAAAGTGGGCTATGTGCAGCCCATCGGCGAGAAGGCCATCCCGGGACAGGTGGTCGATGCCAACAGCCAGGCCAATTTCGGCGTCGGTGCCTTCCTGTTGGCAGCCTGTGAGTATGTAAGGTATTTGGACAAGTAAAAACCAACGATATGAAAAGGAGTTTATTGACGACAGCAATGGCCGTCGTGCCCTTGATGGCAGCGACGGCATGGGCCGACAACCAGCCCACGTTCACCGAATGGCATGACATGCAGGTCAACGAAATCAACCGCTTCCCCACCCACACCTCGTTCTTCGCCTACGAGAACATCCCGGCGGCTCAGGAAGGCAACATGAAAGCCTCGGGCAACTACCTCTCCCTGGAGGGACAATGGAAATTCAAGTGGGTGGAGAATGCCGACCAGCGCCCCACCGACTTCTTCGCCGAGGGCTACGACGACTCGCAGTGGGGGCGGATGAACGTCCCCGGATTGTGGGAACTCAACGGCTACGGCGACCCCATCTACGTGAACATCGGCTTCGGGTGGAGAGGGCATTTCCAAAACAACCCGCCCAACGTGCCCGAAAAGGACAACCATGTGGGCAGTTACCGCCGCGTGGTCAACATCCCCGACAGTTGGAACGGCAAACAGGTCGTCGCCCATTTCGGGTCCGTCACGTCCAACATGTACCTGTGGGTGAACGGACAGTTCGTGGGCTATACCGAGGACAGCAAGATGGCGGCAGAGTTCGACCTCACGCCCTATCTGAAGAAAGGCGACAACCTTATCGCCTTCCAGACTTTCCGCTGGTGCGACGGTTCCTACTGCGAGGACCAGGACTTCTGGCGCCTCTCGGGCGTGGCACGCGACTGCTACCTCTATGCGCGCGACAAAGCCATCCACATCGACGACGTGCGCATCACCCCCGACCTCGTCAACAACTACAAGGACGGGCGGCTCAATGTGAAGGTGAACTTCAGCGGAAAATGCAACCTCACCTTCGAACTCTTCGACGCTGACGGCAAGAGCGTGGCAGTGAAGGCACTTGAGAATTTGAAGGGAAACACCGCCGAGGTGACACTCGACGTGAAGGCCCCCAACAAGTGGACGGCGGAGACACCTTATTTATATACTTTGGTGGTTTGCCCCACCACTCCCAACGCACGGTTCACCGCCTATGAGGCCATCCCGCAGAAAGTGGGCTTCCGAAAGGTGGAGATACGCAACTCGCAGTTGCTCGTCAACGGCGAGGCCGTCTATATCAAGGGAGCCGACCGCCATGAACTCGACCCCGACGGCGGATATGTGGTGTCGCGTGAGCGCATGATCGAGGACATCAAAATCATGAAACGCTTCAACATCAACGCCGTGCGCACCTGCCACTATCCCGACGACCCCATTTGGTATGACCTCTGCGACGAATACGGCATCTACCTCTGCGCCGAGGCCAACCAAGAGTCGCACGGCTTCGGCTACCGTCCCGATTCCGAGGCCAAGAAACCGCAGTTTGCCTTGCAAATCCTGCAGCGCAACCAGCACAACGTCGGCGTCAACTTCAACCATCCCAGCGTCATCATCTGGTCGATGGGCAACGAGACTGTCGATGGCCCCAACTTCACCGCCGCCTACCAATGGATCAAGAGTCAGGACCTGAGCCGTCCCGTGCACTGGGAGCAGGCCGGTGGCGGTCCCAACACCGACATCCGATGCCCCATGTACGCCAGTCAGGAGTGGTGTGAGCGCTATGCCAAGAGTGAGCGGCCCGAAGACCAAAAGCCGCTCATACAATGCGAGTACAGCCATGCCATGGGCAACTCGTGCGGCGGTTTCAAGGAATACTGGGACCTTGTCAGGCGTTACGCCAAGTTCCAGGGCGGTTTCATCTGGGACTTTGTCGATCAGGCACTGCATGGCAAGGATGCCGAGGGCAGGGACATCTACAAGTATGGCGGCGACTACAACACCTACGACGCCAGCGACAACAACTTCAACTGCAACGGCTTGATCAGTCCCGACCGTGTGCCCAACCCACACATGTATGAGGTGGGCTACTACTACCAGAACATCTGGGCGACACTCATCGGCGCACAAGACGGTCAGACGAAGGTGAGGGTGAAGAACGAGTTCTTCTTCCGCGACCTGAAGAACGTCCGCCTCGTCTGGACACTCATGGTTGACGGAAAGGCCACGAAGAATGGACAAATCGACCAACTCGACATCGCACCGCAACAATTCGTCGATTTGCTGATTCCCGCCGATCTCACGGCTGCCTACGAGGGCGAACCCATGCTCAATATCGACTTCCAACTCAAGAGCGCCGAACCGCTCATGGCGGCTGGCCAAACCATCGCCTACGAGCAACTGAGGGTGAGAGACTACATCATCTCCACCACCGAGAACATCTCGTTGCAGCAGAAACTCAAGGTGGCGGACAGCAAGAAATCCAGCGACATCGCCATCACTGGCGACATGCTGAAAGTGTGTTTCGACAAGGCCACCGGTTGTATGACTTGCTATCAGGTGAAGGGCGTCAACCTGTTGGGCGACGGCGGGACGCTGAAACCCAATTTCTGGCGCGCTGTCACCGACAACGACATGGGAGCACGCATCAACAGGAAGTACAAGGCATGGAACAACCCCGAAATGAAGTTGAGAGGCATCACCGCCAGCAAGGTGAAGACCCCGCGGGGCAAAGCCGTCAGCAAGGACGTGGAGGTGAAGGCCGTCTTTGACCTGCCTACCGTGAAGTCGATCTTGACCATCACCTATCTCATCAACCCCTCGGGCACCATCAAGGTGACCGAGCAACTGACCACCACCCCGGGCGCCGAGGTGAGCAACATGATGCGCTTCGGCATGGTGATGCAACTCCCCACCACCATGGAATGTAGCGAATACTATGGCCGCGGACCCGTGGAAAACTATGCCGACCGCAAGTTCTCGCAGCGCATCGGCATCTATCGCCAGACCGCCGACGAGCAGTTCTTCCCCTATGTCCGTCCGCAGGAGACGGGTACCAAGAGCGACATGAGATGGTGGAAGCAAACCGACATGGCAGGGTGCGGACTGATGGTGCAGGCAGAGAAACCGTTCTATGCCAGCGCACTGCACTATGACATCGAAGACCTCGACGACGGCGACGATAAGGAACAGCGCCACTCGCCACAAGTGCCTCGCTCAAAATATACCAACCTCTTCCTCGACGGCGAGCACACGGGCGTGGGCGGTGTCGATTCCTGGAGCGGCAACGCAGAGGCTCTGAAGCCCTACCGGGTGGCCTATGGCGACAAGTTGTTCTCCTTCACGCTGTCGCCCCTGAAATGACCAAGCAAACTTTATAATAGCAACTAACCCCTTTAACATGAAAAAATTACATCTTTTAGCAACATTGGCACTGGCGGTGGCATCCATCGCACCTGTCAGTGCGCAACGTCAACTCACCGTGCAAGCCAACAAGCCTGGGGCTGTGATACAGCCCACAATGTACGGCATCTTTTTCGAGGACATCAACTTCGGTGCCGACGGCGGACTCTATGCCGAAATGGTGGAGAACAGGTCGTTTGAATTCCCCGACCGACTGATGGGATGGAACGTTTTCGGCAACGTGCAGATGAGCAACGTGCGCCCTGCATTCGAACGCAACCCCAACTATGTCATTCTCGGCGACTCAGGCCACATCGAGAAACGCACCGGATTGGAGAACAGAGGTTTCTTTGGCATGGGCTTTAAGAAAGGCCTTCGCTACGACTTCTCCGTCTATGCACGCCTGCACGACGCAGGAACACGTCCGGCTCGAATCCGCGTGGAATTGGTGAACGCCAACAACAACATCGTCACGCGGCAGCGCATCACCATCGGCACCTCCGAATGGAAGAAATATACCTGTTCACTCACACCCAATGTGACCGAACCCAAGGGACTGATGCGCATCTTCTTGGAGACGCCCGAGGGGGTGGACCTCGACCACGTGTCGCTCTTCCCCTCCGACAACTGGAACGGACTGCGTGCCGACCTCGTCAAGGACCTTGAGGACTTGAAACCGGGCATCTTCCGCTTCCCGGGCGGATGCATCGTCGAGGGCACCGACCTGGAGACCCGCTACCAATGGAAAAACTCCGTCGGACAGGTGGAAAACAGACCGCTCAACGAGAACCGTTGGAACTACACCTTCGCCCACCGCATGTACCCCAACTATTTCCAGTCCTACGGCTTGGGATTCTATGAGTTCTTCCTCCTCTCCGAGAAAATCGGTGCCGAACCGCTTCCCGTGGTGAGTTGCGGCCTCGCCTGCCAGTTCCAGAACCGCACCGACGATGCCCATGTGCCCGTCGAGAACCTGCAACCGTATATCGACGACGCCCTCGACCTCATCGAGTTTGCCAATGGCGGCACCGACACCAAATGGGGAAAACTACGTGCCGACATGGGGCATCCCGCACCATTCAACCTCAAGCAGATTGGCGTGGGCAACGAGCAATGGGGCGCCCTCTATCCCGTCCGTCTTGAGAAATTCATCAAGGCCATCCGTGCCAAATATCCCCAAATCAAAATCTGCGGCACCAGTGGTCCGTCTGCCGACGGAAAGGATTTCGACTATGGTTGGCAGGAGATGAAGCGCCTGAAGGTGGACCTCGTGGACGAGCACTACTACAAGCCGCCGCAGTGGTTCTTGGATAATGCTGGCCGCTACGACAACTACGACCGCAAGGGACCGAAAGTGTTCGCTGGCGAGTATGCCGCCCATGGCCGCGGCGACCTCAACAACTGGGAGGCCGCTCTCTCGGAGGCTGCCTTCATGACAGGCTTGGAGCGCAATGCCGACGTGGTCTATCAGGCCACCTACGCCCCTCTCTTCGCCCATGTCGAGGGATGGCAGTGGAAACCCGACCTCATCTGGTTTGACAACCTCACCTCCACCCGTTCTGCCAACTGGTATGTGCAGATGCTCTATGGCACCAACAAGGGCACCAACGTGCTGCGCCTGACAGAGGACGGCAAGCCCGTGGAAGGCAAGGACGGACTGTATGCCAGCGCCGTCTATGACAAGGATGTCAAGCAATGCATCGTGAAGGTGGCCAACAGTGCCGACAAGGCTCAGCAGGTGGTCATCACGATGAAGGGGATGAAGTCGGTGGGCAATGTGAAAGCCATCGTGCTCTCTGGCGACCCGAAGATGGAGAACCTCGTGGGCCGTCCCGAACCCATCAAACCTGTGGAGAAGCAGTTGCAAGGTTCCGGCAACCAACTCACCGTCGATGTCCCTGCCAAGGGATTCATGGTGCTGAGATTCTAAGAGTCCACAACGACCTAAATGGCAAGCCCTGGAAGAGTTTATCTTTCAGGGCTTGTCTCGTTGATGAGTTGGTCGTAAATAGTCGTCACCTTTCTGACATCGAAATACTGTTCTGCCCGGTGGCGACTGGCGAGCGAGAACGCCGCCTTCTGCTGTTTGTCGAGCAGGATGTACCGCTCTATGGCGGCGGCCAGTGCCTTGCCGTCCTTCGGCGGGACGATGTAACCGTTGACACCCTCTTCCACCAGTTCACGACAACCAGGGATGCTGGTCGTGATGATGGGCTTGCCGGTGGCACAGGCCTCCATCAGCGAGCGGTTCATTCCTTCGCTGTAGTAGGAGGGCAGCACGACCACCAATCCCCGGCGCTCATAAATGCTCTTCATGTCGTTGGTGAAACCTAAGTATTTGATGAGCCCTGCCGCCTCGTCGGCTTCCACCGTTGCGGGGTCGATGCTGTTGGGGTAGGAGGGGTCGAGTGCACCGATGAGTTGGAAACTTGCTTCTGGGTGCTTCGCCTTGACGATGCGTGCCGCCTCCACGAACTCATGGTAGCCCTTTTCCTCCAGGATGCGTCCGATGAAGAGGAAGGTGTTGCTGTCGGAGGTGTTGTCGGTATAGTTGAAGTCGGAGAGGCTGACGCCCTCGCCGCCTGGCAGCAAGATGATTTTCTTCTTCGGGCAGAACTGCTTGCGCACGATGGTGTCGTAGTTGCTTTGGTTGAGCACGATGAGGTGGTTGGTGAAGCGCAGACCGATGCGGTACATCACCCGTGCGATGGCTGCCGTGAGCGACTTGCTGGTGAAGGTGTAGCCGAGGCCCGCCATCATGGCGCAACTGCGGATGCCTTGCATCTTGGCGGAGACAGAGCCGTAGATGTTGGGCTTGATGGTGTAGTGGAAGACGAAGTCGGGGCGCTCGCTTTTGTAGATGGCATGAAGGCGTTTGAAATACTTGATGTCGGTCAAGGGATTGTTGGCAGTCCGTCCCATGTCGATGGGGATGTATTTCACGGCGGCGGGGATAGTGGCCCTCATCTGCTTGTCCTCCTTTTCAGGAGCCACAAGCACCACCTCGTGGCCATCGTCCAAGAAGTGGTTGATGATGTAGCCACGGAAATTGACCAATCCCCATAGGGTGTTGTCGCAAAATAGAATTTTCATGCCATTTTTTAGATTCAAGCAAGTGGGCGAAGGATTTTGCCCTGCCCATCATTATTAAAACGCTTCTTTTGGTAATTTTATTGTATTTCTATTAAAAAATCTAAATTGGTTGTCGCTTGCAAGCAATTTGAATTCAATTTATTAGGGAGAAAGTTAAAAACAGCGTACAAATTAACTATAATTAACAACTTTTCTCCAAAAAGACGTGCATATTCGAGAATTATTTTGTAACTTTGTGCCCTAAAGTATAAAGTTTAAAGATTAGCATTGGTTTAGGTTATCACGTTTTCATTATTTGTATATTGATGGCATATATGTTAGGAACATACCTGATACTACTCACTATCTTGTCCTTTTCCGCTGCGTTGGTGTCTGCCAATTCTCACTTTAAGGTCATGGAGCAGTTGCCTTGTCTGATTTTTACTGGTCGGTAGAAGGAAGTCGAGGGAATGCCTTTGCCTGTCAGGTGGCAGTAGGCGATATACTTGGAGACGTGTGATTTTTGATGAATATAATATCAACAGGCATTACATATCTTTAGAGACAATCCAGCGGGATTGAAAACTAAAAAGGGAAGAAGTTAATAGTGAAATAAGTGACCTTTTTTTTAAGTTTTGAATGAATGGGGGCTATGGCGAGTGGTTCGTCGTAGTCCTTTTTTTGGTAGGGGCTTTAAGGTCTTTAGGGTCTTTAGGGTCCTTAGGGTCCTTAGAGTCCTTAGAGCCCTTATATCCTTAGTATTGGGGGGAGTTGGCTGATGTCGTCGATGCGGCAGA
>CAMKSZ010000087.1 GCA_946415525.1 uncultured Prevotellaceae bacterium | reverse complement strand
CCTATTATGGTGTAACGTATTTTGGTGTGAAGAATACTCTCTTGTTTGACTCACGCGTCTGAACCACGAGCGTATCGTTGGTAGAGACCTGGATGTCCTTGTTGGCGAAGTTCACATCATAGGCAAGTCGTAGAATGTCGCGCTGAACAAGTTCACCATTGTTGCTTCCCCACTGATAGTCCTTGTATTCCGGTTTTTCAGTGCCCTTGGTGATGAATTCGCCCGAACCTGTGGCAGTCACATTCTCGTCGTCGGTGGATACCGTACATTTATTGCCATCAAAAGTAAGGATGAGATTGCACGAGATGGAAGCGCCAGACGTTTTGAAAGAGACCTGGAAGTTAGCCTGCGACATGTTCTTCGTTGTAATGCCGCAAACCTCGTCGTTTTGGTTGACCGGGTTATCTTTATAATGCGTCAAATCAGAGTTGACAAGTGAGAAATCCTTTCGGACAATGGTTTTGGTAACACCTTTTTCAGTCACGTTGTCCACGCCCCTGCGAATGTATTTACCCTGCCATGGATTCATATACTTCACGCAGTAAAGAACATAGTCCTTGGCGAGAACATCCCAATCCTCCGTATTGGTACGAGAAGGAGAGAGACCTTCACGAGGTGTTCCAGTAAGGATATTGTCAATGCCCCTTACGCTCTTCATCACCAAAGGAATGACATAGGTTTCCTTAATGGCATTTGGATCATTGAAGAATGCATCCGTGAACTGTACTTCAACATAGCCACGAGGATCGCCATTGTAAGGAATGACATTCGACGAGAGTTTGTAATATGACGTTGGCATTGGAAGCACCGGTGTTGATGCGTTTCCACCAGCATCAACAAACCAAAGATTGCTACAGAGCGACTCATCGACAGCAATATCCACATAGGCGTTGCGCCCTCCATAGGCGCCACCCATCGTCGCCCAAATTTGGCATTTGTGCTCGTTGTCGAGGGTATTGTCGTAGATATCATTGCCAAGCACGAGCGTTCTTACGGGGAACTGGTAAGCGAAATATGCTGTCGTGCCCCCTTCAAAGTCGGGGAAATCACGGTCAGAATTATAGCATGAAGCCAAAGTAAGCGAGAGAGTTCCCAACGCTACTCCAAATATATATTTCTTAAGTTTCATCATAATTATATATATTAATCAATTTATTGCCAGCCCTTGTTTTGCTTGAGATTGCTCCATTTGAGTATTTCGCCCTTTGGAATTGGCCCATAGCATTGATAAGAACTATTGTATTCACGATTCTCTACTTCAATGATTTTGTAAGTGAGTTCATTGGTTTCATCATTTCGACTAATCTCCATACCCATGACCTTTTCATTGAGCGGCAACAACCAGCGGCGAAGATCCCAGAAGCGTTTGTTCTCGAAGCATAGTTCAATACGACGCTCGTTACGGATAAGGTTGGTCATCTTGGCCTGGTCGGCGGCGCACTCTTCGAGATAAGCATCCCCCTCTGGAAGCGGCTGCCCAATCTCATTGGTACCGAGCCCTGCACGCTCACGTATCTTCTTTATGACATCGTAGGCTGTGAAGCCGACTCCAGTAGGATCACCCTTTGGTCCCCAAGCATCGTTTGCTGCCTCTGCATAAGCGAGGAAGATTTCCGTATATCTGATACGTGGATAGATGTGTTGTTGCTCAATCAATGAACTCGCCAATGGACTGACATCTTCACGCAGGAGTTTCTTCAAGTAATAGCCTGTGCGAGTAGATGTTTCGATTTGAATGATATTGTCAGAGGACTCACCTTTCTCATTCGGATATTTTCCTGTTATGATAACAGTTTTTCTGAACGTAGAGCCATTATAGACGACGTTGTCGGCAAGACGCAGGTCACGGTTGGCATAAGGATCCTTAGGGTCGTAGCCAGAATTCGGGTCACTGATGGGCCTGCCATTTCTCATGGGGAAAGCATCGACGAGATTTTGCGATGGGTTCACCCGTCCGCTGCCATACAATGTAGGCGGGAAATTATCCCTTTCTTGTACAGCATTTTTATGACGGTCTTCGCGCCACAGCATTTCAGGCATTTCCGAAGCATTTGGTTCAAGTTTTGTAGTATTCTTGTACCAGACGTTGCCTGTCAAGTCGAATCCCTCCAATCCACCCACTCGTTTAAGTACATTGGCAGCAAGCGTAGCAGCCTGGGCAGACGTGACGCCGCTCTGCTCACGGAAAGCAGGACTTGCAGCAAGCAATGCGACTTGAGCCTTAACCGCCTCTGCAATTTTGGCAGAAATTAGGTTCTTAGCCTTGGTGCCGAACACGAGGTTGAAGCCAGAATAGTTAGCGCCTAACGCCTTGTATTTTGCAGGTATTTCATCATCATTGAATATGTCATTGTAATCAGCAGGCAGAAGTGCCATTGCACTGTCGCAATCAGCGAAACATTGCTTCACACAATCTGCAAAAGTAGCACGCGGTTGATTGAAATCAGAACTACCGTTTTCCGGAGTTGTCAGCAAAGGCACACCGTAGAGCACGCCATCATCTGCATAGCCCCCATGGGCCTGCAACAAATGATAATAAAAGATGGCTCGAAGTCCGAAGGCCTCGCCTTTCAGACGGTCGATAAACATCTGTTGCTTGGAAGCCGCACTCAGCGCCCACTTCACCTTATCCACCTTTGTAAGGAAAAGATTGACATACTGGACACCATCCCTGCATTTGTCCCACTGCGACATTGGGTTGTTGTCCGAAGCCCATGAGCCAGTTGCCATGAACAAAAGATTGTTGTTTTTCTGGTTGGTCACAGCGTCATCAGTTGCAATATCCGTCTGTGTGGTCGTGATGTACGGAAGGCGTCCGTATGCATACATCAGGAGACCATGAGCATACTTCGACTCCTCATACATGGCATCCTCTTGTCGATTGTTTTCATCTGCAGGCTCAAACATGTCATTGCATGAGCATAAAACGAGGAGACCGACGAAATACAATATAATGTTTCTTGTCTTCATTTTCTTGTAAATTTTTATTAGAGGGTTACCTTAACACCGAGATTGTAAAAACGAGTCTGAGGAGCATAGCCAACACTTGTCTCCATCAACTTGCGATTCTTAGAGATGGTGAGGAGGTCGTTTCCATTCACATAAACAGAGAGAGCCTTTACCCACTTTCCCGTGAACATATCTTCAGGGAAGTCGTATGTCAACTGCACCTTGCGGATATTGAAACGGTCGGTGCTATACTTCCAGAACGTGGAAGCCGAATTATCGTGGATAGAAGCCGATGTAGTCAAACGTGGGTGAGTGGCAATATCAGCGGTCTCTGGTGTCCAACGTCCACGAGCATTGACCGAATATTTGTCTTCGCCGCTCATATAATAGTATTTGTTATTCTTCATTCCGTATGCGCCGAACTGACCGTTACCCAGCAAGAAGAGCGTGAAATTCTTGTACTTGAGCGTGAGGTTCACACCAAGTGTAAGAGGAGCGCCGAATGCTCCATTCTTACCCAAGTCAACCTGGTCTTTGGTGTCGATAGTGCCATCGCTGTTCACATCCTCGTATTTCAAGTCGCCCGGACGAATGGAACCTCCAAGTCTTGAATTAGGCACCCCTTCTTTCAGTTTGTACTCATTCTTGCCTTCGGCATTTTGTGTGATAATAAAGTCATCGTTCGTATAGAAACCGATACATTTGTAGCCCCAAATGGCATCGATTGGCCGTCCTTCCACATGCAGGTAGTCATATTCCACAAGTTCATCGAACTTTTTATATTTCGTATTAAGATAAGTCCCGACCACTCCGAGCGCAGCGTGAACGCTACCAATTTGTTTCTGCGCCGTCACGCTGAAGTCAAGTCCCTTGCGGTTCTGGATGTCGTTGTTGATAGCCGGTTTGAACGAGCCACCAGCAAGTCCTCCCTGCAAATATGAAGGGAACACTGTGGGGCTCTGAATGATGAATCCCGACATATCCGTATTGAAGAATGTGAGGTCGGTGGTAATCAACTTGTTGAAGAACGATCCACGAAGACTTACAGAGAACTCCTTTCTATGGATAAAGTCGAGTGACGGGTTGCTACTCATCGTAGAATAAGTAACGTCTGTGCCAACTCCTTCATTCCATGTGAAGCCACCAGCAGAATTATAATCGGCAGTTGACCACAATGCATCATAGAGATAGAAGTATTTAGTTTCATTATTTTTGACCATATATACATCTATATCCTCGTTCAGGTCGCTGTATGAAGCACTGAGCAAAAGGTCGTCAACGAAACTCCCCCTCAACAAATTCTCCTTGGCGATGTTCCAACCGATGGTGAATGAATGTGAGATTGCCTCGCGATTGCCTTCCGGGAGGCGTGCGGAATGCACACCAGCCAGAGATACATCAGCAAAGTAACGCCCCATGAAGTCGTATCCTGCCTGAAGTCCCAAGTTGGCATTGGCATAGCGGTGATAGGTTCCACTGGCAGTAGTCGTAAACATATTTGCGAGCAGCATACCCGTCACATGGTGCTTGTCGGCAAAAGTGTGGTCGTAGTCGAAATGGCCATTCCAACTGATGGTCTGTCGATAAGAAGTGTTTGACATTGCCATGTGGCCTGTCACGATTTCATCGTTCTGCTGTGTAAGTCCTACGATGGCATCCTTTGCGCCATAGTTACTCCAAGTAGGAATGAACACAGCGTACTTGTTGTCGTAGGAAAGGCTGTATTTTGCAGCATAGTCGATAGAGAACAAAGTCTTAAAGGACAGTCCCCTGACAAACTTGTTCATATCGTAGATAATGCCAGCATCGAACTGGAACTGACGGCTGACGTCTTTTGTCCTACCGCCGAAATAGCAATCCGCGATGGCATTCGTCTGAGTGGCTTTGGTACCACCCGGAAAATACTTGCCGTCGAGGAGGTTGAGCGACTTACTCAAGATGGCCAGTGCCTTGGAAGCATTGGGGTCAATCATGTCGATAGAAATCAAGGGAGCCGCATTTTCCGGGAAATTGGGACGCATTGTGGAAGCCTCCCCCCAGAAGTCACCTTTGTTCACATTTGCATTATAGAACGTTGCGCTTGCATTGGCATATCCCTTGATCACCTTGTTGACGACGAGGTCCACATTTCCACGAACGCTGAAACGGTCGGTGTAGTTATCCTTCGCCAAGCCAAAATTCAGCAAGTCTTCGCTTCTATAGTAATTGATGTTGGTATAGAAGTGTGCACGTGCTCCACCACCCTGTATCTCCAATGTGGCCTCCGAGCGGTTATACACCTTCCGAATATACTCGTCGGAATAGTAGTTGACGTTGGGATAACGGTATGGGTTCAGTCCTGCAGCATGGTTATAGATATCCATTTGCGTGTATCTCACGGGGAGCCCGTCGTTTGCCCTTGCTTCGTTGTAGAGCGTCATGTACTCAGCCGACCCAAGATACTCAGGGAATTCCTTAGCCACGTGGAACCCCGTGTTGGCGTTGACATCGATTTGAAGCCCATCCACCTTGCCACGTTTGGTGGTGATAAGGATGGCCCCCTTAGCGGCTTTGGAACCGTAGAGAATAACAGCCTGCGCCCCTTTGAGGAATGTCACCTGTTCAATTTCCGAAGGCAGCACGTTGTTAGACGGACGTTTCACGCCATCTATAATAACGAGGGGAAGGTTGCTGTTGTCGTTATTGTCGAGCCTTTCGTTGTCCATGCCCCAGAGGTTATTGCCATTCCAGCCCCCCACAAGTGCATACATGTCCTCAAGGCTACTCATCGTATAATCCTTCTTCGACAACTCTTCCATGTCCACATAGGAAACACCACCAAGAAGATGGTCGGGATCCTTGTCGCGGAAAGCAACATGGACTTTCTTTTTCACCACGATGGAATCAGCGTCGTCGAAGGCCTGTGCGTTGACCGTCAGAGGCGAAACCGCAAACATGGCAAAGAGAAATATGTTTGTTTTTATATTTTTCATAAAAGTGTCTTATTAATCATTAATCGTTTATCGTTAATCATTAATCATTGCCTTACCATCCTGGATTTTGTGGGAAGTTATCGTAGAGATAAATATCCTTGTCGGGAAGGGGGAACCAGTAGTGCTTTGATTCGAAACGACGTGTGATAAGTTCTTGCTTGCGGAAGTTGCCCACCTTGGCATCCTTCGGGTCGTGGCTCTTAAACCAGTCGTCAGTTTCCAGACGCTCAAACTCATGAGAGTATTTCATTGTATAAGGAGGCTCCGTAAGGAGCAGCCATCTCTGCAGGTCACACCAGCGGAAGCCTTCGAACGAGAGTTCCACAGCACGCTCACGGCGTACTTCATCAATGAAGTGCTCCCTTGTGTCGCGAAGATTTGCAGGCACATGTTCCATGGGATAATCGCCGGAGTTCACGCGGTCGTGAAGCGCGTTGATCGCCTCAACAGCCGACATCAGCGGGCAATATGCAGGTCTTTCGTTGAGATCGCTTGCACTATTAGCAATTGCCGCCTTTGCCTCAGCATACATCAGATAGACATCGGAAAGTCTCATATAAGGGACATAGGACTGGAAGTTATAATCCCAATCGTACCATCTGTCACCCTCATTGCACTGGTGAGGCACCAGTTTCTGAATGAAATATCCCGTGCTACTTCCATGGTCGATATCACGCATGGCACCCCCTGTGAAAAGAGAGCAATAATCCAGTTTCTTCTGGTCTGCGGACAAGCCATCGGTACTCAGCACATAGTGGAAACCGTCGAACACGATATCATGATAGAATCGTGGGTCGCGGTCTTTGTAAGGGTGTTCTGGATCCCAGCCAGCCAAAGGATTGCGCACATACTCGCCATTCTGGACGAGATAGATGGGCTGTCCGTTCGCCATTCCGTATTGGTCGATGAGGTTTGCCGTGGGGTGGTGAATGATGTTGTCGTGATCCACGAGGCCAGCCACTTTAGGACCAAAAATCTTAGCGCAGTTCCAGTTGGCAGAGTTCGCACCAGGATAAGCGCCACGGAATATAGCCTCAGTAGAGCCCGGCATGTTCCAACTCTGCTTTACGGTATAGAAAATGTCCGAGTAGCAAGACTCAGCGTTTTCATCCTTCACATGGTCGTAAATATTGGAATACTTAAACTCTGCAAGTTGGTATTTTACTGTACCCTTTATTACCAAATCAAGAGCCTTTCCGAGTGTCTCGGCAGCCTTCCGGCAGTATTGCACATCGTAATCGTAAGTTTTGCCATTGGAACTTGCCCCCAAGAGTTGGGCGACACCACCCTTCTTGGTCTTCTCAAATTCCTTCATGAGCGGAGAGCCAGCCCAGAGATAGCATTTACCGAGATAGCAGAGAGCCATGAACTTGTTGATGCGCAAATCATTCTTCAATGGTGTATTCATACCTGCCAGAGTCTCGTCCCAATCATAAGGAAGGAGGTTGAAAGCCCTTTCGAAGTCTTCAGCACATTTGTCAGCACATTCTTGGAAAGAAAGGCGAGGCAGTTCGGGAATCTCAGTAGCCTCAAAAGCCTTGTCAATATATGGAAGTCCCCCGAAGTAGCATATCAGTTCGAAATGCCACCATGCGCGGAAGAAATACATCTGTCCGAGCAGCAAGTCACGCTCTTCGTCAGTACCGACGAGCGACTTGATGTGCTCTATACCCATGTTGCACTTACGGATGCAGTACCACGAGTTTCTCCAGAGTGAACTTCTATCGCCGTTCAGCCAACATTGTGAATTGGTCCACCAGTTACGGTAGTTGCCCAGGTCAACTTGGTGATCCATGTGTGGATAGCCTTCCGGATTGTGCACTGCGTCGTCACCAAAATTCCATGCGGTACAATAATTGACCTTTTCCTTATCAGGAACCAAGTGATAGATTTCCTCTATATATCCCTGGAAATTGCGGAAGTTTTTGAAAGCCTCATCCTCAGCCACCATAGCCTCCTTCTCCTTTTCAAGCCAATCGGTGCAAGAGGAGAGTGAAGCAACGCCAGTCAAAAAGAGCAGCGAACCACACAGAAGGGATTTGATGTTATTATAATATTTCATAATAGATATAGCGATTAAATGTAAAGCTTAATTCCGAAGTTATAACGTCTGACAGTGGGGTAAGCACCTCCGCCACCGCTAAAGTTAACACCACTACCTGTCGTGTTGCTCTCACGGTCGTCAGGCATCTTCGTGATGAGGAAGAGGTTGTTGCCATTCAAGTAAATCTTCAAACTTGTGAATCCAAGTTTCTTGATCCATCCCTTCGTCCATGTATAAGCGATTTCCACGTTTTTGAGTCGGAAATACGAACCGTCAAATAGATACTGTGTACCGTCGTTGTAGGAAACCTGAGTGGTGAATCTTGGCACGACCACTTCACCGTCTCCATCAACAGGATTCCACCATGTGCCATTATCGAATACGGTGAGGAGTTTGTTGTTGAAAGAAGGCAGACCAACGTCGCGTGTGACGCCAGTGACGCCATACAACTGAGCAAACATGCTCCAGCCTTTCCACTCCCATCCGATAGTTGCATTATAGGTGTGCTCCGGTGTACCCGTATAGCCGAAAGGCGCCTGGTCGTTGGTTTCATCGACGACACCGTCACCATTGAAGTCAACGATATAGTGGTCGCCAATGAGCACCTGGCTATCGTCCTTTTCGCGAGCAGGCACACTATACAGTTCGTCGTACGTACCGATGAAACCGTTGTCGATATATCCGATGTATTGTCCTTGCGAATATCCCTGAGCCTTGCGGTAACTTGGAATCAATGCTGGGTCGTCCTTTAACTTAATCACATTGTGTGCGTAGGTATAGTTGGCATTTGTCCAGAAACGCATACCATTTTTCAACACCTTATTGAAACGAACTTCCACTTCGAAGCCATAGTTCTTCATTTTACCCTTGTTGATGTCAGGAGTCGTCTTGGCACCATAGTATGAAGGCACCGAGCGGTTGGCACCAGAGATGAAAATGTCGTAGCGGTCGTCGCGGAACCAGTCGAAACTACCAGCGAACATGCCCCCGAGGAAAGCATAGTCGAAACCAAGGTTCTTCTTCAACACCGTGGCCCAACGGAGGTCGGGGTTAGCAATCGTTTTCTCATAATATGAAGTGTAAGGACTGGCAGAGCCGTCGATAGAGATATTGAAGTTTCTTGGGTCGGTAATAGCCCAGTCGGTCAGGTAAGCCCAACGAGCACCAGCATTGTCATCACCGATTTCACCGATAGACCCACGAATCTTGAACATGTCGATGATTCTCTTCTCCTTAAGTTTTTTCATGAATTTCTCTTCCGAGAGCATCCATCCCGCAGCACCAGAACAGAAGAATACGAAACGGTTGTCGGGCGAGAACTTCTGCGAACCGTTGTAGGCACCGTTGAACTCAGCGAAATACTTGCCCATCAAGTCGTAGGTGGTACGGAACACCCAGTCTTCACGACGATTCTCAAGGTCGGCATTACCCGCATTGATACGACGCTTCCAGTTGCCCATGACAGAAACGTTATGGTCGCCAAACTGACGAGCCCAGAAGAGTTGGAGTGACATTTCAGTAGCACGCCCCGTATAACTAACATTACCTGCTTGAGTAGTCCAATCTCGGCTCTCATAGAAATCGAAACCTGTTTTTGCATCAATGGAAGTCTCATAAAGAATTTGTCCATCCTCAGGCAGCATGTATGCATTCTTCACCTGGTGAAGGTCGGAGATACCACGTGAACCCTCATTAAACTGGTTGTCCCAAGAAATTGTACCGCGGGCTATAAGCCCCTTTGTGACAAAATCGAGGTTTTGCTCGAGAGAGAAATCGGTGAAGACGCGCGTAATGGTATTCAGTTCATAACCAGACGTTGCCACGCTCCTTGGGGAGTTTTCAATATTGGAAACCAACGGATAGTAACCCCAAGACCCATCCGAGAACTGGACAGGGAAGAGGTTAGGCGCCATGCCATAAGCACCTGCCCATTTCTGCTGTTGGAAAAATTCGCCATTATTACCATAATAATAACGAGGAGTCTTCTGTTGAGCATTGGAACCAGCCAGGTTAACCTTAAACATGGTGGTCTTAGTAATCTGGAAGTCAAGATTTGAACGGACGTTCAAACGATTGTAGGTATAGCCACCCGTATATCCTTGATGGTTATCCCAAATCTTGGTCATATCACCTTCGTTCTGGAAGTCGAATGCCACGAAATACTTCACGAACTGTGTACCACCCGATAAGTTGAGGTTAGTATTATAAGATAAGGTGTATTCCTTGAACATTTCCTCTTGCCAGTCAACATTTGGATAGCGCTCTGCTTGGCTATAGTCACCGAGGTAGTTGCCATCGGCATCGTAGTTAGGTCTTACGATATGATCCTGATTGCGGAAATTGTTGATAAAAGTCTGAGGACGATAGTATGCCCAAGAAGCAGCACCGCCAATGGCAAGTTCATGCTCAATAGCCTGGTTTCGGAACATGTAAGCGTCGTAGGAGTCATACTTACGAGGAAGTTTCGACACAGCCTTCAAAGTAGCATTGAAGCCCACATCGATTCTTGCCTTGCCCTCAACGCCACGCTTCGTCGTTATAAGGATGACGCCGTTGGCACCCTCGACACCGTAAACGGCGGTAGCAGAAGCGTCCTTCAGCACGGAGACGGTGGCCACAGACGTGATATCGACAGACTTGATTTCACGCTTGACGCCATCGACGAGGATAAGAGGCTGAGCATCCTGGTTCCAAGCAGCAGCACCACGGATATAAATTCGTGGGTCCTCTTCACCTGGCTGACCAGTAGAAGCAATGGTAGCGATGCCAGGGAGGTTACCCGTGAGGGCCGCACTGACGCTACCAATACCAGCGGCACGTTCAAGCACTTCGCCCGTGGTCTGGGTGATAGCACCCACCACCGAGGCTTTTTTCTGTTGACCGTAACCAACCACCACCACTTCCTCCAACTGTGCGTCTTCAGAAAGCGAAACATTGATAAGATGTTGCTTACCAACCTTTACCTCCTTCGTACTCATACCCACATAGGAAATGACCAGCACTGACTGCTCCGACGGCACCTGCAACTGAAAGTTACCATCGATATCAGTCACCGTTCCAATGGTTGTTTGCCCTTTCACTACTACGGTAGCACCTATCAAAGGCTCCGCAGCATCGTCTGTGACTGTACCCTTCACAGTGACGCCGCCCTGAGCATGCAGCATGGTGCTGAATGCGAACAGCATCAGAAATGCGAGAATGGTCTGTCTAATCAGTTGCTTTAGATTCTTCGATTTTGACAGATTTTGATTCATAAGTTAGTTATTACGTTATTAAATATTAGTTATTTCGAAAAAAGGCATGAATATAGGGCACAAAATTATGAAAAAAATACCCAATCGTCCACTCCTGGTTGTTTCATATATTTTATTATTTGTATCATGTATTTAGAACTTTATTGAAAATTTCATGTTTATTAGACTTTGTAACCGACAAATTGTTAACGATAGTCATATTATGATGTCAATCACTACGTCATCTCTTATATTTCTTAAAGGAACATATAAAAGTGCAAAAAGTCGATGTTAATGGTGTCGTGTTTCCATGTCATGCTGCAAATTTATATAAAATTATTCATTAGTAAGACATTTTAATAAAAAAA
>CAMKSZ010000086.1 GCA_946415525.1 uncultured Prevotellaceae bacterium | reverse complement strand
ACGTCCCCAAAGGGGAGTCGTGCGGCACCACGAACCGTGGATGCCGTTTTTCATGAAGAGGCGGTGCTGCACCATGTCCGTGTAGGGATAGATGGTTTGGTTCTGGTAGCGTGGCAGCATGAGTCCGGCGGTGGTGAGGATGCTGGGCGACCAGTAGTCGTCCTTGGTGGTCTGCCATCTCGGACGGTGGCAGGTGGCGCATCCGATTTCGTGGAACACCTTCTTGCCTTGTTGCACCTCGGGGTCGTTGAGGTTGCGAGCCCGTGGGATGGAGAGGCCGCGGTGCCACACCATGAAGGCCCAGAAGTTGACGTCGCTCATCTCCGGCTCGAAATTGTGCCAGGCGTTGTCAAACTGGTTGGTGCTGGGCGATAGCAGGTTGCGCACGGCATCGGCGATGCCCGCATCGGTGCCGTCGGCATAATAGGGCGAGTTGGGGTTGGTCTTGATGGCGGCGATGACCGATGGCGTCTGGCTCATCTTCTTTGCCCAGGCATCGGTGGAGTAGAGGTAGGGGCGGTCGCTTCGGCTCACGTTGGTGATGTTCCAGATGGCATTGGCGCCGGCACCGTCTTGCAGCGAACCACGGGTGCAGGCGTAGGTGAACTTCTTGATGCGGTTGACACCGTTGGCGGTATATAGGGCCGTCTTCGCCCAGTCGTTGGCGGCCTTGTCCCACATGGCGGGATTGAGTTCCACATAGGGAGCCTCGCGCTGGTATTGCGCCTTGATGGAGTCGTCGGGGATGGCGTCGATAAGTCCGGTGCCGATGATGCCTATGGTGCTCTCCAAGCGGAAGGCGAGGTTGGTGGGCACGGGGTCGGTGTTGAACGCCGAGGCGGGGATGAAGAGTTCGGGATAGATGAGTTCGTATTTCTCGCCGTCGGGGAACTGCATGGGCAGTCCGCTCTCCATGGCGGTGACTTGTTTCCATTGCAGGTCGATGAGGTCTTCGTTGATGGGGGGGAGGAAAGGCGATGTGGCAATGGTCTGCGGCATGCCGGTCACTTCGCTGATGTAGGGGCCGTCGTCGCTATTGGCTCCATCGACAGGGTGGTAAACCACGAGCAGGTAACCGTTGCCCCATGAGGCGGTGTATCGATCGACGCGCTTGCCATGGCCGTAGGCGGGGTGGCAGTCCAGGCACGACTTGCGCACGGCTGCCGGTCCCAGTCCGTTGAAGGGTGGCGTGCCGATGTTGTAGTTGCGCTCGAAGAAGGCCTCGCCTTTGTTGAAGGCTTCCAGCAGTCCCATTTGCTCGACAACGGGTGTCTCGTCTTCGTAGCAGCCGGCGGTGACGTTGTCGGTCGTGCCGAGTTTCCCGCCGGGATACCATTCCTCGGCGAGGAAATTCCCTACATTCTTGCCGATGTAGTCGGCTTCTATCTCACTTCCTGTACTGAGGTTGTCGTCGTCGTCATGGCAGGAGGCAAGCCCTACGGATGCCAGTCCCATGAGGAGGAACAGGGGAACTTTTTTCATTGATGTTGGTTTCGTCATTTGTATGTTTTTTAAAGGTTGAAGCGTGTCGGCCATTTCAGGGGGTGAAAACCCGCTTTGTGGTCGGCACGCTAATATGGTTTGTCGTATGGGTCGGAGGGCTTATTTGATGGTCAGCACCCAGTTCTTGCAGGCAGAAAGTTGGGTGTTGAGGTCGTTGATGGCGTCCATGGCTGTCTTTACCTTGGCAGCCTGTGGGTCATCCACGAAGGCGGCGCCCACTTGGCAGGCCTGAAGTGCCTGGAGTGCCTTTGCCAATGAACTGTTCAAATTAGCGCCCAACGTGGTGTTATAGGTGCTCAACAGGTTCATGATGGATTTGCCATCCGGGGTGCTGAGGTTGATGCCGCCGTAGAGCGAGTTCTTGATGCTCATGATGTTGTCGTAGAAATCCACATACGATTTCTTGCTATAGGGCGACTCGATGTAGTTGGGGTCTTCGCCGGTATAGGCGTTGCCCATCTTGGTGTTGGCCACCTCGTTGGCGATGTTGGAGCAACCCGACTCAAGGATGGTCACGAGCACCGTCTGCCAGTTGCGGAAGATGCTGCCTGCCTTCGAGGCGCTGAGGATGTGGTCGCCATAATAACTGGAACCGATTTGCGTCTCGCTTTCTATCTCCTCGATGCGGGCCATGTGCTTGGCGTTGGCTTTCTCGCCTTTCCAGGCCACTTCCAACTGGTAGCACTTGTCGCGCAGGTCGCCTGCCACGGCGGTGGCATAGACGAGTTCTTGCTCGCCGGTCACATGAGCGTTGTTGTTGACGAACACCTCGTCGTTCTCTTCGGCTTGCAGGGTGGCCAACTGACGGTTCTTGCCGTCGCGGAAGATGATGAACTCGATGCCGTGGAAGCCCAACAATTCCTTGCCGAGTTTGGTGCTGGCGTAGGCGATGCCGTCGTCGCCGTTGTCGAGCATGGCCACTTGGTCGGAGTTCTTGAGGGCGGTGGCCAATGCGTTGAGGTCGAGGGGCCATGTGTCGATGTGGGGGTCGATGCCGAACGTGGTGGCAGGGCCGTAGAGGAAGGCCTCGGATGCCTCCCAATAGGAGCGTGCCTTCAGGAAGGTGGCGCAGATGTTGTCGATTTCGGCTTGGGTGAGTTTGCCGGCGCGGAAGAGGGTCTTGGCGCTTTCAAATTGCGAGTAGAGGTTCTCTGTCTCTGTGGCGAGACTGGCGTAGGTGGGGAACACCACGTCTTCTACATACTTTTTCGACAGTTGCTCGATGGCCTGCACCTCTGCCGAGGCGGTGCTGCCGGGGGTGTTGTCGTCGTTGTCGTCGCCACAAGAACTGACGACCAAGGCTCCTGCAAGGAGGCAAGATGCCATCAAAAGATACTTTTTCATGTTTATTTGATATTTTGAGTTGGAATTTTTTATAGGAAGAAACCTTGGTAGGCAATGCCGATGTTGATGGAAGGCTCGTTGTTGTACTGCGAGTTGAACATACGGTTGGAGTATTCGGCTTTCACTGCTATCTGGGGTAGGGGAAGGTAGTTGACGCCGAAAGCGATGCGGTTCTTCTTGGTGAACTCGTATTTCTGTTGGTTGCTGGCTGGAATGTAGGAGTCGTAGTATTCGTATCTGCCGAATACATAGAACTTTTGGCGCATTTGGCGCAGTTTGGCGATTTGTGAGAACATGTCGTAGCCTGCTTCCACGCCGATGGCGACGGCGTTCTTGCCCACCGGCATGCTGCTGTAGGGAGAGTTGCTCACCTTGGCACGGGTGAACTTGATGTCGTTGATGGTGGCGGCATCGCCTACGTAGCCGTAGTCGGCTTGTCCGCGCACTATCCAGTTGAAACGGTCGAAAGTGAAGTCGAGCGAACCGATGGCCACGTTGCCCTTCACGTTGTCGTAGGCTTTCTTTTCGCCTTTTACGTTTTCGCCTTCCATGTCGTGGGGGTAGGTGTTGTGCATCGAACGGCCGAAATAGCCGCTCAGTCCGATGCGCAGGCCGGGGAGGGTGTAGTTGTCGATGCGGGCGGCAAAACCGTATTTGTTGGCGACCTTGTATTCAAAGGCGGAACCGGCGCCTTTTTTCACCCAGTTCTCACGGTTGAATTGGAAGGCGTCGAGGCCTGCCACCACCATCAACTCATATTTGAAGTCGCCGTGACGGCCCCAGAAACTGATGCCGGTGTCGTGCCACGTCGAGGGGAGGATGGTGTTCTCGCCTTCAGGACGATAGACGGTGAAAAAGTTGAGTGGCTCGTGCTTGGCATTGTTCAGGCCCACAGGCACCACGATATGTCCGATGCGCAGGTTGGCGGCCTTGCTGAAACTTTTCTGGATCCAGAATTGTTCGAGTTCCACCTCGCCGCCTTTCTCCACTTCCTGTTCCCATTCGCCGGCTTCCTCGTATTCTTGCTCCACGGCACTGCCCGTGCCGGTGTGCTCAAATTCTATTTCGGTGCCAAGACTCCATCCTTTGCCGAAATCGTAGCCGAGGTAGATGACGGCATGGGGAATGTCGAAGCGGCCGTGGCTCGGGTCGTTCTTGTATTGCGATGCTTTGGAGTAGCGGTAGATGTTGTCGCTGTGGAAATTGCGCGAGAGGGCTACTTCTCCATAGCCTCCGATACTTAGGCGCTTGCCGTTGGTGTGCTGCATGACGCTGTCGCCGGCATTTTCCTGAGCCATGGCGGGCATTGCCGTGGTGAGCAGCAAACTGGTGAGTGTGGAAATGATGATTTTCGACATCTTTAACCTTATTATATTATATATTGGGGGTTCCTTTTTTTATCGGTGCAAAGTTACTGTGTCGATTTTGTTTCCACAATACTCAAAAATCGGTAAATTGGTGCTCATCAGCGCATCGTCATGATTATAAGAATAGGTATGCTTTTGCCACGTCAAGATGGTTGCCTTCCTACTTGCCCCTCGTCGGTTGAAACAGAAGATAAAAAGAGTAATGTCTTAACTCCCAAACTCCTTAACTCCCAAACTCCTAAACTCCTCCCCAAAAATACCTATAAATAGTTATTGCATAGGTCGCAAATATTTCGTTATTTTGCATTTGATAATTAAATATGAGGATATGAAAAATCAGAAGATGTATGAGGCCGACGACAGCATGATCTCACTCATACGCGACAATTATAGTCTCCTGCAGAGCCTCGGTGCTTTCGGCATTAACTTAGGGTTTGGCGACAAGACTGTCCGTGAGGTGTGCGAAGAACAAGGAGTTGACACCTATACCTATTTGGCGGTGGTCAACTTCACCATAAATGGGTATCGCGACTTCGACGACGTGTCGAAATTGTCGATTCCTACGCTCATGCATTATCTCAAGGCCAGCCACGAGTATTTCTTAGGCTTCCAACTGCCTACCATCAGAAAGGAACTGGTAGATGCCCTCGACGAGAAAGACAACTTGGCCCGCCTCATCCTGAAACTCTACGACGACTATGCGCGCACCATCCGCTCGCACATGAAATACGAAGAGAAAACCGTCTTCCCCTATGTCGAGGCATTGCTCGCCGGACAGCCCACCGGCAACTACGACATCGAGACTTATTCCAAGCACCACGGGCAGACCGACAGTTTGTTGCGCGAACTCAAGAGCATTATCATCAAATACCTGCCCAGCGACGGCTTGCACAACAACCTGTTGTCGGCTTGCCTCTACGACATCTACAACAACGAGGCTTGGCTCTCCTATCACGCCGACGTGGAGGAATCCATCTTCATCCCTGCCATCAGGTGGCTGGAGCGCAAGTCGAAGCAGAGCGATGTGTCCGCCAAGATTACCAGCATGATTTCGCAAAACGCCAACAACCCCGACGCCCTCAGCGACCGCGAGAAGGATGTCGTGGTGAGCCTCGTACAGGGCATGACCAACAAGGAGATTGCCGACCATCTCTGCATCTCCATCAATACCGTTATCACCCATCGGCGCAATATCGCTCGCAAACTGCAAATCCATAGTCCGGCAGGACTCACCATCTACGCCATCGTCAATCATCTTGTCGATATCTCCAGCGTCAGACTGTAGCCAAGTGGACAAAACGCATCCCTGCCACCATAAAATTGCACACTTTCATCGTTTTCGCGACAAGTGTGCAATTTCTTGTCTAATTGCCTAAGAGCCAAAAAGAAGACTTGGAAAAACATAAAGATGTGCTAAGTTTTGTAAAATATAAATCATTAAAATACCTTAATTTGCCACTTTTTCATCATTAACTTTGTGTGAAAAAACGGATATTTGTAGTAACTTTGTCTCCGAAATAAAAAACCAATTTAGACAATTTACTGAAAGGGATTTTTTGAAAAGTTGACCAAAATGGAAAACTTTTTTTGAAAATCGGGTGGAAATGTTATCCAAATTTGATTATTATAGCAATGAGGGATTATACTATTTTGAAGCGTGACGGCAAGCGCGACCGCTTCTCGCTCGACAAGATTATGAACGCCATCATCAAGGCGTTTCAGTCCGTTGGTGAGTCTGCTGACTTAGGAACTATCTCCAAGGTTATCAGCCATTTAAACATCCGTGACAACATCACTGTCGAGGATATCCAGAACGAAGTGGAAGAGGCTTTGATGCGCGAGGGGCACTACAAGGTGGCCAAGTCGTTCATGCTCTATCGCCAACGGCACACAGAAGACCGCGAGACGATGGAGCGCTTGCGCTTTTTGGCAGACTATGTGGATGCAGCCAATGCCGCTACTGGTTCAAAATACGACGCCAACGCCAACGTAGAGCACAAAAACATTGCCACCCTCATTGGCGAACTCCCCAAGTCGAGTTTCATCCGGCTCAACCGGCGGCTCCTCACCGACCGCATCAAGAAAATGTATGGCAAGGAGTTGGCCGACGAATACATGGACAAACTCAACCACCACTTTATATATAAGAACGACGAGACTTCGCTCGCCAACTACTGCGCTTCCATCACCATGTATCCGTGGTTGATTGGCGGCACCATGTCCATCGGCGGCAACTCCACGGCACCCACCAACCTCAAGTCGTTCTGCGGTGGATTTGTCAACATGGTGTTCATGGTGTCGAGCATGCTCAGCGGTGCTTGTGCCACCCCGGAATTCCTCATGTACCTCAATTACTTCATTGGTTTGGAGTATGGCAAGGACTATTGGAAAGATTCCTCCCGCGTGGTTGACCTCTCTGTCAAGCAGCGCACCATCGACAAGATGATTACCGACTGCTTCGAGCAAATCGTCTATTCCATCAACCAGCCCACCGGTGCACGCAACTACCAGGCAGTGTTCTGGAACATCGCCTACTACGACCGTTACTACTTTGAGAGTTTGTTTGGCAACTTCTATTTCCCCGACGGGAGCCAGCCCGATTGGGAAGGCCTGTCTTGGTTGCAGAAACGCTTCATGAAATGGTTCAACAAGGAGCGCACCAAGGCCGTGCTCACCTTCCCTGTCGAGACAATGGCACTGCTCACCTCCGACGGAGATGTCATCGACAAGGAGTGGGGTGATTTCACCGCCGAGATGTATGCCGAGGGGCATTCTTTCTTCACCTATATGAGCGACAACGCCGATTCGCTCAGTTCTTGCTGCCGACTGCGCAACGAAATCCAGGACAACGGCTTCAGTTATACTCTCGGTGCCGGCGGTGTCTCGACGGGCTCGAAAAGCGTGCTCACCATCAACCTCAACCGCTGCATACAATATGCCGTCAACCACAACCTCGACTATAAGGAATATCTTGGGCAGGTGGTCGATCTCTGCCACAAAGTGCAACTTGCCTACAACGAGAACCTCAAGGACCTGCAGGCCCACGGCATGCTGCCGCTCTTCGATGCGGGATACATCAACATCGGACGGCAATACCTCACCATCGGTGTCAATGGACTGGTGGAGGCTGCCGAGTTCATGGGACTCAAAATCAACGACAACCCCGACTACCTCGCCTTTGTGCAAGGGGTGCTCGGCATCGTCGAGAAATACAACAAACTGTACCGCTCCAAGGACGTGCTCTTCAATTGCGAGATGATTCCTGCCGAGAACGTCGGCGTGAAACATGCCAAATGGGACCGCGAGGACGGCTATTTCGTGCCACGCGACTGCTACAACAGTTATTTCTACATCGTGGAGGACGACTCGCTCAACATCATCGACAAGTTCAAACTCCATGGCGCTCCCTATATCGAGCACCTCACGGGCGGTTCGGCGCTGCACATGAACTTGGAGGAGCATCTTTCGCAGCAGCAATACCGACAACTGCTCCGCGTGGCTGCCAAGGAGGGGTGCAACTATTTCACTTTCAACATCCCCAACACCATCTGCAACGATTGCGGACACATCGACAAGCGCTACCTCAAGGAATGTCCTCACTGTCATTCCAAGAACATCGACTACATGACCCGCATCATCGGCTATCTCAAGCGGGTGAGCAATTTCTCGGAGCCGCGCCAAGAGGAGGCTCACAGAAGGTTCTACGCAGGCGCAGAACGACTCTAAACCCTATTTCGAATACCATTAAGCGAACGTCAAGAAATGCTGAAGTACGTCAATACATCCATTGTCTTTCAGGAAGTCCCCGACGAGGTGACGCTGGCCGTCAATATCTCCAACTGCCCCTGCCACTGCCCAGGGTGCCACAGCAAATACTTGTGGGAGAACATCGGTACGCCGCTCACGGCGATGAAATTGGAACAGTTGATTGCCCAGTATGGCAACGAAATCACCTGCATCGCCTTCATGGGGGGCGACGCCGACCCGATGTATGTCAACCGGTTGGCTCGTTTCATCCATAGGGAATACCAGGGCATGAAGGTGGCTTGGTATAGCGGCAGGCAGCGTGTGCCCTCGACAGTGCGGAAGTCGGACTTCGACTACATCAAGGTGGGACCCTATATCGCCCATCTGGGATGCCTCAAAGACCGCACCACCAACCAGAGGCTCTACAAGAGGGCCTCGGGCGACGACTTCACGGATGTGACCTCTTATTTCTGGAAATGAACGACATAAGGCCTCTCATGGCAATCGTATGTGCTAATTCCCTGACAGTGATGGGGTTGAAGCAGTTGCTACAGGGCGTGATGCCTTCAATGGAGATTGAGACATACGCTTCTGTCGAGGCCTTGCGCGACAACCAGCCCGACCGGTTTTTCCATTTTTTTGTTGACATTAGTGCTTTCCTCACCGACCGGCAGTTTTTTACCGACCGACAGCGGCGCACAATCGTGCTCACCACTTCGCCCGACCATTCGGCACAGTTGGCTGGGTTCCATTGCCTTTGCGTCAATGTGGATGAGAAGGATATGGTGCGCTCCCTCTTGATGCTCATGCGGCAGGGGCACCGCGGCAGACCAATGCCTCCCACGCGAAGCCGCAACGTACTTTCGGCACGAGAGGTGGAGGTGCTTGCTTTGGTCGCACAAGGATTGCTCAACAAGGAAATTGCCGACCGTCTCAACATCAGCCTCACCACCGTCATCACCCATCGCAAGAACATCGTCGAAAAATTGGGCCTTCGTAGTGTTTCCGCCCTCACCATTCACGCCGTGATGAATGGTTATGTAGATCTTGACAAAATCTGATAATTACCTTTTTTCGTTATAGCCAGGAACTAAGCAGGTGGGCGAACCAACCGACAAATTTCTGCCACCGGGTGCGGAATTGGTTCCAAGTCTCTTGCGTCAAGTAAAAACTGTCTTGTTTGTCGCGGTCGAACATGTCGCTCAACTCCTTGGTGGTGCAGGGGTCGAAGATGACGGCGTTGCTTTCGTAGTCGAACCGCAGGCTTCGGGAGTTGAGATTCGAACTTCCCACGGTGCAATACTTGCCGTCCACCATGATGATTTTTGTATGGTGGAACCCGGGCCGGTAAATCCAGACATCGACACCGTGCTTCATCAAGCGATGGACATTGTAGAACACGCAGTCGGGCGTCAGGGGGATGTCGCTCTTTGCCGACACCATCACCTCCACCTTCACGCCTCGTTTCACGGCGTCGCGAAGGGCTTTCTTCAACTTGTAGTTCAATGTGAGGTAGGGATTCACCAGTTTGATGCTGTCGCGGGCGTTCTCTATGGCTTTTATGTAAAACTGCCGGATGATTTTGTTGCTGATGCGTGGCTCCCTGTTGATGATGCCCACGGTCTTGTGCCCGGCGGTGGCGGTGGTGTCGGGTTTCAGCCCATGGAAATAGTTGCCGGCAGTCGATGAAAGTCTGAAGTATTTGGGTTCGCCCATGAGGTCTTCGCCGCTCACCTTCTTCCATATTTTCATGAAAATGCGCTGGAGCGTGTTCACTTCTTCGCCTTCGATGCGGCAGTGCATGTCGCGCCATTCGCCCACCACCTCGGTGCCATTGATGTAGTAGTCGGCCACGTTCATGCCGCCGGTATAGGCTATCTTGCCGTCAATCACCACAATCTTGCGGTGGTCGCGGCTCCATACGTGGTTGACCCATGGGAAGCGGATGGGGTCGTATTCATAAATCTGTATGCCCCATGAGCGGATTTTTCTCAGGTGTTCCTTCTTGAGCGGCCGGTTGTTGGAGTCGTTGCCGAATCCATCGAAAAGTGCCCTCACCTCCACGCCTTCCTTCACTTTTTCTGCCAACAGGTGAAAGAGCAGCGACGCGATGGAGTCGTTGCGGAAATTGAAATATTCCAAGTGGACGCTGCTGCGTGCCTGACGGATGGCCTCGAACATGTCGTCGAACTTCTCCTGGCCGTTCATCAGCAGGGTGACGCTGTTGTCGTTGGAGAATGTCACGTTTTCCTTTCGCAGTTGCCAAATGAGCAGCGAGTCGCTGCTCTCCGCAAGCAGAAGAAAGGGGAGGGCGAATAGGACTGCCGTGAGGATAATCCTTTTAAACTTCATTGTTCCTTCGATTTCACAACATGCACCTGTAGTGATCGACAATGCCCAACAAGTGGCCTTCTTGGTCGATTACCAACACTGTGTGCACCTTGTGCCGATTCATGATTTTTTGTATTTCTGTCACTTTGGTGTCGGGGGAAACGCATTTGGGGGTGCGGGTCATGATGTCGCCCACGGTCTTGTCGAAAAATTCCGACTGCCATCTCTCCATGGCACGGCGGATGTCGCCGTCGGTGATGAGGCCCTGCACTTTTTCGTCAAGGAGGGAGACGCCCAGTCCGAGTTTGCCTTTGCTCACGTGGATGATGGCTTCGCCCAAGTGCATTTCGGCGGGGATGATGGGCAGGTCGTCGGTCTTCATCACGTCACGCGCCGTGGTGAGCAACCGCTTGCCTAATTCGCCACCCGGGTGGAATTGGGCGAAGTCTCGCGGCTTGAAGTCCCTCACTTCCATCAGTGCCACCGCCAAGGCGTCGCCCATGGCGAGGGCGGCGGTGGTGCTGCTCGTTGGTGCCAAATTGAGCGGGCATGCTTCCTTGGTGACTTTCACGAGGATGTGTGCGTTGGAGTATTTGGCCAACAGCGAGTCGGGGTTGCCGCTCATCGAAATGATGGGGATGCCCATGTGGAGGACGATGGGGATGAAGCGCAGGAGTTCGTCGGTCTGCCCGGAATTGCTTAGCGCCAACACGATGTCGTCGGCGGTCATCACGCCGAGGTCGCCGTGGTAAACGTCGAGGGGATTGATGAAAAAGGCGGGGGTGCCGGTGCTGGAGAGGGTGGCGGCAATCTTGGCTCCGATATTGCCGCTCTTGCCCACTCCGGTGACGATGACCTTGCCCTTGCAGTGGTAGATCATCTCCACGGCATGGTCGAACTGCTCGTCGAGTTGTCCGACGAGGTCGGTGATGGCTTGTGCTTCGTCGCGCAAGCATTGGGCTGCGTAGTGGCGGGCTTGTGCAAGCCGTTGTGTGGAGGTCGTGCTGTCCATCCTTGTCAGTCGGTTTTAATCAGTTGGGCTACCAAGTCTTTCAGTTGACTGAGGGGCAGCATGTTGGGACCGTCGCTGAGGGCATGGTCGGGATTGGGGTGTACCTCGAAGAAGAAACCTGTGGCGCCGAACGCCTTGGCGGCCAACGCCATGTTGGGCACAAACCGTCGGTCGCCGCCGGTTCGCCCTCCATCGCCGCCGGGCCGCTGCACGCAGTGGGTGCAGTCCATGATTACATGGGGCACGATGTCGAGCATGTCGGGGATGTTGCGGAAGTCCACCACCAGGTTGTTGTA
>CAMKSZ010000085.1 GCA_946415525.1 uncultured Prevotellaceae bacterium | reverse complement strand
GCAGCGATGAGGTAGAGTTCGGAGAACTTGGCGATGTTCCAAGGACGGGGGCTACCGCCATTGACCTTAGAGCCAAGGCCACCAGCGTTGTCGGTGCGGTAGATACCGATTTTCCAGTTGATGGGGTACTTCTTGCGGCTGATATGGTTGACAGCCACCACGAAGTCGGGACGGCCGGCCATTTCGCCGAATCCCAGTTTTCCGTCAGCACCGGTATAGTTGATCTTGCTGTCCTCGCTTTCAGGCACCCAACTGAAGAAGACCTCGTTGGGACCCACCTGCATGTTGTTGGCACCGAAGACGTAAGGCTCCTTGACACCTGCCTTTTGCCAGTTGGTGTGATAGCGCAAGGTGAATGTGGCATCGTAGCGAGAGTCGATGGCCTTGACGGCATCTTCCCACACGCCACCTTCCATGAAGTTGTCGGCGATAGGCGCCATACGTGTCCAAGGACGGCCAAGAGCCTGGACAGCCTCGCGCTGGATGGGAGAGATAGAGGCACCAGAGGCAGCCTTGGCTATCATTTCCGTGTAGTTCCATGTCTCCATCCAGTAAGCGAAGTTCTCGGGCGAACCACCGCTACCCCATCCGTAACCGGCACCGCCGTTACCGTATTTCTCGTTCTCGTCGTGGTCGGCATAGAGCATGATTTCCGAGTTGCGGTCGTTGGTGGCGACGTTCACGTCGTAGAAGGTGGGTTGCAGGGCATACGGACCGGGGTTGTTGATGGCTTCCATAGCCATGTCATAAGCCTTTTTAAAGTAACTGTTGGCCTCGCCGCTGTTGCGGGTGCACTCAGGATAAGTGGGGATATTGTTGGGATTCTCCAACCACCAAGCATAAGTCAGATAAGCCTTGGAGAGATACAGGCGGGCGAGGTTCTTTGTTGCCGTTCCGGTGAGACGCGGACTCTCGGGCAGGTCGGCCAACGCCTTCTCTAAGTCTTTGAAGATGGCATCATACACCTCGGGCACGGTGTTGCGCACAGAAGTACGGACGGTGGAGGTATTGAACTTCAGAGGACCGGCACCCAGGTCAAGTGGCACGCCACCATAGGTCTGTACGAGGATGAAATAATCAAAACCGCGGAAGAAATAAGCCTCAGCCAGCAACGAAGCATCGATACCGGCGACAACGCCATTTTCGATAATGCCACTTGCCGTATTGATATTGGCAAAAGCAACGTCCCAGCATCCACCAGCGATACTGTTGGTAGAGGTCATGGAGCCCACTCCAGAGAGGTCGGCATCCTTGAAGTTGCCATCAGCCGACTGTGCGTAGGTATATTCGTCCGTACCTGTCTCCAAACTGTTCAGATAATAACCATTGCCATAGAAATAGCGCAGGTGAGCGTAAAGAGAGGTCAAACCGCCTTCGATACCTTTCTTCGTGTTGAAGAAAGTGGGGTCAAATTGGCTGCGCGGCTGCTCGTCGAGGATGTCTGAGCAGGAAGTGAAGGTAGTGGTGAGACCAGTGCACAACAAACCCGCAGCGAGGATATATTTTAAACTTTTCGTCTTCATATTCTTTTCTTTTTAAAAGTCTATTACCGTTTTTCAATTAGAACGTGACATTCAAACCGATGATAAAGTTGCGCGTAGCAGGCGTGTTGTAGCCGATGATGGGCATTTTGTGCTTGCCGGAATACTCGCCATAGGCCACTGCCGTGTTCTGGTTGGCCCAAGAGTTGGTCTCGGGGTCAAGACCGCTCTCGTTGGTGTAGGGCGAGAAGAGCACGAATGGGTTCTGAATGGTGGCATAGAGGCGGAGGCGGCTGATGCCGAAGTCCTTGACGGCCTTCAGTTGGTCGAAGTTATAGCCGAGGGTGATGGCACGGATTTTCAGATAGCCAGCATTGAAATAGCCGAGAGTAGAGCCGTATTTGGGGTTGTCGCTACTCATGATGCCACCGGGTTTCGGATACTTGGCACCCGTGTTGTCCTCTGTCCAGTAGTCCACGTCGAGTTGTCCGCGGCGACCGCTAAGCATATTCAGGTAACCATTCGACGAGTGGATGGCGCTGATGAGTTTGCCGCCCACCTGGAAGGCGCCGATGACGGTGAGGTCGAAGTTCTTGTATGCCACGGTGGTATTGAAACCACCGAGGAGGTCAGGCTCCATGCTCATGATTTGGCGGTCGTCGGGACCGATGGCACGTTTAGGTGCTCCATTTTCGTCGAATTCGCCAGTGTACTTCACCCTAATCATACCGAGGTTTCCACCTGGTTCAAGAATAGCGAAGTTGGTGGTCTCAGTCGTCGTGCCGTCCTGGTTTTTGATGGTGACAGGATAGACGTCGCTTTCATTCCAAAGACCCTCGTATTCATAGTCGTAGATGACGTCGATGGGATGGCCGACAAACCAGCGGTTGCCCTCGTCACGGTCCTCGCCTGATGCGAGAGCGGTCAGTTTGTTGCGGTTGGCGTAGAGGTTCAAGCCAGCCTCCCAGTGCCATCCATTCTTATTGTCAAGGATGATGCCGTTGACGGAGAACTCCCAACCTTTGTTCTGTGTCTTGCCGATGTTGCCGGTGAAACTGCTCACACCAGAAGTGGAAGGCAGCGAGACGTCGAGCAGGATGTCGTTGGTCTTCTGGACATAGTATTCAAACGAACCGCTAAGGCGTCCGCTGAAGAGCGAGAAGTCGAGACCGAAGTTCCAGGTCTTGCTGTACTCCCAACCTAATTCGGTGTTAGGCAGGGCGTTCACATAGTAACCAGCGCTATAGGTGCTGCCAAAGTTATAGTTGCGCACAGCCAGTCCGCCAAGTGTGGAGTACGGGTTGATACTCTGGTTGGAGGTCTCGCCGTAACCGATGCGCAGTTTGAGGTTGTCCACCCAGTTGATGTTCTCCATGAAACTCTCACGAGAGATGTTCCAACCAGCGCTGACAGCGGGATAGGTATGCCACTTATGGCCTTTTGCCAGACGAGAGGAAGCATCCGAACGGAGGGCGACGGAAGCCATGTACTTGTTGTCGTAGGAGTACATCACACGTCCCATCCACGACATCAAGCCACTCTTCCAATAGCCGTAGTTGTTGAGGTTGACCTCACCAGTGGCCTTGTCGAGAGCGAAGTATTGGAAGTAGTCGGCGGGGATGCCCTGTGCGGAAGCGCCTGTCGATTCGTAGGTGGTCTCCTCAGCGGAGTACATGCCCACGATATTGAGGTTGTGCTTCTCGGCGAAGAGGCGCTCGAAGGTGACGAGGTTCTCCACAGCCCAGTTGCGGGTCTGGTTCTCTGAGATGCCACCGCCGTTGATGGCGTTCTCGTCCTTGTTGTTCACACCCGTTCCGGTGAAGTTGCCACCCTTGGAGGAACGGAAGTTCAGACCGACGTTGACGCGATAACTCAGGCCTTCCACCCACGGGCATTTCACCTCGCCGAAGAGGGTGTTGTAAGTACCGATGCCCTTATTCTCGTTGAGCCAGACGTCCTTGTCTCTCTTCACGGTCTCCTTGGTGACCACCGACTGGTCGTCGGCGGGCAGGGTGATATAACGCTTGAGGTTGCCGTTTTCGTCATAGGGACTGGCGAGCGGGCTCTTGCTCAGCACGCCATACATGTCGTTGACACCCTGAGTCTTGCGGTAACTGGTGTTGGTGCTCAAGCCAAAGTGGAAATACTTGCCCACAAATTGGTCGAAGTTGCCACGAATGCTCACACGGTCGTATGCCTGTGTAGGAACGGGCGACTCGTCATGGTAGTAACCGGCGCCAAAACTGTAGTTGCCGCCATTGGTGCCACCGGCGACGTTCACGTCGTGGTTGTGGCTCACACCTGTCTGATAGTATAGGTCCTGCCAATCAGTGCTGACGTTGTCGTCCTCGTCCTTCGAGTTCTTGTACATCTTGGCCACTTCACGCATCTTGGCAAATGTAGGACCATCCATCATCGGGTATTTATGGAACACCTTCTTGAAACTCACATAGCCATTATAACTCACCTTAGCAGGTGCGCCCTGATAGCCTTTCACGGTGGTGATGATGATCACGCCGTTGGCACCACGGCTACCGTAGATGGCGGTGGCGGAAGCATCCTTGAGGATGTCCATCGACTTGATGTCGGAGGGGTTGATGTCGGACAACTGGCCCATGAAGGGGATGCCGTCGAGCACGATGAGCGGGTCGTTGGATGCGCTGAGCGAGCGCTGGCCACGGATGCGAATCTGCATCTCTGCACCCGGCTGCGAGGAGGTTTGTGTCATCAGCACACCAGCGACACGGCCTTGGAGGGCCTGTGCGGCATTGGTGGCAGCCACTTGGTTGAGTTTTTCGCCGTTGATGTTGGCCACCGAACCGGTGACGGCCTCACGGCGCTGGGTACCATAACCGATGACCACCACCTCGTTGAGGTTGCCGCCCTCGGCTTCGAGCAACACGTTGAGAGTTGATTGGTTGCCAACGCGTACTTCTTGGGTGACATAGCCCACGTAGGAGACGACGAGGGTGGCACCCGATTGCACATTGATGTTGAAGTTACCGTCGATGTCGGTGACCACACCATTCGATGTGCCTTTTTCCATAACGGTGGCGCCAATGAGTGCCCCCTCGGAGTCGCTCACACGGCCAGACACCTTCTTGGACTGCTGCACAGCGTCGGTCGATTGGATATCGGCGGCTGCTGCGACTTGTGGGGCTCCCATCAGTCCTATCAAGGACAGGCCCACAGCAAAAACAGATTTTCCAAAGTTTACATGCATAGCATTCTTTTTTAGTTATTATTAGTATATAAGTTAGGTGATCAAAAAACTGGTTGACTACTGATATATTATAGAAGAGAATCATTCGATTTCACTCTTGTTTCATATTTTGGCATCGATTTTAATTCTTTTTCACTTTGCAAAGATAATTTAAACATTCAAACATCAAATTAAAGTTTGTTACATCGTTTTTCGATTTTGTTTCATGTAAGCAAGTCGTTGACTATCAAGATATATAAATGCAACTTTTTTAGAAAAGGCATGCCCATTTCGTGCTTGTTGCACAAAATCGTGTCGTCCGGCTATGACTTGCGGGCGTCTTCGGCATATTCCGTAGGCGTCTTTCCATAGTATTTTTTAAACACGGTGGAGAAATAAGTCTGGTTGTTGAAACCGACGGAGTACGCCACCTGTGCGATGTTCACCTTGCCCTCCCGGATGAGGCGCGCCGCCTGCTGCAAGCGGAGGTTGCGGATGAACTCGCCCGTGGAGATGCCGGTAATCTCCTTCATCTTGCGGTGCAACTGCGTGCGGCTAAGTCCCACCTCCTCGCTCAACTTATCGACGTTGAAGTCGGGGTCCTGCATGTTGGCGTTGACAGTGCGCATCACACGCTCCATCAAGGCGTCGTTGTTGCCCTTCACCTCCACGTTCTCCACCTTGTCCTCCTGCCGCTGGGCACCCGAGAACTTGCCCCGGAGGCGCCGCACGTTATCCACAAGGTTGTCGATGAGGATGTGCAGTTCCTCCATGTTGAAGGGTTTGGCAAGATAGGCGTCAGCCCCTCTCCGCAGACCTTCGAGGCGGTCGCTCACCTCCGCCTTGGAGGTGAGGAGGATGACTGGGATGTCGCTGATGTTGGGGTTGCCCTTGAGTTGCTTGAGCATGGTGATGCCGTCCATCTCAGGCATTATCACGTCGCTGACGACCAAGTCGAACGAACTGTTGTCGGTGAGCAGCATTTTCAATGCCTCACGCCCATTGGGAGCCAATTCTATCTTATACCAATTTCCGAGTTCGTTCTTGATATACTGAGCCACCTCAAGGTCATCATCGACCACCAGCAAGCGGAAGTTGCGCGATGCCTGCCGCTTTGCGCCCTGCCGCTCTTCCCCGTCGGCCTGTTCCACTTCCTCGGGCCTTAGGTGCGCCTTGCCCAATGGGATGCGCACGTCGAGACAAGCCCCCCGCTGACCGTCGTCGCGGTTGTAGGCACTGATTTGTCCCCCGTGCATCTGCACGATGGCACGGCTCAGGTTGAGCCCGATACCCGTCCCCTCGATATGCAGGTCGCTGGACCCCTTGCCCTGGTAGAAGCGCTCGAAAAGCCGCTCCGTCTTCTCCTCCTTGAAGCCGATGCCACTATCTACCACCTTGATGACGACATCCTTGGCGTCGTGACTCAGCACCACCCTCACCTCGCCACCATCGAAGGTGTACTTGAAGGCGTTGGAGAGCAGGTTGCTCACCACCTTGTCGAACTGTATGCGGTCAATCCACGCCTTCAGTACATCGTCGTCGTGCTCGAAGGCAAAATGGATGTTGCGCTGCCGGGCATTGTACTGGTAGAGCGAACAGATGCCGGCGATGAAACCGACAAGGTCGGTCTCGGCACAATGCAAGTGCATCTGGTTTTTGTCAATCTTGCGCTCGTCGAGAATCTGGTTGACGAGCAGCAACAGGCGCTGGGCGTTGCGGTCGATGATGCTGATGTCGTCGAGGCTCTCCCGGTCGGTCAGGCGCTCCTTCAACTTGTTGAGCGGTCCCATGATGAGGGTGAGCGGCGAACGGATGTCGTGGGTGGCATTGATGAGGAAGCGCATCTTCTGCTCGTCGAGTTCCGCCTTTCGCCGCCGCTCCAGATAATAGAACAGCATCATGGCTGCGCCGAGCAAGAGGAGCGCATAGCAACAATAGGCGGCAGTGGAGGCATACCAAGGCGAATTGACCACGACCGTGATGGTGCGGGAACCGCTTTGATGGACGCCGTTGACCAAAGCCCTTACCTCGAAGACATACTTTCCGGGCTTCATCCTATTGAAGGAGATGCCGTTGGAACCCTCGGAGAAAGGCATCCAATCGCCCCCATTCAACCGGTATTCATAACTGATGTTCTCGGCATTGCGGAAATTGAGCATCGAAAACTCCATTGCGAAAGAGTTCTGGTCGTAGGGAATCTCGTACCTGTCGGGCAGGCAACTCACGCTCTTGCCGTCGATGACGAAATTGGTCAGGAACACTTCGCTATTGCCTGCGACGGCTCCGCCGCTGACCTTCTTGGGATAGAAGGCCACCAAGCCCTCGGTACTGCCATAGAAAATGCGGTCGTCGGCGCGGTGGATGGCGGCACCGAGGATGAACTCACGCGTGTCAAGACCGTTGCCGTTGACGTGGCTGATGATGCGCTGGTTCTCGCTGTCGAACTGCCAGATGCCATTGGCAGAACTCATCCAAAGGTCGCCGTCATGAGAACAGACGATGGTATAGACAGGCCTGTTCTCCATCTCCTCGGCATGCGGGAAAGGTTCCACCTTGTTGCTGTCGCGGTCGTAGCGGTAAAGGCCACTTTCGGTACCGATAAGGATGACGCCTTCCTTCTGCTCGCAGAGCGAGAAGCACTGCACGCCCTTCAACTGCAAGTCCCATCCGAAGATGCGGAAATTGAGGTCATCGGGGTTCATCACGCAGACGCCGTTGGACGTGGCAATCCAGAGCAGTCCGCGGCTGTCGATAAGCAGGGCCTTCACCCAGTCGTTGCACAACCCTCCCTTTTCCCTATCTACTTGGTACATGCTCAGGCGGGTGGTTTCGCCCGTACCCGACCGATAGATGCAGAGTCCTTTGCCGTAGTTGCAGACATAGAGGTTGCCCTCGCCGTCGTCGGTCATGCAGTTGACGCCCCATCCGTCCATTTGCAGGCGCGGGGTACTGGCACCCGTCAAGGGGTTGTAACTGTAGAGCATGTTTTCGCTGCCCACCCAATATTGGCCTTGCTTGTCGCGGTAGATGCAGTTGGCGCCTGCCGGCGAGGCTGCGGCGGGCTGTATAAGTCCGTCGGCATCAATACGATAGACGCCGTTTTTCTGTACCGTACACCACACGCTGCCGTTGTCGCCGGGGGCGATGCTCGACAAACTGCTGCCCAAGACATAGTTCTGCGAGGCAAATTTCCACGTGGCGAAAGCGTCGTCGCCCTCACTCAACAGGAAAAGCCCTTTTTTATAACAACTCACCCACAGGTTGTTGTCCTTGTCTTCAAAGAGATAGTTGATGTTGGCGGTGGACAGATCGTAATTGCCCCTTCCGCTCTCCACACGCTGCAGGGTGTGGCTCCCCTTGGGAACGACGAACAGTCCTCGTCCGGAAGTGCCGAGATAGAGTTTGCCACCATGGTCGATGAGTGCCGCACGGATGGAAACCTTGCTCTCCAAGGCCGACATGTCGATGCCCGCATCTACCAGTTGTCCCGTGGCGTAGTCGTAACGCAGCACGCCATACATGCAGACAGCGAGGAAGTCCCTTTTGCCGGTTTTCAAAAACTTCACCACAGGACCGTAAGGCGACACGAAGTCCTTGCAGGCCGTGGGATGGAGCGAACTGACCTTGAGACGAGTGATGGTGTCGTTCTGGCTGCCACGCCACAGATTGTGCTGGTCGTCCTCGAAGATGACGGTGAGGAAGTCGTTGGCCTTGCGGCGCGAGAACTGCTGTTCCCCTCCGACGACATCCTTGCCAGCCCGGATGGAGAAGAGTCCATAGCCCGAAGTACCGATGAGTATATTGCCGTCGCTGTCTTCATAAAGGCACTCTATGCGGGGAGTGATACCCCCTGGGAAGGCGTAGCGCACGAAACAGTTGCGCTCGTAGTCGTAGCGGCCCAGTCCCTTGGCACCTCCCGTCCACAGTCGGTGGCTGCTGTCGATGAAGATGCGCGACACGTCGTTGTCGGGAAGTGTCGTGGAGTCGTTGCGGTCGGTGAAGAAATGCGTGAAGCGATAGCCATCAAACTTGTTAAGTCCATATTGCGTGCCCACCCAGATGTACCCATAGGCATCCTGGGTGATGAAATCAATCATGCTGCTCGACAACTGGTCGGCGGTGTACAGTCGTCCGCCACCGGCAAGTGCCGACAGCACCGCCCATTGGCATACGAGCGCCATCCACCATCGCTTCACGTTTCTCATGATACTGCGAAATTAATCAAAAAAGTGAGGTAAGCCCGACAATTCTCATTCTGCCTTTCTTGGCGATTCCTCGCCGAAGAGGTAAGAAGGTGCATATCCACCACAGTCAACGACCACTTTCTCGAACACGATGCCCGGGTCGAGCGGTTCAATTTTCAACGTGTGCTTTCCCGGACCGGCAGTGACCTTGACCTTGCTGTCGATGGCCCGACGCGCCACGGTGGGATAATAGACGCTGTAAATGTTCTGCGGTTTCTCGTTGAGGTTGGCATTGAAGTTGACGGTCTGTGGCGCCCCGTCGTCGAGCGTGACACGGTAGCAGAGACCGCCCTTGTTGAGGAAGTCGAGGGTGGATTTCACGACGATGACGACCTCGCGGACGTCGGACTGCGTCTCAAACTTGTAGGTCAGTGCACCACCGTCCACGGGTTGGGTATAGGGCCTCAGGGCGATGCCGCTGAGGGTTCGTCCCATTCCCGGGAAGACCGTCCAACGTGCGGCGGGTGCGTCGGTGGCATCATAGTAATGCTCCGCCTCTATGCTCACCACGCCGTTGCGCTCGGCAAACAAGTTGCGGCCGGTGCCGACAGTCAGGCGTTTCACCGCAGGCATCACGTCTTTGGGACCGAAGTCGTCGTTCCAACTCCTATAGCCGATGTGCTTCTGTATCATCATGCCGTTCCACTTGCCCCCAGCGAAGTCGTGGTTGTAGGAGGCACAGAGGGCGGAGTCGCGACGGAAAGCCTGTTCCACCTTGTCGGCCCAACAGTTGGCGTCGGGGTTGCCCTCATCGTAGCATTTCCTGTTCATGGCCTGTGCATAGTACATCTGATATACATTGCCCATCGCCTGCACGGGGAAGAGGATGAGTTGCTGATAGGCATCGCGGTATTCGGGTTTCAAAGTGGCATATTGCCTGAGGGCTTCCGCCTCCAACCGATTGTAGTCGGCGACTACCCTCTCCCACTCGCCGTTGGCCAGGTTGTAGGTGTTGCGGTCGAGCATCTCGGCAGAAATCCTTCCGTTGTATTTGCAGCAGAGGTCGAGCAGCCTTGCAGCCTCGGCAGCCTGGTCCTCGCCGAAAGTGGCACGGCAGAAGTCGAGGGTGTGCTGCGGGATGGTCTCCCCACCCTTCCATGCCATGTCCATGAAAAGTTGAATGGGATACTCCATCGGCTTCAGGTCGCCGACATTGAGAATCCACATGCGGTCGAGGCCGTATTCGAGTGCGAGGGTGAGTTGTTCCCACATGTGGGGAATGGGTGTGACGTTGAGCCACTTGGTGTTGCGCGGCGCTCCCACATAATCGACGTGGTAGTAGAGGCCCCATCCTCCTTTGTGCTTCCGCTCCTTCTCGTTGGGCACGCGGCGCACGTTGCCCCAGTTGTCGTCGCAGAGGAGGATGGTCACGTCGTCGGGCACGCGCATGCCCTTGTCATAGTAGTCGAGCACCTCCTTGTACAACGCCCACACCTGCGGGGTCTCCTTGGCAGGGCGACGGGTGACATCGCTGATAATCTTGCGCTGGTTTTTCACGATGTCGAGCAGCAACTTGGTGTCGGCATCCTCGCTCATCGCCTCGTCGCCGTCGCCGCGCATGCCGATGGTGACGATGTCGTCGGTGCCGCGCATGCGCTCGATGCCCTCACGGAAGAAACGGTCGAGCACCTGCTTGTTGGTGGCATAGTTCCATGCACCGTATTCCCTGCGATGGCGTGCCCACTCCTGGTGGTTGCGTGCCATCGGCTCATGGTGTGACGTGCCGACGATGACGCCCATCTCGTCGGCGGTCTTGGAGTTGAGGGGGTCGTCGGCATAGAAGGCCCATCCCCACATGGCCGGCCACATGAAATTGCCTTTTAGGCGAAGAATCAGTTCAAACACCTTGGCATAGAAGTCATGGCCGCCGTAATTGGTGCCGAAAGTGTTTTTCACCCAAGTGGTGAGGCAAGGGGCCTCGTCGTTGAGGAAGATGCCGCGATAGCGCACGGCGGGTTCTCCGTCGGTGTAACTGCCGGGAAGCAGGCAGATGCGGTCGTGGTGAGCCACGGGAACGTCGGCCCAATAATACCAAGGCGACACGCCTATCTGTCGCGACACCTCATAGATGCCGAAGATGGCACCACGGCGGTCGCTGCCCGTGATGCGCATCGTGCTCCCGTCGATGTCGATGACGAATTTCTCCGTCGCCTTCATTTTCTTATCTACGGCGATGATAATCGACGCCCCGTCGCGCTGGTTGACAAGACGGCACTCGGTGCCACAAACTTTGTTGATGTCGGTGCAAAGGTCTTGTGCGGCACGCGCCACTCCCCGCTCCTCATCGGAAGCCACGAAGATGTTGACGACACCGCCCTTGTTGAGTTGCCAGCCCCGACCGTCAAAATTGACAAACTGGTCGGCTCCAAAGACATTGGCAGAGACGGTAAAGACCACAATAAGCAATAATAGTCTGAGTAATGATTTCATAATAGCGTCGGTTTTGGTTTTTTGCAAAATTAGTGATTTTGGCACAAAACGACATCAATTTTGTTGCACAAAATCCTCCAATGAAACAAAATGAAAAAAAGATGCGCAAATTTCGCACATTTTTCAAGGAGTTTGGGAGATTAGTTAGGGAGTTAAGGAGTTAAGGAGTTTAGACAATAGTCTTGCAAGCGACAGGCCGTTTATAACAAAGAAACATATAATTACCATATAATTTATCATGAATTGTTGTGCTCAATAAATTAATGGAT
>CAMKSZ010000084.1 GCA_946415525.1 uncultured Prevotellaceae bacterium | reverse complement strand
GGCTACATGCCCATGATCAACATCGGGCGCGGCAATTCCGCCATGATCAACCCCTGGGTGTCAGCCACCCAGTCAGGCTACAACGAAAACTGGTCGAACAACCTTCAGAGCAACGTCACCCTTGAGCAAGACTTAAAGTTCATCACCCCCGGCTTGAGATTTACCGGTCGCTTCGGTTACGACACCTACAACTCCAACTGGATCAGCCACCAGCAAGCCCCAGCCCTCTACTCCGCATTCCCCCGCGACGTGAACACAGGCAGCATCAGTTACGACCGCGTCTATGACCAAAGCGACATGCACCAATCTTCGGGTAGCGACGGTTCAAGACGAGAATTTCTCGACCTGTTGCTCCATTGGGACCGCCAATTTGCCAAAGTCCACAATTTCGGTGCCAACGTGAAATTCACCCGCGACAGTTACATCCAGACCCAAAACATCGGCGAAGACATCAAGAACAGCATCTCGCGGAAAAACATGGGTTTGGCAGGCCAAGTGACCTACAATTTTGCCAACCGCTATTTCCTCGATTACAATTTCGGTTACAACGGTTCCGAGAATTTTGCCGACAACCACCGTTTCGGTTTCTTCCCCGCTTATTCTCTCGCATGGAACATAGGAGAAGAGAAGTTTGTACAAAAGATAGCCCCATGGATCAACATGTTGAAGGTACGTTACTCCCATGGCAAAGTAGGCAACGACAATACCGGCGACCGCTTCCCCTATCTCTATACCTTAGGCGAAGTCGATGGCGGGTGGAACTGGGGCAACGGCCATGTCTCGGGAGTGCACTACACTCAGGTGGCGTCGCCCAACGTCACGTGGGAGGTGGCCCGCAAGGACGATGTCGGTATTGACATCGTGGTGTGGAACAACCGCTTCTCGCTTACCGTAGATTACTTCCGTGAGAAGCGTACGGGCATCTACATGTCGCGCAACTACCTGCCCTGGACAGTAGGCTTGGAAAGTACGCCAAAGGCCAATGTGGGTGCCGTAAAATCTGAAGGTTTCGACGGCCATTTCAAATTTGAAGACACTTTTGGGAAATTCCATGTCGTCGCCCGCGGCAACATCACCTATTCAAAGAACACTATTTTGGACTATGACGTAGAAAACAGCGTCTATCCCTACCAATACCAACGCGGCTACCGCATCAACCAAGTGCGCGGCCTCATCGCCGAAGGCCTTTTCCGCGACTACGACGACATCCGCAACAGTCCTCGTCAGGAATTCGGCACCGTCCAGCCCGGCGACATCAAATACAAGGACGTGAACGGCGACGGTGTGGTCAACGGCGGCGATGTTGTTGCCATAGGAGCGACCAGCACCCCCAACCTCATTTACGGTCTCGGTCTTTCGGTAACCTACAAGAACCTGGACGTGAACCTCCATTTCCAAGGAGCCGGCAAGTCCACGTTCCTCATCGAAGGCATGTGCGTCTATGCATTCAGCAACAACAACTATGGCCAAATATTCAAGGACATGGTAGGCAACCGCTATATCGACGCCGAAACAGCCTCCAAACTTGGCATCACCGCCAACGAGAATCCCAACGCCGACTACCCCCGACTCACGTACGGCAACAACTCCAACAACAATCGAGCCTCCACTTATTGGTTACGCGACGGCCGTTATCTTCGTCTAAAGAATGTAGATATCGGCTACACATTGCCCAAGGCATGGACAGGCAAGATTCACATCAACGACATTCGTTTCTACTTGCAGGGCACCAACCTGCTGACCTTCTCGAAGTTTGACACATGGGATCCCGAAATGGGAAGCAGCAACGGGCAGAAATACCCCATCACTAAGTCTGTCACCGTAGGCATGCAAATCAACTTGTAATAGAGAACCGAAATTTGACTATTGACAATTATGAACAGCAATATTCTCAAAACAATAATGACGGCGAGCCTTTCCCTCTGCGCCTTGGCTGCCAGTTTCACCAGTTGTGCCGACGAATTGGACTCCGACAAGTATTTCGAAGACCGCAAGACATTGGAAACGGTATTCACAAGCCGTGCCCAGTCAGAACAATGGCTCGCCTATGCCTATTCGTTCATGAACAACGAGTTGGCCGATGTCATCAGCAAGGGCAATGGTCACTACCACTGCTTCGCCGACGACATGTACTACGGCGACCGCGACCCTCAATATGGCGACAACAACAATGAATACCGCCACACATACAATGCCTTCAAATTAGGTGAATACGATGAAGAAACAGGCTATTGGGCATGGGAGAAAGCCTACAAGGGCATATTCCAAGCCTCCGTGTTCATTCACAACATCGACATCAACGAGCAGATGACCCCAGAAGAGCGCATTGACCGCAAGGGCCAGGCCCGTTTTGCCCGCGCCTACTACTATTGGCTGCTTTTGCGCAAGTACGGTCCCATTCCCATCATGCCCGACGAAGGCGTTGACTACACCCAGAGTTACGAAGCCATCTCCATTCCTCGCAGCACCTACGACGAATGTGCCATCTACATTGCCAAGGAGATGGAACAAGCCGCCCAAGAAATCCAATACTGGAAGCGAGACCCGATGAACATCACGCGTCCCACCAAAGGCTCCTGTCTCGCCGCCCGTGCCTTAGCATACGTTTATGCAGCCAGTCCGCTGGCCAATGGTCAGTTGAAAAACGGCAAGCACGACCCGTCGGTGAAAGACGACGTCGCCCGTCTTTTGGTCAATTTCGACGGCACTCCGCTTCTCAGCCGCGACTATGACGAGTCGAAATGGGCACGTGCCGCAGCAGCCTGCCGCGACATCATGGAATGTGCCGGCAACTACGAACTCTATCATGCACCGGTCAATGCCGTGGCCACTTTCGACCGCGACATCACCATCACCCCACCCGACGATGGCAATTTCTCCACCAAGACATGGCCCAACGGTTGGGCAGACATCGACCCTTACCTGAGTTACCGTCAACTGTTTGACGGCGAGGTGGGTATGTCCGACAACCCCGAATTGCTATTCACGAGAGGCTACAACATGTGCAACGACATCAACAATTCCGTCACCGCCCTTGTCGCCCACCAACTACCCTCGTCGCTCAATGGCTGGAACTCACACGGTATGACCCAAAAGATGGTTGACGCCTACTACATGAAAGACGGCAGCGACGTACCAGGCAAAGACAGCGAAATGAATGGCGGCGACGGTTCGGAGCGCGTCCAAGGCTGGACCACCGCCCGCGACTTCCGCCAATATCCCCCATTAGCCACGGGCGTTTCGCTCCAATACGCCAACCGCGAGCCCCGATTCTATGCCTCCGTGTCATTCAATGGTTCCAAATGGTGGGACACCAACCCCAGCCACACCACTTCCGGCACCTATCAACCCGTCTATTACTATCGAGGCACAGACAACGGTTACACCAATTCCACCCGCTATTTGCGCACCGGCATTGGCATCAAGAAATGGGTGAACCCAGGCGACTACCGCACGACCAACGGCGACTACGACCACATCCAGCAGAAATACGAGACCGCCATCCGCTATGCCGACATCCTGCTGATGTATGCCGAGTGTCTGAACGAACTGACCGCCAGTTATACCATCGCCTCATGGGACGGGAAGACACAATACACGATAAGTCGTGACAAATCGGAAATGCAACGAGGCATACAGCCCGTGCGCATCCGTGCCGGTCTGCCCGACTACTCCGATGCAGAATACTCATCTCAAGACCTGCTTCGCGAGAAAATCAAGCGCGAACGCATGATAGAACTGATGGGAGAAGGCAAGCGCTATTATGACCTGCGCCGCTGGATGGACGCCCAGGTAGAGGAATCGAAAATCATCTATGGTTGCAATGTGATGATGACCCAAGCCCAGCGTGACGATTTCCAGAAAATCGTCCCCATTACCTCCCTTCCCACCACATTCTCAGAGAAAATGTATTTCTGGCCCATCCGTCACGAGGAATTGAAGCGCAACTACAAATTGACGCAAAACCCCGGTTGGCAATACTATGATTGAGGTATGTAAATAGAAGTTTGTAAAAAGAGATTTAGAATTATGACTATCAAGCATTTCTTCAAAATAATGATGGCCTGCATGGCTTGCATAGGCATCGTCCCCATGCTAACCAGTTGCAATGATGAATGGAGCGAAGAACAGTATGAACAATATGTGAGTTTTCGTGCCCCACTCAACGACCAAGGCGTAACCGCCATCTATGTGCCCTACACCCGTAAGAACAACGACGGCACGCCACGCTTTGGCCAAGGGCAGTCCAACTACCAGTTGCCCGTCATCGTGAGCGGTTCGACGCACAACACGAGCAATTTGCAGGTGCATGTGGCACACGACCCCGACACCCTGCGCACGCTCAATTGGAACCGCTTTGCCACCCGCACCGAACTATATTATAGCGACATGAAGGATTATGCCACCTTCCCCGAGACGGTGAGCATCCCCGAAGGCCAGGACGTCAGCCTGCTCGACATCCACTTCGACTTCACCCGTATCGACATGGTAGAGAAATGGGTGCTACCCCTCACCGTTGTCGATTCCCCCTCCTATGGCTACGCCTCCAATCCCCGCAAGAACTACCGCAAGGCGATGCTCCGCGTGTTCCCCTTCAACGACTATTCTGGCGACTACAGCGCCACCGGTCTGACAGTTGCCGTCCAAGGCGATGCCAACTCCACTGGCCTCACGCTGCTCCGCACCTATGTAGTCGATGACAACACGGTGTTCTTCTATGCCGGGACATTCGACGAGAGCAGTCCCCAGCGCAAGAATTACAAAATTTACGCACGGTTTAGCGGAGGTTCATCAGGAGCAGTCACCTTGTGGTGCGACAATCCCGAGATGGAGTTCAAAGTCAACAAGGAAGCCAGTTACCGCATGGTGGAGAGCGACGACCAAGTCTATCCCTACCTACGCTATCGCAACGTCATCATCAACAACATCGACTACGACTTCGCCGACTACACCTCATCGATAGGCAGCAAGTTCCGCTACAATGTCAGCGGTTCGCTCACGCTTCAACGCACCATCAACACGCAGATACCCGATGAGGACCAGGCTATCCAATGGTAAATACAAATGCATCTCATGAAATCAACAATCATCCTTCTCACAGCAGCGGTACTGACTTCGTTTGGAGCCAGCGCCGCTGAGCCTGTCGATTATGTGTCAACTCTTGTCGGCACCCTTTCGAAGCATTCTCTTTCGACAGGCAACACCTACCCAGCCATAGCCATGCCGTGGGGCATGAATTTTTGGACACCGCAGACAGGCAAGATGGGCGACGGTTGGCAATACGTCTATACAGAAGACAAAATCAGAGGACTGAAACAGACCCACCAGCCCTCACCATGGATTAACGACTATGGCCAGTTTGCCATCATGGCCACAGTCGGCACCCCTGTTTTCGACGAAGACCAACGCGCCTCCTGGTTTAGTCACAAGGCCGAGACAGCCACCCCCTATTACTATAAAGTCTATTTGGCCGACTGGGATGTTGTCGCCGAAGTGTCGCCTACGGAGCGGGCAGCCATCATTCGCTTCACCTTCCCCGAGACAAGACAAGCCAACATTGTGGTGGACGCTTTCGACGGCGGCTCAAAGGTCAGCGTCGATCCATCCAAGCGTCAAATTGTCGGATACACGGTGAAAAACAGTGGCGGAACACCCCAAAACTTCCGCAATTACTTTGTAATGGAGTTGGACCACGACTTTCGGTTGAGTCAGCACATCGACGGCAATCGTCAAGGAGCCATAGTCACCATGAAAGTACGTCGTGGCGAGCAGGTTGTGTTACGTGTCGCCTCCTCGTTCATCAGCGAGCAACAAGCATGGCTGAATTGTGAAGAACTGGGCGACCGCACCTTAGAGCAAGTATGCGCCGACGGGCGAAAGCGCTGGAACGACATATTAGGCCGTGTGGAAGTGGAAGACAACAACATTGACCACCTACGGACATTCTACAGTTGCCTCTATCGCTCGGTGCTTTTCCCGCGTATGTTTTATGAAATCGACGCCCAAGGGCAGCCCATACATTACAGTCCCCACACAGGAGAAATATGCAAAGGCTACTATTTCACCGACACAGGCTTCTGGGACACTTTCCGCTCCCTTTTCCCCCTCCTCAACCTCCTTTACCCCGAAATGAACGAAAAGATGCAAATCGGTTTGGTGAATTGTTACAAAGAGAGCGGATTCCTTCCCGAATGGGCCAGTCCCGGCCATCGCGGATGCATGGTGGGCAACAATTCTGCCTCAGTCGTAGCCGATGCTTGGTTGAAACTATCTGCGTCAGCCCCCAACTATCTCAAGGTCAAACATCCCGATTACGACATAGAGACCTTGTGGCAAGCCCTCGTCCACGGAGCCAATGCCGTTCATCCTCAAGTGCCGTCCACGGGCAGGCTCGGTTTCGAGCACTATAACAGTTTAGGCTATGTCCCCTACGATGTAGGCATCAACGAAAATGTGGCCCGCACCCTTGAATACGCCTATGACGATTGGTGCATCTACCAATTAGGGAAGGCATTGGGCAAGTCGAAGAAAGAGTTGAAACCCTATAGGGAACGCGCCATGAACTATCGTAATGTGTTCGACCCCGAAACACGCCTCATGCGAGGACGCAATGCCGACGGCACATTCCAGTCGCCCTTCTCACCCTTAAAATGGGGCGATGCCTTCACCGAAGGCAACGCATGGCATTACACCTGGTCGGTTTTTCACGACCCCGAGGGACTCATTCAGTTGATGGGCGGCCAGTCAAACTTCGTGCAGATGCTCGATTCCGTATTCAACGTACCCCCACTTTTCGACGACAGTTACTATGGCGGCGTCATCCACGAGATTCGCGAGATGCAAATCATGAACATGGGCAACTACGCCCACGGCAACCAACCCATTCAGCACATGATTTACCTCTACGACTATGCGGGACAACCCTGGAAGGCCCAGCAGCGAGTGCGCGAGTCCATGGACCGCCTCTACACCGCCCAACCCGACGGCTATTGTGGCGACGAAGACAACGGTCAAACCTCAGCATGGTATGTGTTTTCCGCCATGGGCTTCTATCCCGTCTGCCCCGGCAGCGGACAATATGCACTTGGCACCCCCTACTTTGACAAAATGACCCTACATCTCCCCAAAGGGAAGACACTCCGCATCACAGCGGAGGACAACAGTGAGAGCCATTGCTATATTGGGTCGATGACGCTCAACGGTAAGCCTTACGCCCGCAATTACCTGGAGCATGCCACACTCATGAAAGGCGGTGCCATCAACTATCATATGCAGGAAAGCCCCAATCTCCAACGCGGCACCGACAAGGCAGCAGCCCCCTATTCATTCTCTTTAGTCAAACAAAAATGAAAAAGACCTTTCTCCTGCTCTTCTCCCTCATGTGCGGTATAGTGGCACAAGCCCAACCGTCCATAGAAGTAAGAAACCTACAGCGAGCCATGGAGTTATTGGACGCCACCATGCACCGCTCGTTTCGTGGTACAGAAGACAATCTCTACATGGCCGACGTATGCGATGCCGAAACAGACGCAGTAAGTGGCCCCAGCGACGTTTGGCCATACACAGCCGCCATTGAAGCCCATTGTTCGGTACTTGAAGCGTTGGAAAGCCTGAAGGACATCGCCCCCGATGTATATTACGAGCATCACGACCGCTATTTGCATCAACTTGATGTGCTCATCAACAATTTATCCTATTATCGCGGCACCTACACGCTGACAAGTTATGCCACACGCCGAACCTGGTCGGTCTATGCCGTCCCCCGCGCCAGCCAACCCAACAAAGGGAATGTGACAGGCGACAACCTGAAGTTCAACGTCTATGACGACCAGATGTGGATTGCCCGAGAACTTATCAGGGCCTATCGGCTTACCGGCAAGGCCGAGTACCTGTCGGATGCTGTACACCTGACCGACTACGTGCTCGACGGGTGGGATTGTTGGAATGACGACAACGGCGAAGAATATGGCGGCATCACATGGGGTCCAGGCTACAATTCCAAGCACGCCTGCTCGAACGGTCCCATCATCCAACCCCTTGTCTGGCTAAGCAATCTCTATCGTGAGACATCCCCCCAGGCAACTGTTACCTATTATTTTAGAGAACCAGACAACACCTTGGCCAGTCGCGCCATGCTCCGTTCGGAATTGTATCTCGACTTTGCGAAAAAGATTTATGCTTGGCAAAAAAAACACCTACTCAATAGCACCACAGGAGTGTATTGGGACATGCTCGGTGCCGACAACATCCTGCAATATACCGGTACTGGTGCCCAGCGACGCAGGGCACATGTCGATAACGGCAACCCCACAGGCAATGCATACACCTATAATACAGGAACCATGCTTGCTGGTGCCACCGAATTGTATCTTGTTACAGGCGACGACGAATACAAAAACGACATTCCGTCTCTCGCAGTGCGAAGTTACAATGCATTCACCAAACCCAAGAACATCGACGGAATAGTCTATCGCCAGTGGCCCACCGACAACAGTGCCTTGCAAGGATTCAATGTTTGGTTTGACAATGTGCTGATGCGCGCCTACGTAGATGCCGACCCCACTGGTCTTTCAGCCTATTCCTCGCGCTCTCTCGAAACGTTTCAAACCAATCTCGACTACGCTTACGACCATTACCAAAAGAACGGTTTCCTCCCCATCGACCTTTTGGGAGGATGGAATGGAAGCACCAAGACCAAGGGTTTCCACCAAGCAAGTTTCGCTGCAGAATATGCCATGCTTGCCATCTGGCAGCACCGCATTTCTGCGTCAGCCCGCATCCAGTCGTCGACAACCATCAAGGCACAGCCCACGACACATTGCTACACCCTAACCGGCATCCCCATCGACAGAGAACACAGTTCGCTGCCCTTTGGAATCTATTTAACAGGCGGTCAGAAACACATCGTCACCCCTACTCGTTAGTTACAACGACGCCCATATCAAGCCATTCCAAATGATTTCCCATTTTATGGCCAATGTATTCCTTTCATTTGCACAATAAAGTGTAATTTTGCAACCATGGGAATAAGTCCCTATTCATAAAAAAATAGACAATGAACCCAATAAGAAGATTTATCCAAGCCACCCTATTGCTGTTGACAACCATAACGACACAGGCACAGGCCCCCGCCGACTTTGTCGCCTACAAGCAGTCGGCACTGCGCCTACCCTCCGTCCCCTTGTTTGTCAACGACCCCTATTTTTCACTTTGGTCGCCATTCAATCGCCTCACCGACGGTACAACCCGCCATTGGACAGACGCCGAGAAAGCCATGGACGGATTGTTGCGCGTAGATGGCAAAGCCTATCGATTCATGGGAAGTCAACGCAAGAACCTACTTAAAGCCCTTGCCCCGATGACCACAGCCGAAAGCGGATGGACGGCACGAGTGACCCATCAGTACCAAACCAACACCGATTGGACCCAATCCGATTACAATGACAGCAAATGGGCCTTGGAAGAGTCCGCCTGGGGCTCGGTGGGCGAATATCCCCATTGTCGGCATGACTGGCACACCACCAATAGCGACATTTATATCCGCCGCACCATCGACCTGACGAACGAAGACCTTCAGAAAGAACTTTGGGTGCAATATTCCCACGACGACGTGTTTGAACTCTATATCAATGGGCACCGCATCGTTTCCACCGGCGAGACATGGCTCCAAGGCGAGCAGCATCGACTTACCGCTACAGAGAAAGGTTTTCTAAAAGAAGGAACCAACATCTTCGCCGCCCACTGCCACAACACCACAGGCGGTGCCTACGTAGATTTTGGCCTTTTTGAAAACGTGCTACCCCAGAACACCGGAGTATCGACAGCCATACAGAAAAGCGTCAGTGTGATGGCCACCAGCACCTACTATACATTATCCTGCGGTCCGGTGGAACTCGACTTGGTATTCACCGCCCCCATGCTGATGGACGACCTCGACCTCCTCTCCACTCCTATCAACTTTTTAAGTTACCAAGTTCGCAGCACCGACGGCAACCCACACGATGTGCAATTCTATTTCGCCACCTCCCCCCAATTGGTGGTCAACGAGATGGGGCAATCGACTCATTCAGAAATCATCAAGGAGAACGGCATCAACTACATCAAGTCAGGATCGGTGGACCAGCCCATATTGGGACGAGCAGCCGACCTCATCACCATCGACTGGGGTTATCTCTACCTGCCAGCCGTCAATGGAGAGGTGAGCGTTGCCGATGCCACGACGATGGAATCCCATTTTGTGACCACAGGACAACTGCTCCCTTACGAAGGAGCCAAGACCAGCACCGACCACGCCTCCATGCCCATGCTTGCCTACATGAAAGACTTCGGTCAAATCACTGAAGGCCGCAGTTACATGATGATTGGCTACGACGAAGTGAAAGACATCCGCTACATGGACGTCGATTACAAAGGCTATTGGGCCCGCGACGGCAAGACCATCTTCGAGGCATTCGACGCCCTTCGGTCAGACTACAGCAACATCATGAACCGCTGTCGCCAACAGGACAAAGTCATCTATGACGACGCCCTGCAGTCAGGCAACGTGAAATATGCCGAACTACTTTCCGGCAGTTACCGCCATTGTCTCGCCGCCCACAAACTGTTTCAGGACGACAAGGGTCAGTTGCTCTATTTCTCCAAGGAAAACAACTCCAACGGATGCGTCAATACGGTCGATTTGACCTACCCCTCCGCACCCCTTTTCCTCTGCTACAACACCGACCTGCTAAAAGGCATGATCAGGTCGATAATGGATTATTGCCGTTCCAGCCGTTGGGGCTTCCCCAACTTCGCCGCCCACGACTTAGGCTGTTACCCCCACGCCAACGGACAAGTCTATTCCATCACCCGACCCGATGCCAATGGAGGATTTGGCGGCAACATGCCCATTGAGGAAAGCGGCAACATACTGACCTTGGTGGCCGCCATCTGCCGCATCGACGGCAATGCCGACTGGCTTAGCAGCAACGACATGAACCAGTTGCGGCAATGGGCCATCTACCTCCGCGACAACGGTCAAGATCCTGAAGCCCAACTCTGTACCGACGACTTCGCCGGCCACTGGGGACACAACGCCAATCTCTCGCTGAAGGCCATCTTCGGTGTGGCAGCCTACGCCGAGATAGCCCGCATGAAAGGCCAGAGCGAGACACGCTGGAAGCCCTTCATGGACAAAGCCCGCCAAATGGCACAGATTTGGGAAGTTGACGCCCGCGATGGCGACCACTACAAATTGGCCTTCGACCGTGGCGGCACTTGGAGTCAAAAATACAACCTTGTATGGGACAAGTTGTGGGGTTTGCAACTCTTCTCCCCCGACGTGATGCGCCGTGAAATCAAATATTATCTCACCAAGCAAAACGAATTTGGCTTGCCCCTCGACAGCCGTGAGCAATATTCGAAAAGCGACTGGATCATGTGGACCGCCTCGATGTCGCCCGATACGGAAACCTTCCTCCGTTTCAGCGACCCCCTCTACAAGTATGCCAACCAGACCCCGACACGCTGGCCCCTTAGCGACTGGTTCTGGACCAACGGCAACGGTTCCGCCCGTGGTTTCCGCGCCCGCAGCGTCATAGGTGGCCATTGGATGAAGGTGCTCATGGACAAGATTGCCCCGAAACCCGTCGTCCCAGACGAGTGGGCCCCCGTTGGCTACGGCTTGAAATCAAAGTT
>CAMKSZ010000083.1 GCA_946415525.1 uncultured Prevotellaceae bacterium | reverse complement strand
GATGGGAGCAATGGGAATGATGGGAGCGATAAAAAAAGGCACTTTGGGGCCTTTGGGCGGTTGAAAAAATGAGTATATGTGTCAATTATTGAATAAATATGGTGGAATGTCATCTAAAATGATTACTTTTGCAGGCTGAAAAGGAATCAAGTAATTGGAAACAAGAAATCAAGCGAACATGCCACCGTCAGAATCCCGTCAAAACCTTAGTGAATTCGCCCGCCTCGACGGAGCGAAACTGGGTTTGTTTTGGATAGTGAGTTTTGCCCTATTCGTGTGCAATTTTCACTATTCCTTCTGTGGCATTTTGTGGATGTCCACAATGATTTACACCCCCTTTTTCATTGCCTTCCGCACCCGAGCCTACGCCTCCACCCTGCCCGAAGGCCGCATCGGCTATTTCCACGCCTACCTTCACTCCGTTTTGACAGTTTTCTACGGATCGCTAATACTTGCCATTGCGCAATGGGTGTATTTCCAGTATTTCGACCATGGGACAGTCATCAACAGTTATGTATCGCTGCTGAACGACAAGGAGATGCTGAAGGGCCTGAAGTCTTTAGGCTACTCTAAAAGCATGGTAGAGGAATTGGCCAGCCAGTTGCACAACCTTCGCCCCATCGACATTGCGATTCAAATCCTTTGGTCGAATCTGATGGCCGGCATTGTGCTTAGCATCACCACTGCTCTTTATGCGAGCGTGAATCGCCGTTATCGATAAAACAATTAAATCAAGAAGATGGACATATCAGTCGTTATCCCCTTATACAACGAAGAAGAGTCGCTCCCCGAATTGCACGCCTGGATAGCCCGTGTAATGGAAGCCCACGGTTTCACTTATGAAGTGATTTTCATCAACGACGGCTCCACCGACCACTCCTGGGAAGTAATCGAGTCGCTTGCCGCCCAGTCGGAGCATGTTCGCGGCATCAAGTTCCGTCGCAACTACGGCAAAAGCCCCGCCCTGTTTTGCGGTTTCAAGGCAGCCCAAGGCGACGTGGTCATCACGATGGACGCCGACCTGCAAGACTCCCCCGACGAGATACCCGAACTCTACCGCATGGTGAAGGTCGATGGCTACGACCTCGTATCGGGCTACAAGCAAAAGCGTTACGACCCATTGTCGAAAACGATTCCCACGAAACTTTTCAACGCCACGGTGCGCCGCATCAGCGGCATCAAGAACCTCCACGACTTCAACTGCGGTCTGAAAGCCTACCGTAGCGACGTGGTGAAAAACATCGAGGTCTATGGCGAGATGCACCGTTTCATCCCCTACCTTGCCAAGAATGCCGGATTCGACAAGATAGCCGAGAAGGTGGTGCACCATCAAGCCCGCAAATACGGGAAGTCCAAATTCGGCCTGAACCGATTCGTCAACGGTTACCTCGACCTGACCACCCTTTGGTTTCTCAGCAGTTTTGGCCGCAAGCCGATGCACGTATTCGGATTCTTAGGCACCATCGTATTCTTCATCGGCCTACTTGCCGCCATCATCATCGGCGCCGACAAGTTGATAGCCCTTGCCCACGGTGTCCCCCAGCGCCTGGTGACCGACTCCCCCTACTTCTACATCTCCTTGACGATGATGATGATAGGCACGCAACTTTTTGTCGCGGGTTTCCTTGGCGACCTCATCAGCCGTTCGTCGAGCACCCGCAACGACTACCAGATAGAGGAGGCCATCCGATGCGGCGACTAATCCCCCTACTCCTTCTGTCGGTACTGTCGATGCTGTCCTCCTGCTCCTCGATAGACTGTCCCGTTGAGAACAAGGTATATTGCAAATACCGTCTCGCCGGTCCCGTCTATGAGTTGACCGACACCCTAACGGTGATAGCCATTCGCCCCAACCTGAGCGACACCATATTGCTCAATCGCGAAGAGGAAGCAAGCGACTTTGTCCTACCTGTGAGTTACATCTATCCCGAGGACGTGCTTGTGCTGAAACTTGTCGATTCGAAAGCCTCCGTCTATACCGACACGGTGCGTATCAAGAAGACGAACATCCCCCACTTTGACTCCGTGGACTGTTCCCCCCGCTATTTCCACCACATCGACCAAGTGACATTCACCCGGCACACCCTCGACTCCATCATCATCAAAAACTCATCCCTCAACTATGACACGACGGGCGGACATCTGTTACTATATTTTAAGTCTGGCCATTAGCCTGTTGCTTGCCCTCCCAGCCATGGGCCAACGCCCGACTGAATCCGGCAAAGAAGCCACCGACAGCGTCCCCCTGTTTTGCGGGTTCGCCGTAGGCATCGACTTGGCAGGCTTGGTGCAGTATGCCGTGAGCGACTATGGCCAGTGGGAAGGTTCGCTTCGCATCAATCTTCGCGACAAATATTTCCCCATTGTCGAGTTGGGCATCGGCAAGGCCTCACACGACGATGTTGTCTCCCAAATCAGTTATCGTTCGAGCGCCCCGTATTTTCGAATCGGCATGGACCTCAATTTGATGAAGAACAAACACGACAACTATCGCATATATGGCGGTGCCCGCTATGGCTTCACCTATTTTAATTATGACTTCTCCCGTCCAGGGTTGAAAGACCCCTATTGGGGCGGCATAGCCGACTACGGCGCCAGCGGTGTGAAATGCAACAGCCATTGGGCAGAATTAGTCGCAGGTGTCGATGCCAAGATTTACGGTCCCTTCCACTTAGGTTGGACAGCCCGCTACCGCAAGCGGTTGTCGCAAAGCAACAGCGACTACGGCAATGTGTGGTATGTGCCCGGCTACGGCAAGTCAGACACATCATCCCTCGGTTTCATTTTCGTATTCTCCCTCGACATATAGTCCATCCCCAAAGTCACACCACCATGGCAAAGCGCAAAAACCTCATCTGGCAGATACCCTTCCTCACGTTGCTCATCGTGGGCACCGTGCTCATCATTGCCCAACAGCAAAACCAGCCCTACCGTAAAATCCAAGGCCAAGTGTTCGGCACCCTCTACCACATCACCTACCAAAGCAGCGACGACCTCCAAGGAGAGATAGAAGCCGCCTTGAAAGACGTAGATAACTCACTCTCCCCCTTCAACCCCAACTCCATCATCACCAAAGTAAACGAGAACCAAGCGGTGAAAGTCAACAAGATGTTCACCGACGTTTTCACCATTGCCCAAAAGGTCGCCGCGGAGACAGGCGGTGCCTTCGACATCACCGTCGCCCCATTGGTCAATCTTTGGGGATTCGGTTTCAAGGAAGGCAGCACCCCCGACCAGCCCACCATCGACAGTCTGAAGCAATATGTGGGTTATGAGAAAGTGCGCTTGCTCGGCGACGGCCATGTGGAGAAGAGCCATCCCAACGTGATGCTCGACTGCAGTGCGGTGGCCAAAGGCTATGGCAGCGACGTAGTTGCCGGCGTGCTCCAGCGCCACGACGTAGTCAATTACATGGTAGAGATAGGCGGCGAGATAGTGACCCGTGGCGTGAGCGAGAAGCGCGTGCCCTGGCGCATCGGCGTCAACCGCCCCAGCGACGACCCCATGCAGAACTCGTCAGAATTTGAGACCGTCCTCAACGTTACCGACAAGGCGATGGCCACCAGTGGCAACTACCGCAACTTCTATTACAAAGACGGCAAGAAATACGCCCACACCATCGACCCCAAGAGCGGGCACCCCGTGCAGCACAGCCTATTGTCCGCCACCGTACTCGCCAACGACTGCGCCACCGCCGACGCCTATGCCACCGCCTTCATGGTGCTGGGCATGGAAAAAGCCCGCGAGGTGTTGGAACGCCACCCCGACCTGATGGTGTATTTCATCTATGCGAGCGACGACGGAAGTTACGCCACCTGGTTCTCCCCCTCGCTTCGAGACAAAATCATCGACCAGTGATGCCCGACTACAGTCTCGCCATCCACGACCGCCTATCGCTGCTACCCCTGTTTCAAGGCCTGAGCAAGCGCGAACTAACCGAGATTGTCGGTCAAACCCGTTTTGAATTTGCGCGCCACGCAGCAGGCGAAACCCTTGCCACAGAAGGCAGTCCCAGCGAGTCGCTCATGTTTTTGCTCAGCGGCACCGTCACCATTGTCCGCCACTCCGACGACCACAGTTGCGTAATAGAAGAACACCTTGCCGCCCCCACCCTATTTTTCAGCGAGCACCTTTTTGGTCTTCTCCGCCGCCATAGTTGCACTTACATAGCCCGTGAACAATGCGAAACACTCTCCATCAGCAAGACCGAGACGTTGCGCTTGCTCGACACCTACGACATCTTCCGCACCCACCTGCTTAATCTCCTTAGCACCCGTGTACAACGCCTGTCGCACCGCCCTCTCCGCACCTCCCCCCGCAACATCCAAGAAAAGATATGCCGCTACCTGAGCGACCGATGCCTCTACCCCGCCGGCCCCAAGGACTTCCAAGTGAAGATGCAACAAGTGGCGACAGACATTGGCGAGAGCCGTCTCAACGTGTCGAGAACCCTTCACGCCATGTCGGAAGAACAACTATTAACAATCAGCAGGGAGCACATCCATGTAGTAGCCATGGAGAAATTGTTTTGAAGGAGAAGAAAACAAAAAAAATGTTATTTATTTTGATTTATACTCAGTTTGGTGTAAATTTGCAAACTTAAAATCAACAACATGGCAACCACAGATACAGAGACCCCCATCAGCCAGCCAGAAAGCGGGCAACGCAAGAATCCATTTTTCGAACCCTTCGACACCCCCCACGGAACCTATCCCTTCGACCGCATCCGCTTTGAAGACTTCGAGGAAGCGTTCATTGAAGGCATCCGCCGCGACAAGGAGCAAATCGAGAAAACCATCAACAATCCCGACAAGCCCACTTTCGACAACACCATCATCAACAAGGACGACCCATTCTACTACGGTCTGCTCGACCGCGTTTCGACCATTTTCTTCAACCTCATGAGCGCGGAGACAACCGACGAAATCGACGCCCTCGCCCAGAAAATCGAGCCCCTCCTCACAAAGCACAACAACGACATCATGCTCAACATGCAACTTTTTGAGCGCATCAAGTATGTCCACCGCCACCACCGTCGTCTTGACAAAGAAGAGAAGCAGTTGCTCGAGAACACCTATTTCAATTTTACCCGTAGCGGTGCCCTGCTCTGCGAAGCCGACAAAGAGCGGTTGCGCAAACTCACAGAAGAAGGCAGCATGCTATCGCTACAGTTTTCGCAGAACCTACTCAAGGAAAAGAAAGCCTTCACGCTACACTTGACCGACCCAGCCGACCTCGCCGGTCTGCCCGAGCGCGTGTGCGAGTCCGCCGCCCAGGAAGCCAAGGACCGCAATTTGGACGGGTGGGTGTTCACGCTCGACTTCCCGAGTTATGGCCCATTCATGAAATACTCTGAGCGTCGTGAACTACGCCAGCAGATGTATATGGCCTACAACACCATCTGCACACACGACAACAACGAGAACAACATAGAGATTTGCAAACGCATCATCAATATCCGGCGTGAGATAGCCCAGTTGCTGGGTTCGAAATGCTATGCCGATTATGTGATGAAGCGCCGCATGGCCAGCAACAGCAAGAATGTTTACCGTCTGTTCGACCAATTGATAGAAGCCTACATGCCCACCGCCCGCAAAGAGTTCGCCCAAATAGAGCGGCTCGCCCGCAAGACGGAAGGCAAGGACTTCAAACTGGAGCCCTGGGATTTGTCCCATTACTCCTATCTGTTGCAAATGAAGAAATACAACATCGACTCCGAGATGTTGCGCCCCTATTTCGAGTTGTCGAAAGTCATCGACGGCGTATTCGGCCTTGCCCATCGTCTCTACGGCATCACCTTCAAGGAAGCCCCCGGCATACCAGTCTATCATCCCGACGTAAAAGCCTACGAGGTGTTCGACAAAGACGGCAGTTACCTTGCCGTATTTTATGCAGACTTCCACCCCCGTAAAGGCAAGCAAGGAGGAGCATGGATGACCAGTTTCCAAGACCAGCACATCAACAGCAAGGGCGAGAACATCCGTCCCCATGTGAGCGTGGTGATGAACCTGACGAAGCCCACCGCCGACAAGCCCTCCCTGCTCAGTTTGGGCGAAGTGGAAACCTTCCTCCACGAGTTCGGACACTCGCTCCACGGCATGTTTGCCAACACCCGTTTCGAGAGCATGTCGGGCACCCATGTGTGGTGGGACTTCGTGGAACTGCCATCCCAGTTCATGGAGAACTACGCCGTGGAAAAGGAATTTCTCCGCACCTTCGCCTTCCATTATGAGACAGGCGACCCGCTGCCCGACGAACTAATCGACCGTATCGTCAAGAGCCGCAATTTCCAAGTAGCCTACGCCTGCATGCGCCAGGTGAGTTTCGGCCTACTCGACATGGCCTACTACACCCTCCGTGAAGAGTTCACCGGCGACCTCATCGAATTCGAGCACAAGGCATGGGAAAAAGCGCAGGTGATGAAACAGTTGCCCGACACCTGCATGACCACCCAGTTCTCGCACATCATGTCGGGCGGCTATGCAGCCGGCTACTACAGTTACAAGTGGGCAGAAGTGCTGGATGCCGATGCCTTCAGCGTGTTCAAGCGCCATGGCATCTTCGACCAGGCCACCGCCCAGCGATTCCGCGACGCCATCCTCTCTCGCGGCGGCACCGAGCACCCGATGACCCTCTACCGCCTCTTCCGTGGCGGCGAGCCCACCATCAACGCCCTTCTCCGCCGCAACGGCATCCGTCCCCCCCACAAGAAATAACCCCAATTACGACGACATGACTTCCCAGGAAGAAAAACAGCACCTGCTCGACCAGCGCTACCTCCGCATGGCCACCATTTGGTCGGAGAACAGTTATTGCGTTCGCCGCAAGGTAGGCGCCTTGGTAGTGAAGGACAAGATGATCATCAGCGACGGCTACAACGGCACGCCAAGCGGTTTCGAGAACGTGTGCGAAGACGACACCAACGTGACAAAGCCCTACGTGCTGCACGCCGAGGCCAATGCCATCACCAAACTCGCCAGGAGCAACAACAACAGCAGCGGTTCGACGCTCTACGTCACCGCCTCGCCCTGCTTGGAATGCGCCAAACTCATCATCCAAGCCGGCATCCGCCGTGTGGTCTATGGCGAGGAATATCGGCTTGCCGACGGCATCGAACTACTCCGCCGTGCAAAAATCGAAGTGAAATACATCAACCTAAAGGATCATGAATCTGAATAAGAACAACCGGTACATGCCCCTTTTGCTCGCCCTCTGCGTGGTGGTGGGCATCCTCATTGGCACCTTCTATGCCAATCATTTCTCCGGCAACCGGCTGAACATCATCAATTCCGGCAGCAACCGGCTGAACAACCTGCTTCACATCATCGACGACCAATATGTGGACACAGTGAACATGGACGACCTTGTGGAGAAGGCCATTCCCGAGATACTCGGCGAGTTGGACCCCCACTCCGTCTATTTCAATGCCAAGGACGTGCAATCCGCCAACGACGACCTCCGCGGTTCGTTCTCAGGCGTAGGCATCGAGTTCGTCATCCGCAAGGACACCATCCACATCCAGAATGTCATACAGGGAGGTCCATCGGAACAAGCCGGGCTTCAAGCCGGCGACAAGATTGTGAGCGTGGACGACGAGCCATTCGTCGGCGAGAAGGTAACCAACGAAGAAGCGATGCGCCGGCTGAAAGGTCCCCGCGGCACCAAAGTGAAGATTGGCGTGATGCGCTATCACCAGAAAAACGTGAAATACTACACTGTGACGCGCGACGACATCATCACCAAGAGCATCAACACCGCCTACATGCTCGACGACAAGACCGGCTATATCCGCATCAAGAATTTCGGCGAGAACACCTATGGCGAGATGCTCAGCGCACTTGCCATGCTGTCGCAGGAAGGTTTGAGCAACTTGGTGGTTGACCTTCGCGACAACCAAGGCGGCTACATGGCCTCCGCCATCCAGATAGTGGACGAGTTTCTGCCGAAAGGCTGCCGCATCGTCTATACCGAAGGCCGCAAGCAACCCAAAGAGATCTTCCCCAGCACGGGCCGCGGCACCTACCAAGACATTCCCCTTGTGGTACTCATCAACGAAGGATCAGCCTCAGCCTCAGAGATTTTCGCCGGTGCCATCCAAGACAATGACCGCGGCACCGTGATAGGCCGTCGCTCGTTTGGCAAAGGACTGGTGCAGAAGCCCATTGAATTCTCCGACGGCAGTGTCATCCGCCTGACCATCGCCCGCTACTACACCCCGTCAGGCCGCTGCATCCAGAAGCCCTACACCACCGGCAACGACAAGGACTACGAGGAAGACCTGCTGATGCGCTACGAACGCGGCGAGTATTTCTCGCAAGACAGCATCAAGCACACCGGCCCCGCCTATCACACCCGTCTCGGGCGCACGGTATATGGCGGCGGCGGCATCACCCCCGACATCTTCATCCCCGAAGACACGACCGGCATCACCTCCTATTATAAGGAAGCCGCCATGAGCGGTCTGATTTTGCAGTTTGCCTTTGAGTACACAGACGAGCACCGCGACCAACTCAAGAACTACGACACCATGCCCAGCCTGCTTTCTTACCTAAAGAAGCAGAACTTAGTGGAGAAGTTTGCCGCCTATGCCGAGAAGAACGGCTTGCAGCGCCGCAACCTGATGATGCAGCGCTCCCACACCCTGTTTGAGCGCTACATTTACAGCCGCATCATCTACAACATGATGGACGAGGAAGCCTGGATGGAATACCTCAACAGCGACGACCCCGCCATCCGTGAGACGCAGAAAGTGTTTAAAAACGGCACCGCGTTCCCCAAAGCAGAGGAGAAATCGGCAGGAAACAAGACAAATAAGAAATAGAAAAACTAAAGAGACTTTGACTGGAAGGAACAAGGCGGCACGAAAGTGCCGCTTTTTTTTGAGGGGGATGGAGGGGATAGATGCTATAGAGGGGATAGAAACTATAGATGCTATAGAAGGGATAGTGGAGATGGAGGGGAAAGTATTTTAGCGGAAGCGGATATCGGAAATGAGCCAAACACCCACATGGTCGTTGAGGCGCCTGACATACTCGGAGCGCATCATGGACAATTCAGCCCTAAGGGCGGCATTGTTGATTTTTACGTTTAAAGTTTGATTATCAAGGAAGACGCTACCCGTATAGCGAGCGATGACTTCGCCAGCCACCTCAGGCCAAGCGTTGACCAATCGCCGTTGAAGCAAGGGCGTTTCCAGCCCAGAGGCTCTTAGAAATTGAGCCATCAGGCTATCGATGGGTTTTACGTCGCGTCGGAACATGGATTCTTTTATGAATTTTTGAGCGAAATCGCCCCGTTTTCCACGGAGAAAATCTTGTAGTCGAAATCGTAGTGATGGAGAATTTTGTCGAGATGGTCGCGGTTGGTGTCGGTGATGAATATCTGTCCGAACTCATCGCCCCCCACAATCTTTACAATCTGCTCCACCCTGGAAGCATCGAGTTTGTCGAAAATGTCGTCGAGCAAGAGGATAGGCGTTGTACGGCTATTGGTCTGTTTGAGGAAATCAAACTGCGCCAACTTGAGAGCGATGGCAAACGACTTGTTTTGCCCCTGGCTCCCCTCCTTCTTCATGGGATACCCCTGTAGCCGCAAGTCAAGGTCGTCGCGGTGGATGCCATGGAGAGAATAGCCCACCGCCCTATCCTTGTGCCTGTCGCGCTGTATGACCTCCAGCAGCGGCCCACGCTGGCAATGCGACACATAATCGACGGACACCTGTTCGGAAGAATTGCAGATGCGCTGGTAAATCTGCTGGAAGACCGGCACAAACTGCGAGACAAACTGCTGTCGCTTGGCATAGACCGCCTCCCCCTCTGCCGCCATCTGCATCTCCCAAATCTCGATGAGAGCCGGGTCGGGCTCCTCCTCCATCTTGAGCAACGCATTTCGCTGCTGCAAAGCCTTGTTATAGTTGGCCAGCGCAACGATGTAGGCGGAATCGTATTGCGAAATCACCATGTCCATCAATTTTCTCCGCTCCTCGCTTCCCCCATCAATCATGGCGGTATCGGAAGGCGAGACAAGGATGAGCGGCAGCAGTCCGATATGTTCGGAGAGCCGCTTATACTCCTTTCTGTTTCGCTTGAAATGCTTCTTCTGCCCCCTCTTCATGCCACAGTAGATGTCCTCGACATCCCCATTCTCGGCAACAAACTTCCCCTCCAGCATGAAAAAATCCTGCTCATGGGTGATGAGTTGTGAGTCGATGGCCGAATGAGCGCTCCTGCAAAACGAAAGGAAATGGATGGCATCGAGGAAGTTTGTCTTTCCCATGCCATTCTGTCCCAGTAAGCAGTTCATCTTAGGCGACAAGTCCACATTTGCCGTCAAGATATTTTTATAATTAATGATGGATAAGTTGTCGAGTATCATGTCGCAAAATGCCCATTCTGGCAGTATTTTTTGCAAAGTTAAGTGATTTAGGGGTGAAAAACGAAAAAAGTCGATAATAAATTTTATCGTGTGGGATAAAATGAGTAATTTTGCGTCGCAAAAATTCATGCCTTCCTCCAAGTCATGTGGACGGCATGTTTGGCGTGAACAACAATCAAATTAAAAATCAATAATGGCAAAGAAAAAAGAACCCCAGGGTAATCAGGAATTGATCGCAACCCTGAACAAGTCGGAAGCCTTTCTGACGAAGTACAAGAAACAAATCATTTTCTGCTTGATCGCGCTTGTCGTGCTGATCGTGGCAATCATCGGATGGAACCACTACTCGTCGTCGCGCAACGAGAAGGCCAGCACCGCCCTTGCCCATAGTCAGGAACTCTTCATGATGCAAGATTTCGACAAGGCGTTGAAAGGCGACAGCCTGGGCACCCCTGGTTTCATTCAACTCGCCAGCGAATACAGCGGCACGAAAGCCGGCAACCTGGCCAACCTCTATGCTGGTCTTTGCTATGCCAAGCAAGACAAATGGGAAGAGGCAGTGAAATACCTTGACGCATTCAGCCCGAAGGGCGACTTGATCGTGAGTCCTCTCGCCGTGATGGCCATGGGCGACGCCTATGCCAACGTGAAGCAGTTGGACAAGGCCCTCGACGCTTTCAAGAAGGCTGCCAGCATGGCCGACAAAGCCTCTGAGTCGGGCCGCAGCAACACCGTAGCCCCCATTGCCTTGAAGAAAGCCGCCTTCATTCTGATGGATCAGAAGAAGAACGACGAAGCCCTGCAACTATTCCAGAGCATCAAGGACAATTACCTCGGCTCCTCCGCACAGCAGGACATCGACAAGTATATTGAATATCTGACCAAATAAAGATGGCAACAGCACTTCACAGAATCACTGAGGCCGAAATGTCGAAGATTCCCGATGCGAGCAACATGTGTTTTGGCATCGTGGTATCGGAATGGAACAGCATGGTGACCAATGCGCTGCTTGACGGTGCGGTGAGCACCCTTGAGAAACACGGAGCACTGCCAGAAAACATCCATGTGAAGACCGTCCCAGGGAGTTTCGAACTGATTTACGGTGCCCATCAGATGACACTCAACGGTGGCTACGATGCCATCATCATCCTTGGCAGCGTGATTCGTGGCGAAACACCTCATTTCGATTATATCTGTCAAGGTGTGACCTACGGTATCGCCCGCTTGAATGCCAAGAGCGAAATCCCCGTGGTTTACGGCCTTCTCACCACAGACACGTTGGAGCAAGCCATGGACCGCGCAGGCGGGAAATGGGGCAACAAAGGCGACGAATGTGCCGTGGTGGCCATTAAGATGGCGAAATTCTGAGAAGAAAACTGGAAGATATT
>CAMKSZ010000082.1 GCA_946415525.1 uncultured Prevotellaceae bacterium | reverse complement strand
GGCTAAAAAAGTTAGCGGAAACTGTCGGTGAGCAACTTAATCTCTATTTGCGGTGAGATGCGCTCATAGAGGATGTTGTAAACAGCGTCGAGGATGGGCATGTTGACGTGCATGTGACGGTTGATTTCCTTCATGCACTTCGTACCGAAAAAGCCCTCGGCAATCATTTCCATTTCTATTTGGGCGCTTTTCACGCTATACCCCTTGCCAATCATCGTGCCGAAGACACGGTTGCGCGAGAAGTTGGAATAGCCCGTGACGAGCAAGTCGCCTAAATAGACAGAGTCATAGACGTTGCGCTCGATGGGGTTGATGGCAGTGAGGAAGCGCGACATCTCCTGCACGGCATTCGACATGAGCACCGCCTGGAAATTGTCGCCGTATTTCAATCCGCTACAGATGCCCGCAGCGATGGCATAGACGTTTTTCAGCACCGAGGAATATTCGATGCCGATGACGTCGCTACTCGTTTTCGTCTTGATGTAACTGCTCGAAAGCAGGTCGGTGAAGGCCCGTGCCTTGTCGAGGTCGGCACAGCCCACCGTCAGATACGACAGACGTTCCAGCGCCACCTCCTCGGCGTGTGACGGACCGCCGATGCAGGCAAGGTTTTCGAGGGGCACGTCATAGACCTCGTGGAAATACTCCGAGCATACCAGGTTTTCGTCGGGCACGATGCCCTTGATGGCCGTGACGATGAACTTGTCGCGGATGCGCGTGCGCAGTTTCTTGAGGTGGTTTTTCAAGTAGGGCGAAGGGGTGACGAACACCAATGTGTCGTAGAGGTCAACCACCTTGTTGATGTCGCTTGAGAAGAAAATCTCGTCGGTGTCGAAATGGACGCTTGTGAGATAGGCGGGGTTGTGACCCATGCGCTGGAAGTCGGCGATGCGGTCGTCGCGGCGCATGTACCATCCGATGTGATGGGTGTGCCCCACCACAATCTTGGCTATCGCCGTCGCCCAACTGCCTCCCCCGATGATGGCTATCTTTCCACAATCGTGCATAGTGTGTGCTTTTAGTGTGCCTCAGCCTGTCGTGGCGGCAGGCTGAGGCTGTATTGTCTTATTCCTGTTCGGCCTTGGCCTTGGCAGCCTCTATCCAGCGGGCGAACTCGTCCACCTTGGGATTCTCGTAGCCGAGTTTGTATTTCTTGTTGATGCCGCAGACATCCATTTGCAGTTTCTGCGGGTTGACGTCGCGGATGTCGCCGATGAGATAGTAACCGCACTTGTTGAGCACGGGCACCCATTCTTCGCCCACGCCCAGTTCGCCCCATTCGGCGACGCTGCTGCGGGGAGCCTTTTTCTCGGGGCGCATCTGCGGGAAGAACAGCACCTCCTGGATATAGGTCTTCCCGGTCATGAGCATCACCAAGCGGTCGATGCCGATGCCGATGCCGCTGGTGGGCGGCATGCCGTATTGCAAGGCGCGGAGGAAATCCTGGTCGATGATCATCGCTTCGTCGTCGCCCTTGTCGGCGAGCCTCATCTGTTCCTTGAAGCGCTCTTCCTGGTCGATGGGGTCGTTGAGTTCGGAGTAGGCGTTGGCCAGTTCCTTGCCGTTCACCATCAGTTCGAAACGCTCCGTCAGTCCGGGCTTGGAGCGGTGCATCTTCGTCAGCGGCGACATCTCCACGGGATAGTCGGTGATGAAGGTGGGTTGGATGAACGTGCCTTCGCAGGTCTCGCCGAAAATCTCGTCGATGAGTTTGCCCTTGCCCATGGTGTCGTCCACCTCTATGTTCAGGCGCTTGGCGATGTCGCGAATCTCCTCCTCCGACATGCCGTTGAGGTCGTAGCCTGTCTTTTCCTTGATGGCGTCGAGGATGGGCAGGCGACGGTAAGGAGCCTTGAAACTCACGATGTTGCCGTCGATTTCGCGTTCTGTGCTGCCATTGACGGCGATGCAGATGGTCTCAAGCAGTTTTTCCGTGAACGACATCATCCAGTTGTAATCCTTATACTGCACATAGAGTTCCATGCAGGTGAATTCGGGGTTGTGGTTGCGGTCCATGCCCTCGTTGCGGAAGTTCTTGCCGATTTCATAGACACCCTCGAAACCGCCCACGATGAGCCGCTTTAGGTATAGTTCGGTGGCGATACGCATGTACATGTCCTGGTCGAGGGCGTTGAAATGCGTGATGAACGGGCGGGCACTGGCACCGCCGGCAATCGACTGCAATGTGGGGGTCTCCACCTCGGTGTAGCCAGCCTCGTCGAGCACGCGGCGCATGGTGCGGATGACGGTGGCACGCTGGAGGAATGTCTCCTTCACTCCGTCGTTCACCACCAAGTCAACGTAACGCTGGCGGTAGCGCAACTCGGGGTCGTCGAAACTGTCGTAGGCTACGCCGTCCTTGTATTTGACGATAGGCAGCGGTTTCAGGCTTTTCGACAACAGGGTTAACTCTTTGGCGTGAACGCTAATCTCGCCTGTTTGCGTGCGGAAGACGAAGCCGCGGACGCCGATGAAATCGCCGATGTCGAGCAATTTCTTGAAAACTTGGTTATAGAGTGTCTTGTCCTCGCCAGGGCAGATGTCGTCGCGGGTGACATAGACTTGGATGCGGCCTTTGGAGTCTTGAAGTTCCACAAAACTGGCTTTGCCCATCACACGGCGGCTCATCATACGGCCGGCAATGACCACCTCGCGTGGCTCCGCGTCGTCGGAGAACGAAGTGCGTATTTCGGTGGAAAAAGCATTGGTGGGGTATTCGGCTGCGGGATATGGGTCGATGCCCATTGCGCGAAGTTCTTGCAGGCTTTGGCGCCTGCCTACCTCTTGCTCGCTGAGTTCTAATATGTTCATGTCTGAAATGTGTATAAATGCCAATATCGGTGCAAAATTAATAAATTTTTGCGAAGTGACACACCTTTTCCCCATTTTTAATTACTTGGCATTGTTTTTCCCACTTATCGAATACATATTAAAAATAAATTATTAATTTTGCCGCATCAATACAAATACTATGGATGTAGAGAAAATCAAACAAATAATAGAAAGTCAGCCCAACTTATCGACTGTCCTGGGGATGAATTTCATCTCCACACCCGACGAGGACATGTGCATGGCCACTATGAAGGTGGACGAGCGCAACCGCCAACCTTTCGGCTTCCTCAGCGGAGGGGCGTCGCTCGCCTTGGCAGAAAACCTGGCTGGTGTCGGCTCTTCGGCCTTGTGCCCCGGGAAAATCTGTGTGGGCATCAGTGTCAGCGGCAGCCATGTGAAGGCTGTGGTCGAGGGCGACACCGTCACCGCCTTGGCCCACCTCGTGCAGAAGGGGAAGAAAATCCATGTGTGGAACGTGGAAATCAACAACTCGGCCGGCGAACTCATATCAACGGTGACGGTGACCAACTATGTGGTCAGCACCAAAAACGTTCATCAGTGACATGCCAGCATTTGCCTTATATCGATTGCCCTACCGACAGGAATGTCGGCTGATGGCGCAGACAGACGGTGAGCCGGAGGAGATTACGTCCGTGTTCGCCCTCAGTGGGAAGTCGGGATTCGTCATGGCGCCTTTCGCGCCCGACAGGCGGCACCCCGTATTGGTGTTGCGTCCCGACTGGTGTGATGATTTGCAGCCTGACAGCCTGCTTGCGGAGGAAGGGGGACTGCCCGACAACATCAAAGATTTGTTGAAAGAGGTGCTGAAGAGGTCACGACAAAAAGTGTCCTTCAGGGTGGGCACGCGTGCCCACTATGCCATCGACTTCGCCAATTTCCATTCGCATATCATGGAGGGGGAGTTCACGAAAATCGTGCTCGCCCGATGTGCCCGTGAACCCAACGACGGGCGCCTCTCGCCCCTGCAACTCTTCGTGAAGGCTTGTCGGGAATACCCGCGTCTGTTTGTCGCATTGGTGTCGGCACGCCGTTGCGGTACTTGGCTGATGGCGACGCCAGAGGTGCTGCTTGACGGCGACGGCAACGGTTGGAGCACGATGTCGCTGGCGGGCACCATGACGCTCAGCGACCAACAACTCTCTTTCGACGTGCCGCCGACACAAGGAAGGCATGATGAGAAAAACTTGAAATGGAGTGTGAAGAACATCGAGGAACAGCGCTTCGTGTCCACCTTTATCACGGAAAGCCTTGAGCAGGTAGCCACCGACATCGAGGAAAAAGGTCCTTACACCATGAGGGCGGGCAATCTTGTCCACCTTAGGAGCGACTTCTCTTTCGCCATGCCCGACAAGGAGAGGGTAGGCGAACTGCTCCATTTGCTTTATCCCACGCCGGCGGTCTGTGGACTACCCAAGGAGGAGGCGCGAGAATTTATCGTTCACAACGAGTTTGCGCCCAGGCTTTATTACAGTGGATTTGCCGGACCTTTCGATATCGAAGGGGCAACGCACCTCTTCGTCGCTCTCCGTTGCATGCGCATCGATGCCGACTGCTACAACCTCTATGCCGGGGGCGGACTGCTTGCCGACAGCGAGGAGGAGGCGGAATGGCGGGAGACGGAAGACAAGATGGAGACGATGAGGCACCTGATAAACGACTGACCCATGTATTCCAACAAGAAGAATGTCAACATCCTGACCGCTCTCCTGGCAGAACACCATGTCTGCGATGCCGTGGTGTGCCCGGGCAGTCGCAACGCGCCCATCGTGCACAACCTCAACGAGCACCCCGATATCCGCTGCTATCCTGTCACCGACGAGCGGAGCGCGGGGTTCTATGCTCTTGGCATGGCGTTGGCGAAGAGGGCACCGGTGGCGGTATGCGTCACCTCGGGCACTGCTCTGCTCAACTTGGCACCGGCAGTGGCGGAGGCATATTACCAGCAAGTGCCGCTTGTGGTCATTTCTGCCGACCGGCCGCAAGAGTGGATTGGTCAACTCGATGGTCAGACGCTGCCGCAGGGACATTGCCTGCACGATTTCGTGAAGCGGGAGGTGACACTGCCCGTGGATGCCGCCAATCCGTCGGAAGAGTGGCACTGCAACAGATTGGTCAACGAGGCGCTGTTGGCTGCACTTCGACCAGCAGGGGGCCCCGTCCATATCAATGTGCCCATTGCCGAACCCCTCTTTGAATTCTCTACCGAGGCCTTGCCTCGCACGCGTGTCATTCGCCGCCTCGCTGACCAAGGGGGTGACAGTGCCGACATCGTGTCGCGTTGGTGGATGGAGGCGAAGAGGCCGATGGCGGTCATGGGGCAGTTTTTCTCGGAGTTGGCTTCTTGCGATTTGGAAACCCGAGATGCAGCCTTTGACGTGATGGAGGCAAGGGGAGTCGTGCTGACCGAAACCTTGTGCAATGTGCCTACACGCTTCACAAGAGTGGATGAGGCATTGGTGGCTGTTGACGGCAACGACGAAGGATTGTTACCTGATTTCATCCTTTACCTGGGTGGCACCTTGGTGAGCAAGCGACTGAGGCATTTCCTCAGAAAGGTGGATGGCGCACGCGTGGTGATGGCCTGTCCCGACGGGGAAGTGGCCGATGTCACCATGCACCTCACGGATATTGTGGAGGTGTCGCCCGACCAGGTGCTGGAGTCCTTGGCGGCATGGTCCCATGGGGTGAAGGATCTTTCGGAAATAACCTTGCACAGCGACTACCTGCGCCGATGGCAACAGGTGCTCGAAAGGGCGCAACAGGTGGTGGATGACTTTGAACCGCCTTTCTCGCAAATGGCGGCTGTGAGGTATTTCGAACAACAGTTCGAGGATTTTTACGATAGTTGTTCCGTGCATTATGCCAACAGTTCGGCGATTAGGTTGGCGAATCTCTTCGCGGAGCATCCTGTCCATTGCAACAGGGGAGTGAATGGCATCGACGGGTCGCTGTCAACGGCGGCAGGCTTTTCGGTGGCGACCGACGACCTGGTGTTCTGCGTGGTGGGCGACCTTAGTTTCTTCTACGACCAAAATGCGCTGTGGAACCAAAATCTCCGTGGCAATCTGCGTATCATCTTGCTCAACAATGGGCGCGGGGGCATCTTCCAGCAATTGCCTGGACTGGCGAAAAGCCCTGCATGCGACCATTTGGTGAGCGCTTGCCACAACACCCGTGCACAGGGCATCTGTACACAAAACGACATCGGCTACCTATTGGCAACCGACATGCAGCAACTAAAAATGGGTGTGATGACGCTGATGACTTCCACCCATTCACGACCCGTAGTCTTGGAGGTGGTCACCGACCCCCAAGAGGATGCCGCCGCACTGAGGCAACTCCATCACCTCCTGCAAACTGCCGGCTGTCAGTCGATATGACAAAAACCATCAAGGGCGCGCCTGATTCTGGCGCGCCCTTGATGGATAGATTACATAGACTCTTACTCTTCTTCGATGTCGAACAATGACTTTTGTGGCGAATCATCAGTTTCCCACACATTTGAGATGTCACCACGGGCTTCCTCGGTGGCCTCTTCCGAATCGAAAAGTGCTTCAAAGAGTCCAATTCTTGCATAAATACCCGAAAAATTTGGGCGGCTGATGAATAATCTGTAATTTTGCTGACAAATCATAAAACTAAGAAAAATATGGCAAATAGAGAATGGAAGAAAATCAGGGACTTTCAAGACCTGATTTTCGAACAGTACAATGGAATCGCTAAAATCACCATCAACCGCCCACGCTACAGGAATGCTTTCACGCCACGCACCACGCTTGAACTCTCGCAGGCTTTTGCCTATTGTCGCGAGGCTCAGGACATCTATGTGGTGTTGCTGACAGGTGCTGGAGACAAGGCGTTCTGTTCGGGTGGCGACATGAACGTGAAAGGACGTGGCGGATATGTCGACGAGGAAGGAGTGCCTCGCCTCAGCGTGCTCGACGTCCAGATGCAAATCAGACGACTGCCCAAACCAGTGATTGCCATGGTCAATGGCTATGCCATCGGTGGCGGTCATGTGCTGCACTTGGTGTGCGACCTTACCATTGCCAGCGAAAATGCCATTTTCGGACAAACAGGACCGAAAGTGGGGTCGTTTGACGCCGGTTTTGGCGCGTCATACCTCGCCCGTATCGTGGGACAGAAGAAAGCCCGTGAAATATGGTTCTTGTGCCGCCAATACACCGCCGAGGAGGCAGAGCGCATGGGCATGGTCAACAAGGTGGTGCCTTTCGACCGCTTGGAGGACGAGTGTGTGGAATGGGCGGAGACGATGATGCAGCGCAGTCCGCTCGCCTTGAGGATGATCAAGGCAGGACTCAATGCCGAATTGGACGGTCAGGCAGGTATCCAACAACTGGCCGGCGACTGCACCATGCTCTACTATTTCCTCGATGAGGCGCAGGAAGGCGGAAAGGCTTTCCTCGAAAAGCGACAACCGGATTTCGGCAAGTATCCCCATTTGCCGTAGGGGATTTTGGTGGATGTCAAAATGAAAGAAAAAGGAAATGTTGCATTTCTCTATATCTGAAAGGTTGTTTCATTTCAAGCAACCGGCAGGCACTTCGCGAGGCGTTTACCTCACACGCCGTTCTTGGATGGTGGAGGTGACCGATGACGACATGCCAGGGGCTGTCGGGGTGGGGGAGTGTGCCCCTCTGCCTCAACTAAGTTGTGACGACATTCCCGATTATGCCGAGGTATTGCAAGGCATTTGTCAACAAGTTCAGGCAAGCGGCAGACTCGATTATGAACTCTTGCAGCCCTATCCCTCCATGCTTTTCGGCCTTGAAACGGCGCTAATGACTTTGAGGGGAAGGCGGGGCGTCATCTACGACACGCCTTTCACACGAGGTGAGATAGGTATTCCGCTCAATGGTTTGGTGTGGATGGGCACCCATGAGGAAATGTTGGCGAGGATGGAGGAGAAAATCCAGCAAGGCTTCAGGTGCATCAAGTTCAAAATCGGTGCCATTGACTTCCAAAAGGAACTTGACTTGATTTGCAGGGCAAGGGAACGGTTTGCGCAAGACAAACTGGAGATTCGGTTGGATGCGAATGGCGCCTTTGCGCCCGACGTGGCTCTCAGCCGATTGGAAATGCTGGCACCTTACGGCATTCACTCCATCGAACAGCCCATTCGACAGCATCAATGGGAGGCCATGGCCGACTTGTGCCAGCGATCGCCCATACCCATCGCCCTTGACGAGGAACTCATCGGGGTCAATATTCCTGAGGAGAAGATGCGCTTGCTCGATACCATCCACCCCGCCTACATCATCCTGAAACCATCGTTGCATGGCGGACTGCACGGCGCAGAGGAATGGATCATGATGGCGAGAGAACGCGGCATCGGCTCATGGGTGACGAGTGCCTTGGAAAGCAACGTGGGACTGTCGGCGATAGCGCAGTTTGCCGCCCACGTCTATGGCTGTCCGCCTGCCATGCCCCAGGGATTGGGCACAGGAATGCTTTTTACCGACAACGTGGAAATGCCCATTGGCATTGAAGGTGAAAAAATGTTTTACCATCCAGAAGACTGAACATGATGACATTGGAACGTTTCCTGGAATTGTGGAACGACAGTTCCGACAAGTTGTTGGTGCACACCAGCGGTTCGACGGGACAGCCTAAACCTTTATGGGTGGAAAAGGCCCGCATGGCGGCAAGTGCCACGATGACACTGCGCTTCTTGAGGTTGCATGAAGGCGACACCGCCCTTTTGTGCATGCCGCTCGACTATATTGCAGGGATGATGATGGTGGTGAGGGCGACCGTGGGCCGTTTGTCGCTAATCGACATCGCTCCTACAGGGCATCCGCTCTCCGACACCGCTGTCGGCAACCGCCCTATCGACTTTGCCGCCATGGTGCCCATACAGGTTTACAATTCCCTAAAAGTAGAAAAAGAGGCTAAAAGGCTTCGCAGCATACGCCGCCTTATCATTGGCGGTGGTGCAGTGGATGAAGAGATGGCCGCCCAGTTAATCGACTTCCCCAATGAAGTGTGGAGCACATACGGGATGACGGAGACGCTCTCGCACGTGGCCATGAGGCGACTGAATGGCAGCGATGCTTCGGATTGGTATGTTCCTCTGCCAGGAGTGAGGATTTCGCAGTCGCAGGAGGGTTGTCTGATTATCGATGCACCTCAGGTTTGCAGCGAAACATTGGTGACTCACGACATCGTGCAAATGCATCCCGACGGGCAGCGGTTTAAGGTTGTCGGAAGAATCGACAACGTCATTTGTTGTGGTGGGGTGAAAATTCAGGCAGAGGAAGTGGAACGACTGCTGAAACCGTGGATTAATGTGCCTTATCTCGTGGGCAAGGCCAAAGATGCAAAATTTGGAGAAATACCTGTCCTAGTCGTAGAAGGAAGGGATAATAAAAATTTGGAAGACATTTTTGTGGACGTCCTCCCTAAATACTGGATTCCTAAAAAAACCGTTTACGTAGAGCGACTGCCTCTCACCGAAACGGGAAAGCCTAAACGTATAATTGAAGCGTGAAATGGCTTTTTATGCCATTTCACACTTCAACAATAGATTATTGCTCTGCTTCTTCTTCTCCCCAAACGCTGTGAGCACTTGGCAACTTATCACTTCCTTCTTCCCAAACTCTTGTGATATTGGATTGCTCCGACTGAGCCGGCTCGTTTTCAAGAACAGGACTGTTGACATTGATGTTCACAAATCTTGCGTCAGGTTCCAAATAGAATTTTTTCATAACTATTTATATTTAATTGTTTGTTACTTTCTTCAGTTCAACGTCTTTTTGCTTTCAATGCTATGTTTCATTCAGCGAGTGCAAGGCCATTTGTTTTTTTGCCTATTGGGAAATGACCGAATGCAATTCTACATTGCCCATTGCTGACCATGCTTAAGACGATGCAAATTTATAAAAAAAAACTTTTTCAGCAAAGAATTATCATTATATTTTTTCTGTCCTCATCACATTTTGGAGACTACCAATGTTTTTTGAGGATATAGTTGATGATGTCCATGATGTCGGTGACATCGACGTTATTGTCAAAGTTGACATCGGCATTTTTGAAGATGAACATCTTTATTTCCTTTCTAAGCACATAGTTGACACAAAGCATGGCATCCACTACATCCACCGTGCCGTCGCCATTGGCGTCGCCGCGAAGGATGACGTCATCTTCGTCCTTGCTCAACTCTATCTCGACGGCAGGATTGTCGATACCGCTGACGTCCAAGTAGCAGGTGTTGCTGGCGATGTATTTCAAAGTGCTGTTGCCATTGAGCGGGTCTTTGTTGTTGGCGTTGGCAAAAACGGCCTTGTCGTTGCTCAGCACCCTCATCGTCGTGGGGTCGAAGGTCGTGCGGAAGTTGGACTCGTCGCCACTCTCGTCGTTGAGATAGACTTCGCCTTTGAGCAGGTTGGTGGTGGTGACGGGAAGTGGGTCATAGAGCAAAGGCATCAGTCGGTTGCCGATGGCTTCGGTCGAATTGCATTCCAGAATGACGGGCGTGTTGGCAGGCACAATGTTCTCGCTCACTTGCATGAGATGTGCTTTTCCGTCTTCGAGAATCTTATCCACGATGTAGGCTTTCACGCCGTCGCGGCACTCGTAGGGGAACGAGGTGTACATCGTGGTGTAGTACTTGCCGTTGAGTTTGGTGTTGGGCGAAGGAAGGGCGCCGAAGTAGTTGGTGTCGAAACTTTCCTCGTCGATGATATGGAACGCCCAGCGGTAGCGCTTGCCGGCATCGGGACGGTTCCAAATGCTGGGATTGTGAACTTGGCCGACCAATTCCATGTACGACTTTTCGCCGCCGTTGTCCTTGATGTAGCCGGTAAATCCGTCGTGGTTGCCGAAGAGGAAATAGTCGTTGTCCAAATATTTCTCTACGCGGAATTTCTGTCCGCTAATGTCGTAGGTGGAGACGCCCTGTGCTGACATTTCCACATTCTCAAGACCCGCCGTTCCCGTGGAGTTGCCTGTCACTTTGACGATGAGAGCGGGCATGGAATGGACTTTGGGATTTTTCTTGTTGACAAGCACGAGCGAGTTCTTGAAATAGCGCTGGTCGGATTCAATGGTCTTTTCCGAATTTCCCACTACACCTAACAACGTATTTGTGGCAAGGTTTTCGATAATCATGTAGAGACCGTGGGTGTTGATGCCCTTGGCTTCATAGACAGCGGTATAGGTGCCTCGGTTGGAGGTGCTGACCTTGAGTGTCAGGGGGTTGTCGGTGATGAGTCGGGTAGATTCGTTGCGCCGCCATCCTTTGAACACACCATTGAGCATGTCAGGCTTGGCGGTCAAGGTCACTACATCGCCGATTTTGTTGGTGGCGATGTCGATATCGACGGTGCCGAGCGATTCGTCGGACGATTGAGGATAAATGAGCCCTTTCTTGGCAAAGTAGGCTTTGTAGTAAGTCACCAATGGATTTTGCCTGTCGGTTGCCGTCGTGGTGATCAGGTCGGTGGTGTTCTTGCTCCGGCTGAAGGCGGTTTCCTTGCCATCTTCCACACGGCACCAATGGGTGAACATGTAGCCTTCGGCGGGTTTCGCATAGAGGAAGGCTGTCACTGTGGCTGCGTGCACATTGACCATTGTACCTTCGCTGAATACCTGCGTACCGTAGTAATCATGGTATTGCGAGTCATCGGGCGTCTCATCTAAGTTCGAAGCATAGACCAAGCCTTCGCCGGTGGTGGAAGGTTGGGCGATGAATCTGTAGTAGAAGGTAGGCCCACCTGCCGCCATATTGGATAAACTTATCAGCGTGGCGACAAGTAGAAAAAGCAATCTTTTGTTCATGTGGGTGCTTGGATAAATATGACTATTACAACAGGGTGCAAAATTACAAAAAAATGAGTATATGAGTGCTCTTTTTGTGTTTTTATTAGGAATTATTGACAAAAAAGAGGTGGCGAAGCCGCCACCTCTTGATAAGTTTATTTGGAAAGTATTATTCCCAAGTGCCTTTGTTGCTGAACATGTCAGAAACTGCGTCCTCGTATCCG
>CAMKSZ010000081.1 GCA_946415525.1 uncultured Prevotellaceae bacterium | reverse complement strand
TAACAAATAAACCGAAATATATATATGAATAATGTTAAACCCCATGGCCAAGGTAGCCAAGCATTAGCGGATAATGATTATGATGGAAGGGAAGTCCGCCTATGTAAAGACGGCAAGTATCGCTGGACATACCCGATGAGCATGCTTAAGAACCCTGTTCTTATCTTAACGGTCTTCAAGGTATTTGGCGGCATCTTAGCCGCCTTGCTGATCTTTGTAATTTTCTTAAGCCACTGGGATGATATTACCAATGGCAATTTCGAGGTTCTTCTCAAAGACCTCCGCGCGTTTGGCTACATTATGTTAGGATGTCTCGTGATTACCACCATTGCCTTTCTGATCGTTGCTGCTCAGTATGGTTGGAACTATATCATTAGTTTCACCATGGACGAAAATGGCCTCCTGCACGATTAGATTCCTGCTCAGAAGAAAATAGCCCGCAAAATGGGAGAAACTCTGGCTGGAGCGGGTGCCCTGACAATAAGTCCCGGCCAAATAGGCCAGGGTATGCTGATTGCCAACCACACGTCGCAATATTCTAACTTCAAAAATGTACGTAGTGTAAAGCCTCTTCGAAAGTGGAACACCATCAAAGTGAATGAGCCCTTATCCAAGAATCAGGTATATTGTGACAGCGAGGACTTCGACTTCGTACTCAACTACATCCTTGAGCACTGTCCTAAACTGAAGAAATGAGGTCCTCCCATGGGATTTGCTCTCCTTCAGGAAACGTGGTTTCGTAGAGCAGTTTTATCTTTTCCTCAGCATTGGCTGCTGATATTTGTCTTGTAGTCATTATCTGAAAACTAAAATAGAAATTCCCCCTGCCAAACTTCGTGTTGCAGCAGGGGGCTTTCCTAAATACAAAAAAGTAGCAGATAACCCATTATCAATGTAGGGTCTGACTCTTTGTTGTTCTTTCAACAGGGTGACAACCTGATGAACATATCCTTTTTGTCCTTATTTGTTTTAGTTCTCTTATTTTGTAAGTTCAAAGCCTACGCGAGCACCATTGGCACTCTTCGCGAGTTTGCTGACCGCCTGAACCGCAGCAGTATTGCTGACCTTGCCTTCTTTCTGAAGGATATTCGCCATCTGAACAGAATCAAACATCAAGCCCATTCCTTTCTCAGTCTTTGTTACGTTGCCCTTAATGGTCTCCGTAGCAGTCTTGAGAGTGATTTCTCCGTTCTGGGGGTTATATGCATAGGTTCCGCTGAAAGGGATACCATTTACCTTAGCCGAGAACTTGTTGCCATCCAGGAACGAGAAAGAAGTGTTGTTACGATTGATGCCGATGTTGCTGTAGTTACTTGCCAGCGACGAAGCCATGTTTGCAACTACAGCATTACCTCCGGCTTTTGTTAGGGCCTTTTCTGTAGTAAAGGCAGCACTTGGAGCACTGTAGTTCCAATTACCAAGAAGGCCCGACTGGTCAAATGTCATGCCACCGAACAACACATTAGTTAAAACACTTCCAAGCACACTGCCCAGAACATTTCCTGTCGAACCATTGGTAGATTGGGTTCCGAGTCCCGTTGTTAAACAACTGGACAGCAACAGTGTCATGGCTGCAAAAAGCGTCATAATTGTTTTTTTCATAATGCTATAGAAATTAAATAATAAATTAGTTTTCGTGACAAAGTAAAAGAAAAAAAATGAAATCACCAAAGATTTTTCAATTAATCTTAGTTTTAACCGCTTCTATATCTAATCAGTATCTTGACACTCTATCATAAATCACTTTAGAAGAATTTAAGAATTTCGTCAAGATTCTTTCTCTCCGGGCGATTAGGCTCTTCTGCCCTATAACCAAGTGAGATAACGGCCATGATGGTCTCATTTTCAGGTATGGAGAACAAATCCCGTAACTTGTCTGCATCCCGCATTCCCATAATGAGCGTATCGAAGCCCATTGCACGTGCTTTAAGGATCAGATAGCAGTTGCTCAAGCCATTGTCGTATGCTCCCCATCCATCGCCTACTTCATTGGTCTGGTTGCCCTGGAAGAATCCAGACTTGCCACGTTCAAAGGTAGAAACGATAAGCACAGGGGCATTTTTGATACGTTCCTTATTGCCACCTACCATATCCTGAACAGCGGACAATTTCTTCTCGCTGATGGCAACATAATACTTCGTAGGCTGCTGGTTAGCCCATGAGGGAGCATCCTGCGCGGCCTTGATCAAATCGCGCACTTCTGCTTCCGTAATTTTCTTTGAAGCATCATAACTACGGACACTTCTGCGAGAGGTTAATACTTCGTCGAAAGACGGTGATGTGGCAGTGGCATTCTCGTTGCTGTTTCCGTTGTAACAATTCGTCAGCGACAACAGCGCCAACAAAGCATAGATTGCATATTTCTTATTCATACTCATAAAATTAAAAGGTATCGTATCTGCAAATTATAAAATGGGGAGAATATGACTCCATACTAAGTTCAATTCGCCCTGCAAGTTCTCAACATCTGAGGTAATGGCAATTACAGCATTCTTATTGGGTACTACGATGATATACTGTCCTCTTGCTCCGTCGGCACGGAAACAGTCAGGACGACAGCGCCACATCTGATAGCCGTAACCCTGCATCCAATCGCTGGTTTCTTTAGTCATGCCACGCTCTTCCGCCTGTTCCAGACGAGTGCCAGGATTAATGCTTTCCACCTGTTTCTTGGACATTTCGGCTACCCATTCGGCAGGAACCACCTGTTTTCCGTTCCATTTGCCCATCTGAAGGAGAAGTTGCCCCATCTTTGCCAAATCCTCAGTCTTTAGGTAAAGTCCCCATCCTCCTGTGTTGATGCCCTGCGGACTCTCTTCCCATCTTGGTTTGTCGATGTGCAAAGGTTCAAAAAGTCGGGTGTTCAGATAGTCAACCACCTTTTCGCCCGTCACCTGTTGCACGATGGCCGAGAGCATATAGGTGCCAAGACTATTGTAAAGATAGAATGAGCCAGGTTCATGAACTACAGGGTGTGCCAAAAATGCCTTCACCCAGTCAACACCTTCATCACGTTGTCCTGTAGGTTCTGTATCATGGCCACAAGACATTGTCAGCAGATCACGCACAGTCATTTTCTTTAGATTATCGCTCACAACAGGAGGCAATTTGTCGGGGAAAAAGTCGATAACCTTATCAGTCAGTGCCATCTTGCCATCTGCTATGGCGAGGCCCACGGCAGTAGCAGTAAATGTCTTGCTCACAGAGTGTAGCACATGGGGCACAGTGTCCGCGCCCTCGCTTTGCCAACGACTATAGATGACGCTGCCGTCTTTGACAATCATTACACTATGGATATCCATCGAGTCCTTTGCTGCTTGGTCGAAGAATGTGTCCATGGCTTTATTAACGCTGTCAGGGGTTTCCGCACGAGGCAAGTCGATAATCTCTGTCGTTTCCTTCATGCTGCTCTTACATGCCGTCAGTGCCATCAGCACCATCACGGCCAAAATAGTCTGTTTCATTACGTTTGTTGTTTTATATTTGGTTTAATGGAATTGCACACAAACAGCCTTGCTGACAGGAATGTCGTTGTGAGTAATAAAGTCTTAAATCTCATAAGGCATTTACATGATAAAATGTGTCTCCACTAATTCTTCTTGTATCTTCGGCGAGCCAAACTTTTCCAAACCAAGCCGAAGGGACTTGATCATGAATGCCATGTTCAATCCCAATTGACGCATGGTCTGCATGCCCTCTTTGTCACGAGTCACTTCACCAGGAGACGTACCGTGGGCTATGCTCCAATATTGGGATGGCACAACCGGCATGTTCGTCTTCAAGAAATACTTATTCAACACATCCATCGTCGTGGTTGCGCCACCTCTGCGGGCAATGCTCACAGAAGCACCCACTTTCATGCTCCAGTTGGTGTGCAAGTTGGAATAAAACAGGCGGTCGAGCAATGAAATTAACGATCCATTGGGCGAAGCGAAATAGACTGGTGAACCGATGAGCATACCGTCGGCATTGAACATCTTCTCGGAAATTTCATTCACGATGTCACCAAATTTACACACACCTGTTTTCCAACATCTATTACATGCGACACAACCAGGAATCTGCAAGTGTCCCACATGAATCCATTCTGTATCTATTTCCTGCTGTTGCAATGTACACTCCACTTCATGCAAAGCCGTAGCCGTATTGCCATTAGGTTTTGGGCTGCCGTTGAGGATGATGACTTTCATAACTCGTTATCTCTATTGGTTTAAATACGTTTTACCACGGGAAAGCCTCAGGGTCGTTCAGAACAATTGAACGCAGATTCTGGTTAAGTTTTCATTTTAATACTGCTTTAACGTTCGTCACCATGTCCTTGTGATTCTCGTCAGGCTCAGTGAGCGTCGAGGTTAACTTGATGTCGCCAGCCTTGTCACGAGTAGAGAAGGAGCCGCAATAGATGATGTCACTGGCCTGGTAGAGTGTGGCTTCTACGACGATCTTATAAGTGCCCTGCGGTACGGCCTTGCCCTGCTGGTCTGTAAAGTCCCATGTGAAAGTTTGGGTACCTCCAGTCTGTGGAGTGGCACCAGTGACAGCATCCAACTGCAGGTCGGTTTGCTCTGCTGCCTTCGCTTTCTTTACCCATGTCGGGACGCAATTTGGACGTTTGACGTAGCCACGCATAGGCTCCTCGCCAGGGCGTGTGCGACCTTTGGTTGTGTATGAGGTGACAAAGAGTGTCTTGACGACATCTCCCTTTTCGTTTTCTATCCAGACAGCGTATTGGTTGGAGCCAGGGCCAGCCTGACGCTGATAGTCAAACGACACTTCCAGGGCTTTGGCTTTTTTTGCAGCCTTTCCCTTTTTTTGAGCCTGTTCACACTCGGCAGATTTCAAGTTTGTTTGACTCCGCTCACGCTTCATCGCATCACTCTTACTTTCCACCAAAGCAGGAATCGCCAGCAGCATGACTGCAAGGATGGCAGTGAAATACTTCTTTTGTCTCATAAACTTAGTCTTTTCATGGGTTTAATAACAATCTATCACAAATATTGCCGCAAATATAGCAATTTTTCTTGTTCTTTTATTATTTTTGCAACAGTTTTACAACATTTTCAATCATTCAACTACACCATTTTCCTGAAAAGAATGGTAATTATCAATGGCTGAACATGTTGTTTAATACTATTGACATATAGAATATATAATAAACGTCTAATATGGAGAAAAAACTCATTGACAACTGCATGAAATTGGGATTCGGCATGATGCGTTTACCCAGGATAGAAGGTAAGCAAGAAATAGACCTGGAACTATCCAAACAAATGGTGGATGCCTTTATGGAGTCAGGAGGCAAATATTTCGACACCGCTTACGTATATGAAGGTTCTGAAGCCGCCACCAAGGCCACGCTCTGCGACCGCTACCCACGTGATAGTTATTATCTTGCCGACAAACTTAATGCTTCTGATTTTGCAGCCAAGAGCGAGGAGGAAGCCAAGAACGAGATTAAGGTGAGCCTCGAACGTTCTGGAGCAGGCTATTTTGACTTTTATCTTCTTCACGGCATCGACGAGGGGAATATTGACAATTTCAACAGATACGGCATTTGGGATTACATGAAGCGGCTGAAGGAAGACGGTTTAATCCGTCATTATGGTTTTTCGTTCCATTCCACTCCCGAACATCTTGACCAACTCCTTACCGACCATCCAGACGTTGAGTTCGTGCAACTTCAAATCAATTATTCCGACTGGGAGGACCCTCTTATATGTTCACGCCGTTGCTACGAAATAGCCACAAAGCACGGCAAACCGATTATCGTGATGGAACCCGTGAAAGGAGGCAAACTGGCAAATCCCCCTCAGCAGGTAAAGGACATCCTGCTACAAGCCAACCCCGATGCTACATTTGCTTCATGGGCCGTCCGCTTCACCGCATCTCTTCCCAATGTCATGATGGTGCTCAGCGGCATGTCGAACATGGAGCAAATGAAGGACAACATTGCCGTAATGAGCCATTTCCAACCACTTACCGAAGAAGAGCATTGTGTATTAGACAAAGCCACCAAAGCATTACAGCAGTTTGCCGACATCTCATGCACCGCCTGCCATTACTGCACTCCCGGCTGCCCTATGGGCATTCACATCCCTGAGATTTTTGCCGTGATGAACGTGTACAAGATGTATGGCCAACTCCAAGAGGCACGTAATGAGTATAATTGGCGTCCTGGAGGAGAAAAAGCGTCGGCTTGCATTCAGTGCGGTCAGTGTGAGGGAGCCTGTCCGCAACATCTTCCCATCATTAGCCTGCTGGAAGAGGTGGCAGAAACGCTGGAAAAATAAAACGATTAGGGCGAAACCATCTGAAAGCGAATGCAAGATTGTATTCGTGGGATAACGAGTGCCGACATGCCTGTTTTCGTTTGGTGTAAAGCCTATTTTTCTTGCTTGGTCTTTGTCCAAGTCATTCTAATATGAGGGATACCATCGAGCATGAAAGTATCGGACGACTGTTCGAATCCTACACTTTCGTAGAACCCTTTGGCGTATTCCTGCGCCTCTATATCGATAAGAGTAGCGTCAAAGTGGCCAATGGCAGCATCAATGGCATGAAGCATTATCTGCTTGCCATAACCTTTGCCGCGCTCTGTCGTGACAACCCTACCGATGGAGATTTCTTTCATGTGCGTACCAGCAGGACATACACGAGCCAAGGCGACCACCTTGCCTGACACTGTCAACCACAAATGGATAGACTGTTGGTCGTCGCCATCCAAATCTTGATAAACACAGTTCTGCTCCACCACAAAGACCTCGCTACGCACTCTAAGGAGTTCATATAGTTCATCGGTGGTCAGTGCATGAAATAATTTCTTATGCAATTCAGGCTTGGCGTTCATAACCACTCGAAGTTCTCCTTTCCGGCACCGATTTCAAAATGACATTTGGCAATGCCTAAATCCATTTGGGTATAACCAATCATGGAAAAGCCTCTTTTGGCAAGAACTTGATGGCGTCCATCGTTTATACCAACATACTTAAACGAGAACTTCTGCTGGTTGACGGCTGTGGGAGCAAGCAAAGCAGCCTCAACTCCGCTCTTAAACCACAATGGAGTTTTATCGGTTGCATTGCTCACTTGTTCGATGGTCTTTATCTTATGGGCGACTCCTTGCGTCTCACCATATCCGACAGCAATGTAGCAGGCAATTTTCTCGCCCTCGTCAAGCACATACGTTCCAGGCACTTTCGAGTAACTAAGACCCACCCAACATGTGTTTAGTCCAAGTGTCTGAGCCAACAAGACCAAATGTTCACCATAATAGCCTACACGCTCATCAAGGTCCTCTGTTTTCCGTCCTGCCATCACTATGTAGTTGTTGACACCACGGAATCTCCCATATTTAGCCAACGTTCCCAAGAATGCTTTCGGTTCGTTCAGAATCAACTGAATATGCAACTGACCTTCACGATTAAGTTCTGCAATTCTATCTTGCAGCACATTTACGATACCCTCACTCAATGGCTGCTCTTTATAAGCCCTCACACTATGACGGGCTTCAATGGCTTCTTTTAATGACATTTTTGTAGAAATTTTACCATCCATGATTATATGTGTTCTTTAATTCATTTTAGTATTTTCTGCCACAGATATCTTTTCTGAAGAATTGTAATTTTGATATTGGCTAATAAACATTCGGTAATCAAATGTCCTATATGCTATTTTTGATAAAATGGGGGAAGGATGCCTCGCCCAAACGAGGTTCATAAGCAAACCCCTCGTAAGTAAAATCACATAATTCTTCGGGTTTTGTTAGACGATGCTCAATGATATAGCGCGTCATGGCACCACGACATGTCTTCGCCCAAACCGCTTGCATCTTCAGACTGTTCCCTTTCCTGGCATAGAACAAAGGCTGCACAATATGTACTTCACGCCGCACTCTCTGCCAGTCGAACAGATGTTGGTATTCTTCTGTTGCCAGATGGATGAGAATGCCGTCGTCAGCCTTCACTTCACTAATGAGCACATCAGTGAGGCGACTTTTCCAAAAAGAAAACATGTTCTCCCCGTCGCCACTCGGCAAAGTCACATTTCCCTCCATTCTATACGGCAGAATGCCATCTAAGGGACGAAGCATGCCGTATAGAAAAGACGTAATCCATAGATGCTCCTGCGAAAAACCAAGGTCTTCTTCAGTTAGCGTCTCTGCTTTCAGGTGTTTGTAGGCTTGACCATGATAGGCAAAAATAGCAGGAAGCATTTGTTCCCCTTCAAAAAAGCGCATGAAACGCTGTTTGTTTTGTACCCCTATCTGCAGACTGCACCCTAACATCTCGGCTATCGTCTCTGAAGAGTAATTTGCCATATCACGCGCAAAGGACTCGGCTTGTTTCTGGAAATGAGGGACAGACATTGCCATTTCGGGCAACGGCTTCAGTTGGTCGCGCATTATCTTAGCGGATGCAAGGAGAATCTTCATTGTTCAATTTTATCTATTTTGTATAATGTTGAGAGGTTTTAGTCCTGTCTATTTGGCAATCAGGGAGAAGATTGCTAACTTTGCAGTAGCAAATAGGAAGGCGGTCTCACCATGTGCAAAGATAGCCAAAAATCCGCTCCCCGCCAAGTGAAATCGAGAAAATCAACAGTAACACTTTGGCCATGCATTGAGACAAAGGGCTTTTGAATCGCTATGCCAAAGACATACGTGAAGCCTTCAATCATCTCATCCTCCACAGATGGGATTAAAAAGAAGAAATGATAATTTGTAGCATGATAAGTTATTTTCAAAACATGAGCCGTTGGCTTGCCAACCATGCCTCTTTTTTCGTCACCGCCATTGCCATATTGACGTTTTTCGTACCAGGACTTTTCGTTTGGGTTCGTGGCACCACACAAACCGCCATTCTCGGCATCATCATGTTGACGATGGGCTTGACACTCACCACCAATGATTTCCGCATACTGGCACACCGTCCCTTGGACATCTTTATCGGTGCCTGTGCCCAATTTTTCATCATGCCTTGTGTAGCCTATTTATTGGTTCATGTCTTCCGCTTAGAACCAGCATTGGCCTTGGGCATTTTGCTTGTAGGCTGCTGTCCTGGTGGCGTATCGAGCAATATCATGTCATATCTCTGCCACGGCGATGTAGCCTTTTCGGTGGGCATGACTTGTGCCTCGACTCTCCTTGCCCCAATGATGACCCCATTGCTCATGCAGTTTACAGCGGGTGAGATTATTGAAATCGATACAGTCGGCATGTTCCTCAACATCCTGATTGTGACCATTATTCCCGTAGGTATTGGTTGTTTTCTCAACTATACCTATTCAAAACGGACAGCCTTCCCCACCATCCAATCACTCATGCCAGGAGTCAGTGTCATTTGTCTTGCCTGCATTGTGGGCGGGGTTATCAGTACTGTCCACGATACGCTTGTCGCACGCGGACTGACACTTTTCCTATGGACCTTTGCCGTGGTCTTTTGCCACAATTCATTGGGCTATTTACTCGGATGGACGACGGGGAAGTTGGCAGGTTTCAACAAAGCCAAGAAACGCACCATCTCCATAGAGGTGGGCATGCAGAACGCCGGGCTTGCCACGGTGCTTGCCGGCAACTTTTTCGCAGCACAGCCACTTTCCGTGCTCCCTTGCGCCATCTCCTGCGCCTGGCACAGCATTAGCGGCACCATCCTTGCAGGCCTATTTTTAAAAACCGATGAAATCAAGAAAAGTAGTCCACTTCAAGAATAAGAAACAAACAAAGACTACAAATCAGCCAAAATGTAGCCGCCGTTACGTCTTGCTTTTCTTATACTTGGCTTTTACAATTTCATAGGAGTTACGTGTCAGTTCACGAAGAAGGTTGTCGGGAGCGGCATAGGGATCGACTCCTATCCAATATTTGGGTGACATGTTGGATGGCTTGACTATATAATCGTAGTTTTGCCTCAATTCCTCGATGCTATCTGGTTGGCATTTCAATGTGACGACAATGAAATTGTCGCAATTGAAAAATGAGAACATGTGACCATGAACATAGAACACCAATACGCCACCAGCATGTCGAAAGGCCGTAAAAGGCAGTTTTTCTTCCACGTCAGTCCCCAATGACAAGCAAAACTCTCGATAGTCCTCTATGTTCATCCCTATTCGTTGATAACTTCAATATAGAAACTGAACGGACGGAAACCGTCATTGCAACTAATCATTGCGCTCATTGGGTTCTGCATCCAACCGTCGAAGAAATTGCCTTTGCCATTAGCCAGGGACTCCACAAACTCACGCATGGAACACCAAGCAGACAGACACATTCCCTCAGGACATTTGCCATCAATGGAAATCCATTGCTGTCCCTCCTTGACATCACAAGTATGCTCAATGGGATTCTCGTATTTTGCCATCAAGTCAGGATATACGGTCTGACGGACGGCAGTAATTCTCACTTTATTCATGTTTGCAAAATTACAATATTTTCCCAACTATCAGTGCTTATTATCTGCCTTTTTTGAAATAGATGGCAATCTTTTTGGAGCACCTGTATTTACTCTTTCCCATTTCCATTTCAAAACAAGTTCAAACAAAAAACTCCAAGAAAGGCATATAATCGATTTCTTTTGTATAAATTTGCAGCGGAAGAAACATATTTATAAATTGACTATCAAGAAACCAAACAATGAACAATAAGGAACATAAAGGTGACGCCTTCAAAGAGATTTATCTCGCAGGAGGATGCTTCTGGGGCACAGAGCACTATTTCAAACAAGTGGCAGGGGTCATCAACACCGAGGTGGGCTATGCCAATGGCATTATCGAGCATCCCACTTACGAGCAAGTTTGCACCGACACGACACAGTTCGCTGAAACCGTGCATATCTGCTACGATCCGAATAAAACACCCCTTTCCTTCCTATTGACGCTCTATTTCAAGGCCATCGACCCAGTAAGCGTCAACCAGCAAGGACACGACAAAGGCACCCAATATCGCACAGGCATCTACTATACCGACCCCGCCGATCTGCCAACCATCGAAAAGGCATGGACGGAGGAACAGGAGCGGCATCCGCAACCCTTGGCTGTGGAGAAACTCCCCTTGAAGAATTTCTACACAGCCGAGGAATATCATCAAGACTATCTCGACAAGAACCCTTCAGGCTATTGCCACCTGCCCATGGCGTTGTTTGAATACGCCAAGAAGGCCAAGCCTTGAAGCAGGTACATCATTTCACAACCATCTTCTTCCCGTTCACGATATAAATACCATGAGCGGGAGAAGTGGTATTGACTTTGCGACCCCACAAGTCGTAAATACCCTCATTTTGTAAAGTATCTTTTTGTAGCCTGCCAATCGACAACACATCGCCCTGCAAAGGAACGAAAGACGCGGAAGAAGAGATTTGGGCATATACCCCAAAAGGAGAGAGTCTATCATCTGCATTCAGTCGAACGAAGCCCCATTGGCCGTTTTGTTGCCCCAAGACATAATCGCCTGCGTAAATAGGTATTTGTGTATAAGTACCACGCAATGTGGCAGTGAGAGGCGATTTTGCAAAAGCCACACGACCAGAGCCAGTAAAGGAAACCGATTCCGATGCCTCCACCAAAACAGGCGTGTGCGCTGGGATGTCATCGATTTGAGCCAATGCCATGTTGTCGTCGATGGTATAGGCCTTTGCCCCGTCAGGAACGGCAGCGGCAAACGGCAACATCACCATCCGACAACCATCGACTGGCAGCACCATGGACGCCTTTTGTGCTGTGAAACCCGCAGCAGGCCTGAAGTCCCCTCCGTCGGGAGAAAGAACAAGTGAGGTACAGACTCCATTTCCAACTACATTATCGGCAACCATGTTGGCGTCTCCGTTGACATATATCACCCTATTGCCACCTATCCACGGCAGCGACTCAGGCAATTCTGACACGCCAGTCATATCGAGGCTCGTGCA
>CAMKSZ010000080.1 GCA_946415525.1 uncultured Prevotellaceae bacterium | reverse complement strand
TTATATGATTATTTTTAACAATGGAAATTATATAAATAACTAAAACAAATTCACAATGGCGCATTTCAAACAACTATTGCTCACGTTGCTTGTATTGTTGGGACTCGGACAGACCTTGGAGGTCCGTGCCGATGACTTCACCTACAATGCGGGCAACTACACCTGTATGATAGTGGGTGTGGACAAAGTCCGATTCACCCTGCCTACAGGCAACACCAAAGGTGTTAACGATGGTGTCCAAGAAGGCTATGTCTATGTGGCGGCTGACGGAGGACCCGAAGAGGTACTCCTCAGTTGGCACTGTGATAAATACAGCCAAGTGGATGACGGCTGTAAGATAAAGGCCTTCAAAGACGGTACGTTCACATTGGTAGGAAAGGTACAAGGCGGTAATAAGACCTTTACCATAGCCAATGGCGAAATCTCTTACAAACTGGACCACAACGACGACAACTCAGACCACTACACCACCACGGTGGACTGGCAAGTGCCTTATTCAATGCGTGGTAAGAAACTGAAACTGTTGGTTTGGGCACATGTAAACTGGAGTGCCGTAGGCGATTGGCACGTGCCAAGTCACGACAAACACAGACTGATGCTTGAATGGGATTGCCCGCCAGCACCAGACGTGAACATCACGCTGAACGACCCCATGCTATCGTATGACCGCTCGGAAATCAACAAAATCATGATGACCTACAGCGTGACAGCATCGAAGATAGTATGGTTAAAGTTACATTACACCGATGCTCTCACAGGAAAGGATTACACGCAGGATATGCCCACCAAAAATTTGGTAGGCTTTGCTTATCTTCCTGCCGACCGCCCTTGGAAAAACATCTATATGACGGCAAAGGTGTTGAACACAGAGAAAAAGGAGGTGGAATTGCCTGCACCCGAAGAGTCGGCTTGGCTGAAGACAAAAATGCTCCATCACCCCAAGAACTTCAGCGCCACCTTGAACAAAAAAGGAGAGGTTTTGTTGAAATGGACTGTGGATGAACCCAAAGAGGAGGACATTGAATCCGGCGACTTCTTCGAGATTCAGCGCAACCTTACTGGCTCGACCGATACCAACAGCCCCAACTGGACCACCATCTCAATGGAAATACCTTTCGAACAGGGCAAGAAGGACTATTCTTTCCTGGACAATACGCTGATGGATCAGTACCAAGGCAAACCTGCCTCCTACCGCATCCGCCGCTCTACTACCACCATGTGGTCGTGGGGACCTGGTTCTGGGTACATGATGTATCAATCGCCATCGATACTCGTCCTTCCTCAGATAGAGAACGCAACCGTGCAACGTAACGGAACATGGAACGAAGAATCGCATCCAGTGAAGTTCAACTTCAACTTTGGAACCAGCCACGACTCCCAGGGGCGTGTCTTCATTCACAACGAGGAGGAATGGAATGCCTTTTCTCAAAATTATACTAGTAAATCGGAACTGGCGGCCAATTGTGTTTTTATGATTTCTGATGAGAATGGTTGGAAATTATTTAATAAAATACTTTATAATTACCCAAATACTAATGCCATCCTGGCCTGTGATTTGGAAGTAAGTACCCCCATAACAAACTCCTATAGAGGTACTTTTGATGGCATGGGACATACACTCACAATCAACACCGACGCAGCGCCCTTTGCCGTAATAACAAATGCCACTATCAAAAATCTGATTGTCGCTGGCACTGTGAATAGCAAGAATTCGTTTGCCAGTAGTTTAATAGGCGAAATAAGTTCTTATTCTACAGTCAACATCGAGAGATGTGTGATTATTTCCACCATTAGCCTCAGCAAGAGTGGTGATACCAGTAGTGGTGGCTTCGTCGGCATCATGAAAAGGAGTGCTTATATTAACTTCAAGGATTGTGCCTTCCATGGAAAACTGCAAGGTGAACATTGTAACGCGAACGGAGGTTTCGTCGGCGTCGCTCTTGAAAATACGACAATCAATTTCGAGAACTGTTTCTTTGACCCAAAAGAACTTCCATCGGACATGACAAACTGCGCCACCTTTGTACGTGCAGACAAGACAGCCAATGTTATCTTCAACGACAAGTGCTATTATACCCGTGTTTACAATCCAGACAAAAACTTCGCACAGGGAAAGAATGCTGCCAACATGAGTGTTGAAAGCCTGTTGGCTGTGTATGGCAAAGGCTGGACAGAGTATGACAACACCGTGGCACCTATCATTACAACGGAGGACGAACACATGGCTGTCGCCGTGTGGGACCCCCGCGCCCAACTTCTGATGCGTGTCAACATGAAGGGCGAAAACAGCACGGCAAGCGAAATCGTTGACCTCTCCGACAACGATGATGCACTCAACAAAAACCAGTTCACCTACGACCTGCCACGCAAGTGCGTGGAATATAACTTCGACCTCATCATCCGACGCAACAAATCGAAGATGAACATTTTCGGAACCGGGAAAGATGGCGTCTATCCTGATACGTTGGTGGTCAAAGTCGCCAAAATCGACAAAGGCAACTTGGCAAACTACCGCTACATGAACCTCGCCTCAATCGATTCGCTCAGAACCACGACCAAACAAAGCAGCGTGGTGCTGAACTGGTGGACTTCGGGCGGCGAGAGCGACTATTTCCGAGTGTTGAGACGTAAGCACACCTCCACCCCCAATGCCGAATGGCCAGACACCATCGCCAGCAACATCAGGCAGAACTTCTGGGAGGACAAAAAGGTGAAGGTGCAGCAAGCCTACGACTATATGGTGGAAAGCGTGACCCAATGCGAGGGGGTGCATGTGGTGAAATCGGAAATCAAGGCTGGAGAATGCGAACCGACAGCCATGATTTGCGGTTATGTGCGCATGGCAGACGGCACCTCCATGGCTGGTGTCGAAGTGATTATCGAGCCTGTCGATGAAATCAGCAAATCCCTCAATAACGCACAATACAAGGTGAAGACCGACGAAGCCGGCTATTTTGAGCAGAAAGGACTGAAATACCGTGGAACAGGTCAGTTCAGTGTGCATGTTCACGTAACAGGCGATGGCAAATCCTATACTGGAGGTGGCACTGTTGTCTTTAATTCGGATACCAACATGCTGGCCGACTACAACTTCTACCAAGACAATTATGTCGTCTATTCGGGCAACGTCTATTACGCCGACACCAGCATTCCCGTGTCTGGCGTATCGTTCAAACTCGACGGCAACCTGATGTACGACGGCAACAAAAAGGTGATTGAAACCGACAACCAAGGAGAATTCGTACTAAGCATCCCTTACGGAGCGCACAGTGTGCAAGCAGTGAAGGAGGGCCACATCCTTGCCGACGACGGCTACTTGTTGAACCCCGACGACGTGGAGGACAAGAGACTGTATAACTTCACCAGAAACGTGCCAATGGCACATATCTGGGACTCCACCACCGTAGTGCTGCGAGGCCGCGTAGTGGGTGGCGACATCGAGGGCAGCAAGCCTCTTGGCAATTCTCTTTCGAAGAACAACCTTGGCGACTCGCTGAAGATTGTGATGCAACTGGAAGGCGACAACACCTCTTGGCTCATCCGAAATCCGAAGGACGATACCGTGAAGTCTAAAGACTATGCCGTCGCGTTCGGCAAGGAAAACGCCAAGGGAGAACGTCCCGACACCACAATCGTGAATGTGAAACGCCACAGTTTGACCATCCGTCCCGACAAAAAGACGGGCGAATACGAACTGAAGATACACCCTGCCAAATACAAGGTGATAGAGGTGTCTGCCCAGGGATATCCCACGCTGTTCCAACAGGGCAAGGTGGGCGAGACCATCGATTTGGCATTCAAGGTGCAAGGGGACACCTGTGAGTACAGCCGTATCTATCATTCTGTGCCGACGGTGGAGGTGACGCAGTTCAATCCTGGCAACGAGCCATATTACGGAGTGAAAAAACTGAAAGCAATCGACAACATCGGCAACGAAGAATGGGTGAACCTCTTCTACTACAAGTATGTCTATCCCAACGACGACACCACCCAACAGCCTACCGACAGCATCGGGCAGTATTCACTCGGATATCCTGTCTTCATGGCGGGGTCGGCCTACGGTTGGATGCTACAAGCCTGTGAAAAGTACTATAAGAACAACAAGACCACCTATGAACCCGACATCGTGAAACTGAACGGTGGTGAGATAACCATTAAGAACTACCTCATCGGTACTAATGACAACGACCTGTCGAAAACCATCAAACTGGACGAAACGGGTGGCGCTTCCTACATCTTCACTCCTCAAAACACCACGTTCACTCTGGAGAACGACATGGCGCTGAAGAGTGTCAGCATCACATTGGTTTATGATAGTTGCTTCTACGACGTGAAACCCTTCAATGGCAATATGCTGAAAGGATACGTCATGGCTTCCAAACCTAAACCCGACGGACGTAAGGCAATCGTCTCGGGCACGCCGATGCTGTTTGACATCCTGCGCGACCCACCGGGCAGCGGCAGTTCGGCTTACCTTGAGGAAGGCTCAAAACTGAGTTATGGTTATTCGGCCGACCTGTCAGGAGCACTTGGATTCAAGGTGAAGTCTTCTATAGGTTCCGGGGCTGAAACCTATCATGGAGGCATAGCCGCTCCAAATGGAATCGGTGAAGAAGCAGGTACAATGACACATGTCAAGAACCAAGACGGCGTCAACCTCAGTTTCAAAACCAATTTCGGCTTTTCATGGAGTTATAGTTACAACATGGATGTCACGGAGCGTATCCAAACCAAGACCGGCGCCAAATGGATAGGAGGTAAAGCCGACCTCTTCATCGGTGCAACCGAAAATATCATCGTGCAGGATGCCATGGCGGTACGCGTGATACCCGAAAGCATGTACCAACTGGTAAAAACCCATGAGGGTGGTACGTTTGAAGTGAAGGACAAGGATGGCAACGTAGCCACGCTGAAAGTGCCAATAGGCACGACGAAAGTGCTGGCCAAGGGGGCTGACGGGACAGGCAAACCTGTCTATTTGGTGCGCGACGAGGTGATGCAGGTGTCACCCGTTGTGAAGTCCACGTTCGTCCACTCACAAAACTACATTGAGAACGAATTGTTGCCAGATTTGATGAAAATACGTAATTCACTATTGCTTCCCAAGGGCACTTCCGAGGCGGATGCCAAGAAGTTGGCCAACAAACAAGGATATGCCACCTATATCAGCAATGTGGATATCAAAGACGAAAAATTCGGACTGGACTATACGCCTGTATTTCCTGACGGAAAATTGGCTGGCGACAGCATCATGGCCCTGAACGAGGAAATGGCTGCTTGGGTAGGCATTTTGGCAAAAAACGAACAAGAGAAACTTTCTGTCTTATCCACCAACCTGGTGAAACGCTACGATTTTGACGGTGGCATGTCTTCCATCCAATATAGCGAATCGTTCTCCACGTCAGAGAGCCTGTCACGCTACCTGCGCTATCCATTAATCAGCGGAACAGGAAATTTAGCGAGCGGTACCGAGGGAATTTTGCCTCCTCTCTTTGCTGCTCTTGAAAATTTGATGGCTTCCAAGCAAGGCCAGATAAACACAGACACACATTGGAAGGATTATGACAGTGATGGATATCCTTACACAATGGAAGTAAATGTCTCAGGAGAATGCGTCTCGATCAAGAGAGGCTTGATTGCCGAGGCTAATTTCGTGGATAAGTACAGCACCACCGAGAGCCATTCCAAAAAGACGGGCTTCACGCTCTCTGCTGCTTCCAAGTCGAGTTTGACCGTGGATGTTTATCGCACCGCGGGTCGCTATACCATTGATCCGAATGCCAACCCGTTCAACAAATTCACCTTGGAAATGCTGGACGATATCCGCAATGGCAAGTTGACTCCAAATGCGCTCAACTATCTACCCACCGATGCGAAAGTTTACTCCAATTTCGTGTTCCGCACCATTGGCGGAGTGACCTGCCAGCCTTACGAGGGACAGCGTGCGACCAAGTGGTACCAGCCAGGCACCGTGCTCGATGTAGCAACCATTCCTGCCGACAATCCACGCATCTGGATTGAAGAGCCTGTACAGACGAATGTGCCGTCCGACCAACCTGCACGTTTCGTCCTGCACATCGCCAACGAGACAAACTATCCCGACAGGGCGACAATGGTGTTCAACTACTTCCTGCCTGCCGGATGCAACCCGAAGGGGGCAAAGATTTGTGTGGATGGTGCACCGCTCACCGGCACAGGAGCAAATATTGTGCTCTACCCCGTTGTTGACAATACAGGCAAGGTGAATGTGTTCACAAAGGAAATCACCGTATATCCAAGCGAAGACTTCGACTATGAGAACTTGGGTATCAGTTTGATGGATCCAGAAGACGCACAGCGTGTGTTCACAGCCAACTTCTCCGCACACTTCATCCCATCGGCAGGCGATGTGAAGGTGAGCACGCCAAGCGACCACTGGGTGATAAACACTGAGAGCCCATACGACGGCAAGCAGAAAGCGTGGTACATGCCAGTGCGAATCGAGGGATTCAACGTGAATGGCCGTGGATTCGACCACATCGAACTGCAATACAAACTCACGACACAGGGTGAGAAAGACTGGGTGAGCGTCTGCTCATACTATGCAAACGACTCGTTGCGTGCGAAGGCAAGCGGTGTGACCGACACCATCCCATCCAACGGCATCATCGTGGCCCCGTTCTATGGCGAGAAAGACCCTGTGGAGCAATACTACGACCTGCGGGCTGTGGTGTATGCCCGCTATGCCGGTGGCTTCCTGACAAATTCTTCGCCCATACTGACGGGTATCAAAGACACAAGGTTGCCACGCCTGTTTGGCACGCCAGAGCCTATCAACTCCATCTTGGGGATTGGCGACGACATCAAACTTGAGTTCTCTGAGCCAATTGCCGGCAACTATCTGAGCAAGATCAACAACTTTGAGGTGCTGGGTACACCCGTAAATACAAATGTCTCTACCTCGACATCCGTTACGTTCGATGGCGTTAACTCTTATGCTGCCACCTTTGCCAACCGCAACTTGAAGGGCAAGAACTTCACCGTAGATGTGATGGTGAACCCTGCTGCCGACAAGGGCGACATGGCTGTGTTCACACATGGTGGGCCTGAAAAGGGATTCACCTTTGGCATCACGGCAGACAGACATCTGTCGGCCACCGTGCAGGGCACGACAGTAGTGTCGGACGAAGTCGTGAAATTCAACAACCTACTCCACCAGATTGCCTACGCATTGGAACAGGGGCCGGATCAGATGACCATCCATTTCTACGATGGCAGCCAAAAAATCGGCACCAAGACCATACAAGGTGTGTATGAAAGTTACTCACCATTCTACGTGGGATTCAGCCACAATGACGATCAATGGTATAAGGGTGACATGCTGGAATTGCGCTTCTGGAACCGTGTGCTGACTGGCAACGATTTGGCCGACTACGGTGGGAAGACACTGACTGGCTACGAGAAAGGACTGCTCGACTACTACAGGCTGAACGAGGGTGAGGGCAACTTCTGTTACGACAGGGCTTCCGGTAGCCTTGACCTCACGCTGATCGGCCACTCGTGGAAACGGCCTGCCGGCATCTCTTTAAAGATGGATGGCAAAAATGGCGTGCGTTTGAACACGAAGCAAAAGTTCAACCGCTCGAAAAACCACGACTACACGCTGATGATGTGGTTCCGCACTGAAAACGAGAATGCCACTCTGCTGTCAAACGGTGAGGCAAATCGAGAACAGGAGGACCAAATCAACATCGGCATTAACAATGGTGACCTGACAGTACGTTCCTCAGGCTTTGAGATATCGACGGACAACGTCATACTTCCTGGCGAATGGCATCACTTTGCCATGACTGTATCACGAAATCGAAATGTGGCAAACATCTATTTGGACAAGAAACTGGTGGAAACGTTTGCCGCCGATAGCCTAAGCGGTATTCAGGGCGACTACATCGCACTGGGTGCCACCTACGTGGACGAGGAAACACCAACGAAAACCTTGACAGGCAACATCGACGAGGTGGGAATGTTCGAGAGTGTGCTGCCTACAAACCTTCTCACAGAATATACGACCAATGTGCCTGTGGGCACGATGAAATCGTTGATGTTCTATCTCGACTTTGGACGTTCGGAGCATCTGGACAACAACACGATGAGGCTACAACCGACAGGTATCAGCATCAAGCGTTATGTGGATTCGCAGGGCAAAACGTTGGAACGACGCGACACACTGCTGGCAGAGATTGACGAGTCTCTTGTCGATCGCAGCAAGTATGCGCCCATGAAGAGCGTTTCACAAATGGAAAACCTCAAATACAACTATGTGGCAAAGAACAACGAATTGCTCATCGACCTCGAAGAGCCCGACTTCACGATTGAAAAGACCAACGCATATATCACCGTGAAGGAGATTCCGGACATGCAAGGGAACTTGATGGCAAGTCCCATAACGATGAACGTTTACATCTATCGCAATCCTTTACGCTGGAGTGAAAAGAAGGTGACAGCCCAGATAGACTATGGCCATGGTTATTCATTTGACATGGTGGTGAAAAACCTGAGCGGACAGACCCAGAACTATAGCATCACCGACCTGCCCATCTGGATTAAAGCATCGCAAACCAGCGGAGCCATCGAGGCTTTGGGAGAGCAGACCATCACGTTCGAAGTGTCACCTTACATCAATATTGGCACGTACAACGAACTGATTTCCCTCAACGGTGGAAACAACATGTATGAGCCACTGCCCATCACACTGACCGTGCGTGGTGCTCAACCTGAATGGACAGTCAGCGAGGATGTGAAGAAATTCAACCAGACCATGATGATGGTGGCACGTGTCAAAATCGACGGCATGGTGACTCATTCAGCAAAAGACTTGCTCGGCGTGTTCGACAAGAAGGGGCAGACACTGGGTACGGCCCATATCGAGGTGGACAACACCGCCAACGCCAACGAGGCATTGGCTTTCTTGACCATCTACGGCTACACCAACGATGACGGCACGAAGCCTGATTTATACTTCAAGTTCTTCCAGGCTTCATCAGGCGAGGTGTTCAACGTGGAACCGCATGACAAGAAAGTCATCACCTTCCAGAAAGATGCCATCATCGGTTCCGCTTCGGCTCCCATCATTTTGGAGAATAACTTCTTCAAGGTGCATCGGATAGCGCTAAAACAGGGTTGGAACTGGGTATCGTTCAATGTCGTACCAGAGAAAAAGGATATGACCGTGGGCGACTTCCTCAACAGGGCTGCGACATGGGAACCGGGCGACATCATCACGTCGGTGAATGGAACTCAAGTGCAGCAGTGGGTGTATCGCGAGGTGGAGAGCAAGAAGAGCGGAAATCAACGTACCTACAAGTGGGACGATGAAGACCAGCCTATCAACATCCACCCATCATTGATGTATAGGATTTACTCGTCAAACGATAAGTCGGCTTACTTCGAAGGATACCCAACCTTCAATGAAATCACCGTCCGCAAGGGGTGGAACCGCATTGCTTACCTCTCAACCATCAACCTGCCGATAGCCCAAGCACTGACCGAATATACGGAACAGGCCCAAGAGGGCGATGTCATCAAGTCGCAAGACGGATTCGCCGTGGCAACTCGCGCAGGCAGCACTCTCGTGTGGAAAGGCACACTCCAGTTTATGGAGACCGGCAAGGGCTATATGCTGAGACGTATGGCAGACGAGGAGGCGAAGTTTACTTATCCACTCTACTGGTCTGACAACCGCTATAGCGGTTCCTCCAATGCTTCCGCACCTCTCCGCGATACCTTTACTTCGACAACCATGAACATCGTGGCAAGTGTCGAAGATGTGGAGACTGAGGCTGGCGACATCCTGGTGGTTTACCGTGGGGCAGAGCGACTGGCCGAGGCTGTGGCTGACGAGGAACAGATTTTCTACCTGAACATCGGAAGCGACGCCAAGTCCGACGAGACGCTGACCTTCGTGCTGGAGCGCGACGAAAATGTGGTGGCTGCGACCAGCAGCAAGTTTAGATACAAGGAGAACCTCGTGCTCGGTACGCCTGATAAGCCTACTGCCATCAACTTCACGGCTGTTGAACCAAATTCGCTGAACGATGGCAAATGGTACACGGTTTCTGGCATCCAACTGCCTAAGGCACCGAACAAAACAGGTATCTATATTCATAACGGAAAAGTTAAATACATCAACAAATGAAGAAATCGATATTAGCAATAGCAGCCCTCGCCATCATGGCGTGGGGCTGCTCAGGCTCCGACGATGACATGCCCTCGCAGCCGAAAATCCTGTTGGAAGGCAAAGATGCCCGACCCACATGGCAAATCCCCAACTTCAACGAATATGAACAATACATGACGGTGGAAGTGTCGCTGCAAGACACCTTGCAGAGTTACGCATCGCCTGCCGACCTGCTCTGTGCCACCATCAACGATGAGGTGCGCGGTGTTTCCAGTCCTCAGAATAGTAACGGAAAGTGGCGGTTTGTCATTACCGTCGCTTCCAACGAATCAGGAAAAGATGTCTCCCTGTCGTACTATTGCGACAAACTGCACCGCATCTTCACCTCCTATTGGGGCAAGTTCGACGAAAACGTGAAACCAACGGGCGAAGGCAATTTCTATTCTCCCATTTTTGTGGCACAAGAATGAAGCAACTCTTGAAACGGAATGGACTATGGCTACTGGCAATCACTATTGCCAGTAGCCTTGTCTCCACAAAAGCAAGAGTTACCTTCATTGAAGATAAAGTGTACTGCAATGAAAACCATTGAAACTATGAACAAGAAAAAATATCAGAAACCCTCAACCTGGGTCGTGGAGTCTCGATTTCCCCAAAGTCTCTTGCAGACTTCCGGGAAAGGTATAAGGGGAACACGCATGGACTATAATATAGAAAGTAATACCGATAATGATTGGGATGAAACCAAAAATACCAGCAGTGTCTGGAATTAATAATTATAAGCAGATGAAAAAATCATTACTATATCTCTTTTGTGTTCTCTTGCCATCTGGAGCAATGTTGACAGCCTGTTCTTCGAGCGACGACAGCGAGTCGGAGGTGCAGAAATCCACCAAAATCGAGGCCAACAAGACATATTACTTGACAATCAATGCTGCCAAGCGAACTGGAACACGCGCCTTGAATCCCCATGACTCTAAAATCGAAACCACATGGAACACCACGGAGAACATCTATGTCAAGTACCAAAACTCTTGGTTTACAGGTACATTGCATCCCAATGCCAATATTGCCACGGCCTACCTGAGCGGTGCTATTACATCTGGCGAGACCATCGGCTTGCCTGCCACAATGACGCTACAATTCCCCCGCACAAACATCGACTACACCGGACAGGATGGAACTTTGGATAAAATAGCCACGCACTACGACTATGCCACGGCATCAGTGAATATCACTGACATTGACGGGCAAAACCTTAATGCCTCTGAATTCGTAAATTTCGATAACCTACAGGCCATCGCAAGGTTTACATTGAAGGATGCTGACGGCAATCCGCTCAATGTTTCCCATCTACGCATCTCTGCTACCGACCTAAGGACGACTGATTCTTCAACCGGCGACATCACGATTACTCCTTCGGCTGCTACAAATGAACTATATGCGGCCCTCAGCGGTATTAATGGCACACAGGTCACCTTGACTGCGACGGTCAATACAGGCGGGCAAGATACCTATTATGTCTATCGAAAGGATAATGTTACGTTCGCTTATGGGTCATACCTACCCATTTCTGTGAAGATGCGCTCACTCCCCAATGGGGTAAATCTTGCCAACATCGACCCAGGTTATATTGGTTGGGTTGTGGGAAGCGACGGAAAAGTCTATGCCAAGAGCGCCGATGTGCCATCAGGCCAAACGGCAGAAGCCATGATAGCCTATGTCTATAAAGATGCTGACAATGTAGTGCATGGCCTTGCCATTGCACTGAAGGACGAAAGTTCTATCATGACTCAAGCCTCGGCAATAGCGGATGCCCCGAACAATCATCAAGTCCCAACGGGTGCTATTAAATGGAAATTGCCTACCCGCGCTGATTGGAAGAATATGTTCACTGCTTGTGGCAGCAACTCTACCGATGAGAAAAGTTTCAACTACACCTGTTTCAATGCAAAACTTGCTACCGTGGGAACGGCATTGCAAAGTACTTATTATTGGTCATCTATCGATGACAATAATCTGCTTTTCGATGGAACAGTGGTTGATATGACCAGATATGATGGTGAAGGTTTCGCACAT
>CAMKSZ010000079.1 GCA_946415525.1 uncultured Prevotellaceae bacterium | reverse complement strand
TTAACTTAGTAGGCCTTCGGCCTCACGGATTTCCTCCGCCCTTAACTTGGCACGGTAAATTTGGCGGAGCGCATTTTTCAGTTCTTCCTTCGAGAAGTGCTTTTTGAGGAGTGCGAGAGCCTCGTTGATGCAGTAACGGGCGTATGCCTTGTCTATCCACTCCACATTTTTAAAATTACGGTCGTACCATCTGATGGTAAATGGGATATTCGTCTTCCACATCAAGTCGTCTTCCAGATACTCGATTTCCTTGAGGAGGTTTTTGGCGGCATCCACGTCACGGTTCAACTTGGCGCTCTCCCAATAACTTTTCAAGTAACTGAAGGCATCCTTGGCGCTTGCATCGCCGTTTCTGTAAACGATCATCCCAAGCCGCGCCATGTTTTTCTCCACTTTGTGGACATTGCGCTCCCATGCCGTGTCGCGCTCCAGGCGGTAGATGTCGCGCAGCAGTTCCCTATACATTTCCACGACCGCCTTTTTCTCAGTATGGTGCTGGTTGGTCTTGAGCGTATAGAGACGGTTCTTGAGCACCTCCACCCCCACATTCTCCGACGCCAACATGTCGAGTGTGCGGCGTGCATCCTCTTGATAGCGAGCGATGAGTTCATTGGCCTCGTCATCACCCGAACGAGGCGATGTGTCGAGCAGTTTCACCACTTCCTCGTCCGTGTCGAGGATGCTCACGGTGAAAGTCATCACCTCGCTGCTGTCCGCCTCCACCTGCACCATCACCTCCGACCCTGCAGGCACTTCTTTTGTCAAATCCTTGCCAGTAATCAGCACGTCGGCGACATGCTCATAGAGCGAAGCAGGTGCGAGCGGCGCATATTCAGCGGCCTGATAGACAGGGATGCGCAACACGGTTTCCGCATTGCCAGGCATCAGTTTCATGGTGGTCTTGCGACCGTGCGCCACGCCGACAGCAGGCAATGGTTTGTTTTTCTCGAGCCCGAGGAAAGGAACAAAAACGCACCTCTCCGTTTCCGGGTCCCACACCCCGAAACCGACATGGTAGGGCAACGGAGCAGCCGAGACCTGTGTACCCTGCAGGACCGTCATGCAGTCAGGGAAAATCTTTATGCTTTTTCCGAAACCATCCTGAAAGAAGACAGAGAAGATATTGACCGTATTTTCCGACAGCGCCAGTTCCACGACGACGCCACCCTCCTCATAGGGCACGTTGCCGCTACGCCACGCGCCATCGCCACGCACCACCTCCACCGTTGTACCCACAGGCACCGCAGTCGCGTCCTTCGCCTTGACAGCCACGAAAGTTGCATCCCCCACAGCCATCGAGTCGTAGTGCAGTTCCACCTCCAGCACGTCGGCCTCAGGAGCAGACTGCAGTTTGGAAGGCACGTCACGAGTCGCTGCATAGAGAGCAGCACCCCTGGCAACAGCCGTCATCGGGTCGATAGAGGTATCGACATTCGGAGTCACCTCCTCATGCAGCATTTGGCGGAGATATGGCGAATAGGTAGGGCCGCCGACAAGGATGAGTTTGGTAAGCCTTGCACAATCGAGATGGTTGCGTTCCAACAGTCGGTGACAGCCATCGACAGCCTTCCTAAAGAACGGTTCCATGATGGGATATGCCATCTCGCGTGTGATGGTCAAGTCGAGTTCAATCTCCTTTCCAGTGTCGTCACACCCCAAGTCGCCCAAGTCGGAGAGCACCTCTACGGCAGGGGCGGTAGAGAGTTCCACCTTTGCCGCCTCGGCATATACCTTGAGAGCCTCACGCAACATGGCCATTTTCTTATTGGAAGCAGTGATGCGATGGATGTCATAGTTTTCCTCTACATAAGGCAAGAGGATGCCATCTACCAGCGCGTAGTCGATGTCCTTGCCACCGAGGAAACTGTCGCCCTCGGTATCGACGACCTGTTGAACTCCGCCCTCCACGAGGAGCAACGCCGCATCGAACGTACCGCCCCCCAAGTCGAAGACGAGCCAGTACCCCTCCTTCTGCCCTGTAGTCACGCCATAGGCAATGGCCGCCGCGATGGGTTCCTGCAAGAGTTCCACATGTTGGAAGCCCGCCAAATGAGCAGCCTCGATGGTAGCCGTTTTCTGGTTGGCATCGAATTTTGCAGGCACGGAGATGACGATGCTGCCACCATCGTTGGCACCAGCGTTGACAGCAAGTTGCTTGATGATTTCTGCAGAGAGTTGCTGCGATGTGAAGTCCACATTCAGATTCCTGCTGTGGTAGATTACCTTAGCCCCCATGGTGCGCTTGAACTCCTTATACACATCGGTACCGGCGCAGCGTCCGTCCCAAGTCCTGGTGGAGCGGAGCACTTGACTGGCATAATCATTGGCAGCCGAGTCGCCGACATGAATGACACGTTTGCGGTTGACAGACACCATGGAAGGCAACGTGTCCCTCTGGGTGCTGCTCTTTTTGATGACAGGAACCCCATGTTCCATGACGGCGATGGCCGAGTTGGTCGTCCCGAGGTCGATGCCCCTATTGATTTTCCCGTTTTTATCCATAATAGAGCCTATTGCGTTAATTACATGTTCTGTCCGACGGTGACTGTGGCAGCCTGTATCATTTTACCACCACGAAGTACCAAAGGCTTCTGCACAGAGATGATGCGCGACGTACCGACAGGGAGCGTCTCGTCGGGGACGAACACCACCGTTGCCATCATGCCCTCTTGATAAGGACGTCCGAGCAAGGGCGTCATCGTGTACCCTTCAGCCTCAAGAGCCGTTTTCATTCGTTCGAGCGCCCTAAGCACTTGTTTGCGCCCCGGCACATCACTCATGCGGAAAAGGTTGTTCTCCATACGAGCGATTTCGCCGGCAAGAGCCAGAACCGTAGTCTCCCCCACCCCATTCTTTGTGAGGCGTTCATTCTCACCCTGAAGGCGGTCGTTCTCCGAGGCTGTCTTTCTCAAGATTTCTTCCAAGCCACCTACTTTTCGCTGTAGGCGGGATTTCCATAGACAATTGACCACTGCCACCACCAGCATGAGTGCTGAAAAAGCGATGGCGAAAAGTTCCGTTGATGTCATAATTGTGATGTTTTTAGAGTTAATTATTCAGATTGTTTTCTTATATCGCGGAATCCTCCTTAATGACAAAGAAGGAGAAATAATGTATATTCTATCAATAAATATCGAATTTTTTCCAAAAAACGTCTATTTGGGAACTTTTTGACGAAAGAGAGAAAAAGGCGAGAGAGTTTTTTGCGCTTGTTTTATCACGAAATTCTTTGTCTGTCGATGAGAATATGCTAAATTTGCACAAAAGAAAAATACGAGAAAATGAGGAAGAACATATTGACAATACTGTTTGTGACCTTCATGTCGCAGACAATGCAGGCACAGACATTCCGACAAGAGTTTGGCAACCCACGCAAAGCCTTCGTGGAAGCCATCGCCACCCCCAACCATGCCGACAGTTATTACCACACGGGGCAGTCCGCCACACTTCGCGTTGTGGCCCGTGAGGGCGGCGTACCCCTCGAAGGAACCATCTTGCGCTACAAGGCAGGTCCTGAAATGTGGTTGCCCGAACAGTGGGACTCCACCCGTTTTGTCGGTGGCGAAGCCATCGTACCCATGGGCACGATGAACGAGCCCGGATTCTTGGCCTGCCAGTATGAGTTCACCACCATCGACGGCAAGACGACAAAGGACTTAGTGAAGTTGGCCTACGACCCCGAACAACTCAAGACCTTTACCCCACTGCCCCAAGACTTCAACAAGTTTTGGCAGCAGGCGCTGAAGGAAGCCCGCAAAGTGCCTTTTTCCCCCGAATACCGCGACATTCCCGACGCCAGTAACGAGCAGTTCATCACCCGCCTCGTGCGCCTGCGTGTTGGCAAGGAGAAATGGATGCAAGGTTATCTAACCATGCCACGCAGCGGCGGTCCCTTCCCCGTGGTGCTCTGTCCGCCGGGAGCCGGCAGCCAGAAGATCTACCCCTCGGACTATTTCCCCAAGTTAGGATGCATCTACATGAAAATAGAGATTCACGACAACGATCAGTTGATGCCCGACGAAGCCTATAACGAGATGCGCCAGAAGAAATGCGACGGTTACATGCGTCGCGGGATGGTCTCTCGCGACACCTATTATTACAAGGACGTGTATGTGGGATGTGCCCGTGCGCTCGACTTCCTCTGTTCACTACCCGATTGGGACGGCAAGAACGCCATCGTCACAGGCGGTTCGCAGGGAGGAGCGCTCACCATCGTCACCGCCGCCCTCAACGAGAAAGCCACCCTCTGTGCCCCCTTCTATCCCGCCTTGTGCGACTTGACAGGATTCCTTCACCATCGTGCCGGCGGATGGCCTAAGTTTTTCAGCGGTTTCTACAATGACGGACAAATAGACATTCCCCAAGAGCAAGCCTTGGCAACGCTGCAATATTACGACGTTGTGAATTTCGCCCGCCAGTTGACCATTCCCACCTTCATGTCATGGGGCTACAGCGACGACACCTGTTCGCCCACATCGATATGGGCAGCATGGAACGAAATCACCGCCCCCAAGGCCAACGATGTCACCCCATCGAGCGGCCATTGGCGTTTCCCTGCCAGTTGGGAGAAATGCTGGCAGTGGATGAAACAGCAGATGAAGTAACAATTTGCCTTGTGTTCAGCCCTTTGTTGCCCCTCAAAAATGAATGAGATTATTGTGATAGAATGATGCTGCCCATCGTGTGTAAGTTTTCTTCAATTGAACAAGTGATAGAAGCCACCCTTATTTTTTCTCTATACATTTGAATATGGCACACTGTTTGCTATATGGATAATATACATTGCACAGTGATGCAGAGTTAACCTACATTAGTTTTATTTATTTACATCAATCACAATTAACAATCAATCACAATGGGAATTTTATCAATTTTCAAGAAAAGGACAGGTAGAGGCACCGAAAACGGAAATGTATCTTTGTCAGAGAATCAAGAGCAAGTACAAAATGACCCTAACCCAAAGAGCGGAATCAAAGGCGAAGAGAATGTCGACAAACCAAAGGGCGAGGAAAGCAATCCTCCAAAGCAGGAAGAGACGCCATCCCCCAAGAAGGAAAACTTAGGAGAAAACGTGGAGAAAGGACAAGAGAAGGCATCCCCCGAGATAGCCACCTACAACTTGATTATCCTTGACGAGAGTGGCTCGATGAGTGGCGTACGGCAAGCAACCATCTCCGGCTGCAATGAGACGTTGAACAGCATCCGCAACACCGCCAAGGAGAATAAGGATATCAAACAGTATGTCTCCATCTTCTGTTTCGACACCTCCAATTCACGGTATATCTTCCATGATGTGCCAGTAGAGGAAACGCGCGACCTGACCATGGACGACTATCGTCCCAATGCCTGCACGCCGCTATACGACGCCATCGGCACCACAGTGACCCAACTGAGCAAACTTTTGGCCGACTCCGAATCCGTTGGCGTAGTGACCATCATCACCGATGGTATGGAGAATGCTTCGTGCCGCTGGAGACACCAAATGGTGGTGGAACTTATCGACAGCCTGAAAAAACGAGGATGGGTATTCACCTTTATCGGCGCCAACATCGACGTTGAGGGTACGGCATCGGGATTAGGAATAGACAGCCACATGCAATTTGATCAGTCAGACGAAGGCATGAGCAGCATGTTTGAGGCAGACAGGCGCAGTCGAAGGGCATATAGTGCCAAGATGAATTACCTCAGAAGGAGTAAATTCTTCAACTCTGAAAGTGTAGGAAGCAGGCGACAAGATCTCGGGGCTTTGAATAACGGCTATTTCGTAGAGAAGGAGAGAGTCGCACCAATGACGGTAGATCATCTCGACACCGACGACATCTTTGTTTTCTTCAGCAACGCTGATGGGCAGCATGTTGACGGCGCTTCCCTCTATGCCCTGAATCATTTTGGAGCCATCAATGGACAGGCAGAAGGAATCCAAGGAAAATGTTATGCCATCCCAATAGTCGGCAATACCCTTGATGACATAAAAGCAGCCTTCGAGCGTTTCAACGAATACGTCGTGAAGCATCCACAATTCAGGTTCATACTGACCCCCACCGGTTGGGGAACTGCAGACATTAACATGGAACTGATAGCGCCATTGTTCCGCATGGCCTATTCCTTCGGAAACGTTTATGTACCCAAACAATTCCTGCCCTACGTGGACATAGATATCAATTTTTAATTTCATGAGAAGCCTCTGGCTTGACAGGGTGTCAAGCCAGAGGCTGAGTTTTGATGTGTTGCGTTGGCAACGCAACATACGGGACGGGAAAAGGAGAGAAACTACATACTTGACAAGAAGATGAAGGACAGAATACAAGCCCTCCTTGGAGAGATCAACAAGGGGATTTATGAGAAAGAGACGGAGTTGGCGATGTCGTTGTTGGCGGCATTGGCAGGAGAAAGCATCATCCTGCTCGGCCCACCGGGTGTTGCCAAGTCGATGGTAGCACGGAGGTTGAAGTCAGCCTTTAAGGATGGCCGTTCTTTCGAGTATCTGATGTCACGTTTCAGCACCCCCGACGAGATATTCGGCCCCGTGAGCATCAGCAAGTTGAAAGACCAGGACAAATATGAGCGCAACATCGACGGTTACCTGCCTACAGCCGACGTCGTGTTCCTCGACGAGATATGGAAGGCCGGCCCCGCCATTCAGAACACGCTGCTGACCGTCATCAACGAAAAACTGTTCCGCAACGGCGACACGGAAATCCGTTTGCCACTAAAGTTGCTGGTGTCGGCAAGCAACGAACTCCCAGCACAAGGCGAAGGGTTGGAAGCCCTTTGGGACCGCTTCATCATCAGGATGGAATGTTCGAACATCAAGAAGGAGAGCAATTTCAACGCCATGCTGCTGGACAACGATTCAGAGAAAGACATCGAGGTGCCAGAGTCATTGCAAATCACCAACGACGAATACCAGTCATGGGGTGAAAGCATCGGCAGAGTCGCCGTTCCCGAGCAGGTGTTAAAATGCATCAATGTCATTCGCCGAGCGATGGGCAACGTGGCGGTGAGCAACAGCGACGAGCGGCACAACGTCTATGTCAGCGACCGACGTTGGAAGAACATCGTCCGGCTGCTGAAGACCTCCGCCTTCATGCACGACAGGACGGAGGTGAGCCATGCCGACTTGCTCCCCATCTACCACTGTCTGTGGCAAGAGCCCGAAGAAGTAGAGGGCATCCGCGACATCGTCATTGGCGCGTTGCTCAGCGAGTTCTCTTCAAAAATCGCCCAACAGAAAAAGGACTTGGAGTCCGACATCCGCGTCTATCGCCAGCACCGAGCCACGATGAAGGCACGAAAGCAAATCGAGAAAAACGACGGCGACAAGAAAATCTTCGACTCGTTCTACTACCATTTGCTCGACCATGACACAGGCAACACCTACATTTTTGTGACCGATTACCAAAACATGCGCCAATACACCCAGAAGAATGCCGGTCAAATGGGTGTCATCTACAAAGACCCGAACGACTCCAAGCGCTCCATTATTCGCAGTTACGACGGTGCCGACACACCACAGGGAGCACGGACAGTTTCGCTCACACGCGACAAGAACGGCATCTACATCGACGGGGTGTATTTCGAGATAGAGAAGTTGAAAACAGGCGAACAGCAACAGTTGCCCACCCCCAAGGGCACCGTCACCGACCGCAACTATTTCTTGGAGATAGAGTATTTCTCCGACCGAATCAGCAAACGAGTGGAGGAAGTGCAAGACAACATGTTCGTTTCTCCAGCCGACAAGAAAACCATGGAAACCTACGCCCAAGCGATTTATCAAGAACTGGCCAAGATGCGCTATGATGTGTTGAAACTGGAAGAAGAGTAACCCATCCGTAGCGCCATGCCTTCCTATAGCGACAACGACAGCACGAACAACTATATGGAGAAAGTCCTCCGCAAACGGTTGCCCCTGAACGACTACCTCTACTATATCAGGAGATTTGTGGAGATGGGCGATGTCTTGGAGATAGAGAAAGACGTCGCCATTGAATTCGCATGGGAACTGTACGACGACCCCATCCTCAGGTATCTGAGCAAGTTGATGAGCGACCCCATCATACAAGCAGCCGTATTGTCGAGCAAGTTGGCAGGGCAGGTTTTCTACGAAACGGTAGGCCGTTTCGTTGCAGAGTGCCTCCATACGGAAGAATTTATCAACCAACGATTCTTCACCGAGCGCAAGGAAGCAGGAAAAACGACAGAATGGTCGATGGGAAAAAGGCAAGACAACTGGCAGACCCTGCTTGCCGCCATCGACGAAAAGCACCGTGACGACGGGTTCGACATCAACTTCATGAAAAAGCGATTCCAATACGACGGATGGAAGAACCCTGAAAACTGGGAGACGCTTCAGCGCGAGTGGATGGCAGCCATCGACAACCGCGTACGAAAAGAGGTGGCAAAAAAAATCAAGGCGAAGGAAGCAGGGGCCGGAGGCGGTTTCAACCGTATTTTCGAGCGACTCAGCCACCAGATGCGCAGTCAAGGCATAACGGAGGCAGAAGCGCTCCAAGCCTGGAACATGATGGCCGGCCAGTGGATAGAATCGGAGTTTGAGAAGAGACTGCATATCGTCCAGATACAGAACAAATACCCACAAATTGGCGAGGTCGCCCGCAAGATGGGGCGGTTGCCCGACGAGGACGGGAAAGACCGACTGCCAGTACAGACAGGTTTCCGGCACAAACTCGACCATTCCTCTGGCAGCGACATCGAAGGCGTGACCATCGGGCGCGACCTGAATGCCCTGATGCCCACCGAACTCGCCCAATATACGGACTCCGATTTGGAAAGCCTCTTTTTGCGGAAATGGGTCACCAGTCGGTTGCAAGTGTTCAGATACAAGTCGGAAATCACCCAGCCATCACGGCGATTGCGCACGGAAAGCGCTGCACGCCGCGGCCCGATGATTGTCTGCGTGGACTCCTCGGCAAGCATGTATGGCGTGCCCCAAAAGATAGAGGCATCGCTGCTATCAAAATTGGAACAGACCGCCGAGCAACTGAAGCGCGACTGCTTCCTCATCGACTTCTCCGTAGGCATCCGCCCCATCGAACTACGCTCCCGTCGCAAGCGAAAAGCCCTGGAGCGGATGGGCATCCGTCCCGAAGACAACGAGAACTTCGAGAAGGGCTATTTCCCGTTTCTCAATGGCGGGACGGATGCGCAGAAAATGCTCAACATGGTTTTTGCCCTTCTGGACAATGGCGGCGACCGCTATATGAATGCCGACGTGCTGTGGATAACGGACTTCCTAATACCCAGAACAACAGAAGACCTAATGCGCCGTTTCAAGGAATACCAGAAGACCGGGACACGATTCTATGGGTTCAAAATCGGGGAAGGACATTCGAACTGGAACCTGTATTTCGACAAAATATTCGAAATCCACTACCGGCCACCGAGAATGTATTGAGGGGTTTTTCTTTTTTTCGAGATAGCGAGATATTGATATGTCGATATATCGAGATGACGAGATAACGATATATCGACACGGGGGACGGCGAGGGGGCGAGAGATGCCCCCTTAGAGGATAAGCAGTTTCAACATTCTTTCCACTACGAAAATGATTCCGATAATCAGTTTTAAGTATTTCATAATCTCACATTTTTTAGTTCTCAAATTCTTTTAGTTCTTCCAGTCCGCGCTCTATCTCAGCCATCTGCATGGCATGGCGGCGGCGCATCCACAAGGCGAAGAAGTAGCCTATCGTGAAAGTGAGCAAAGAGAGCGCCATGGGCAGAATGAGCCTTGTGCCCAATACATAACCCGCCTCGTGGTTGAAACCCAGTTCCGAGATGTAGAAAGCAGCCATGGCTATGCATACGCCTGCAATACCCCAAATGGTTTCCTGATGGCAGAGTTTCTTGTAGCGCAGCACCAATCGGCTAAGTTCGTTGCACGTCTTAGTTTCCAGATCGAAGCCCGACAACAAGGTGAGTTTCCACACCTGCGGTATCATGCCCAGCACGATGATCGTCTCCACGATGGCAAACGAGAAGAGTCGGATGGGAGTGTTGGCGTAAACATATGGGAACACCACACAACTGATTAGCAAACAAACCACCAGATTGTATATGTTCTGCCCCACGATGCCGTCGTACGCTGAACGCGTTTTCTGCCCTATCATTTCCTTCACAATACGCAGGTTTACAATTTCTGTTTCTGTCAGACGCTTGTCGAATGCGTCCCAACCAGCCTTCAATTCTTCAAGTTCCATATCAAACAGTTTTTAATTTTATGACTTATTCGCAATTCTTTTTAGTTTCTCTTTCGTACGAAGGAGTTTCACGGCGACGTTTGCTTTCGAGATGCCAAGGATGTCCGCCATTTCCTGATAACTACGCTCTTCCAACCAAAGTAGAATCAGTGCGCGCTCCAATTTCCCCAATTGGTTGATGAGCCTGTATAGATCCTGCAGTTGTCCCGCCTTTCCCTCCTCGTCAGCCACCACTTTAGCAACGTCAGTTGTCATGGGGATGGTTTTAAGCCGTGTGTTGGAGCGGCGTAGGAACGTGATGCAGGTTTTCATGGCGATGCTATATACCCATGTGGTGAATTTGCCATCCCCCCGATAGCGCGGGAACCCCTTCCACATGTTCAACACCACTTCCTGAAACAAGTCGTTGAGGTCGTCCTGGTCCTTGGCATACATATAGCACACCTTGTAGATGACACGTTTCTGTGCCTCGATCATGTTCAGAAATTCTTGCTCTAATTCTTTTGTCTCCATGTTGTGCTCTGTTCGTTACGTCCTATTAGTCGCAGGGAAACAAACAAAATTACAGTCAAAGAGAAATAATTTACTAATGCGAGAAAAATTTGGGCGAAGGCCCTATAAAAATTCGCCCAACACACTTTCATCGCCCCCATCATGCTTTCTCGCGATAAGTCCTGTATGCCCTCCACGCCTCGACAACGTCGTCGGCATGGAAACCATCTTCAAAAAAAGACACTTGACAGTCGTTCTTAAATGGGGACCAATTGCCACAGACGGTGCCATCATAGGCAACGATAGGTTGGAATATACCACTATTATTGTGTGCATGATGCCGGTGCTCTGGCGGGAGAACGATGTCACGCGACTTATAGCCAATGAGGTATTCGTCGTAAGGAGGAATCAAGAGGAACTTACCCTTTCGGAAACCCCAAGTGCGGCAACTCTCCGTCAAGTAAAAATCCCTTCCGTGCCATTTCTCCACATGAATGGAATTGCCCAAGAGAGCCACCCCCTTCCGGCAATCACTGATGTTCAGGCCTGACCACCAGACGAAATCCTCCAATGTGGCAGGTTGCCGACTTTGAAAGTATTTGCGAGTGAAAAGCATCAAGGCCTCGTCTCTATCCATCTTCACTCTCGGTTGCACCTTGTCGGCAGCGAGAGCATAAGTGGCCTTCATGGGAAGCAACTCCCCGCTACAGAGAGTACCCGACAGTTCCGCCATTCTTATATGGTAAGACAGGCGATGGTCATCCATCTGCATGTCCTTTTCCGCCAATGCCCTTACAAAATCCTCCTTTGTTGCACTCCCCAGGTCGGCAGCCGTCAGTGCGAGGATTTCACGCACCCTCATCAGTTCCTCATCCAGGATAGAGACTTTGTTGCTGCTCATCCATCCCTTCGTCACAGCAATCGCCTTGGGCGCACAGAGGTCTATCATCTGCCAATAGTCCTCAGCGGCAACCAGTTGCCACGTGCCACGCATCAAGTGCAGGCGAATGATTTTTCCGTTGTCGAAAGCCTTTTTGAAAGCCTTTGCCGATGGTTTGCGCGTCCTCATCCCCACTGCCCATCGCATCATACGGTATTCTTGCGATTGCATGGCGCCCATGTAGCCAACCACCTCGTCAGGGTCGCGAAACTGAGGTGCAACAAGTTGTTGGTTGAGCAAACGGATGGATATTGGATTCATTGGCATAACTATTTGCAAAATATTGGCTGAATAAACGGGAAGTGCAAAGATAAGCATATTCCGCCAAACACACACATCCAAGGCAAATTTTTTATGGAGTTAAGGAGTTTGGGAGTTTGGGGATTGAGGAGTTAAGGAGTTAAGGAGTTTGGGAGTTAAGACATTACTCTTTTTAAACATCTGCTTTTAAACAACTGTTTTTAGACAACTGTTTTTAAACAACTGTTTTTAAACATCTGCTTTCAAACATCTGCTTTTAAACATCTGCCTCGGACGGACGTTTTATGCTCGTATTGATTTCATCATAAACGATTAGGTGTGCTCTATTCATTATATAGGCAGCATTCTTTGGACTCGTATGGATATAAATTATTATAATCCATCTTTTTCCCTCCATAAACACCGTTTT
>CAMKSZ010000078.1 GCA_946415525.1 uncultured Prevotellaceae bacterium | reverse complement strand
GGGCGAAAGTTTTATCGTTCCACGCTCTTACATGGGATTCCGCGACGACAAGGACAACTTCAAAGACTGTTGGGGAACAGGCGAATACAAATTATCCGTCGCCATCAAAGAGACATGCGATATCACCGACAATTACCGTACCCATTGGAAAGAGGACTACAAACACCGCAAGCAGATGGTCAAAGCCAACAAGAACCTCTTGGATCAAAGTTGGCAGATGGTATCGAGTCAAAAATGGGACGAACTTGCCCAATCTTGGGTGATTACGACCTTGAAAGCCCCTGCCAGTCAAATCTCCACCGATGTCATCAATAAATTGGGGCTCGACTCCAAATAGCCAGTAATGACGCAACGCCATATACTTTTAATATTGGGGCTTATGTGGTTTATCGCCACATTCGCCCAAAATCCCACACCCTCTTGCCTCGCCGACTCTCTCGACGAGGCTGCCAGTCAATGCTCATTCAATAATGACAACAAGAAAGCGGTAACGTTGGCATCGGAAGCCGTCAGACAACGCGCCGCACAAGAAGGTACCAAGACCCTCACTTACGCCCATTCCGTCAACCGTCTCTCGAAATACCTCTCCTACACCGGTCACCTCAAAGAAGCCTTGGAATGGGGCGCCCAAGCACTCCGCATCGCCGCATCCATAGAAGGGGAACAAAGTCCCACCTATGCCCAATACCTTTCTGACCAAGCCGGCTATCACTCCCGCGCCGGCAATTACGAAGAAGCGCTCAAGGAAGGAATGGAAGCCCTCGGCATCCGCGACAACATCCTCGGACAGCAACACCCCGACTATGCCCAATCATTGAACAATGTGGCTCGTTACCATTCTTATTTGGGCGACTATATGGAAGCCATCAGAATGGGTAGGAAGGCCATGGAACTAAAGGCCGCCCTTTTAGGCAAGGAGCATCCCGACTATGCCCAATCCGTCAGCAACCTTGCCGGCTACCTATCACGTATCGGCAACTACGAAGAAGCCATCAAACTTGGACAAGAGGCATTGGAAATACGCGAACGCACATTAGGCAAGCACCATCCCGACTATGCCCAGTCTCTCAACAACCTTGCCAAATACCATTATTTCCTCGGCGCTTACGACACCGCCATCCAACTGGAAAAAAAGGCCCTTGCCGCCCGTGAAGAGATTTTCGGAAAAAAACACCCCGACTATGCCACCGCCCTAAGCAACTTGGCAGACTACTATCAAAACACCGGCAACACAGCCGAAGCCATGCGCTGCGGGACGGAAGCATTGCTCATCCGCAAGGAAGTATTGGGCGAACAGCACCCCGACTACGCAGAGTCTTTATCCAACCTTGCCAGTTACCATTTCTCCGCCGGACATACTGCCGATGCCGTCGGCCTTGAAGAACAAGTCCTCGACCTTCAAAAAAAATTGCTGGGCGAAGAGCACCCAGACTATGCTCGGTCGCTCAGTAAGATGGCCGTCTATTACTCCGCCAACAATCAGCATGCAGCCTCCGAGGCATGCGCCAGCGACGCCACCCGCCAATACACATCCGTTATCCTTGGCACCTTCGCCGATCTCACTTCCAGTGAGCGCAACCTCTTTTGGACGAAAGTAAAGCCATGGTTTACAAGCACCATCTTACAATTGGCAGAAAAAAGTCCAACCGACAAAATGGTATCGAGTGCCTATAATGGCACCCTCCTGGCCAAGGGCCTATTGCTGAAAAGCGAACAAGAGATGGTGGGACTTCTCATGGAAAGCGGCGACACGACAGCCGTGAAAGCCTACAGGAAACTCCAAGCCGACCGCGCCCTGCTGCTCAAGCAATTCGAGATGCCCCGCCAGCAACGAACACTCAACACCGACTCTCTGCGCCGCCAAATCACCAAGCAAGAGCGCCGCCTCGTCAAGCGGTCGAAAGCATACGGCAACTACACCCAACCGCTCCGCATCGAATGGAACCGCATCGCCCAACTGCTTCGTGCAGAGGACATCGCCATAGAGTTCGTCCACTATCGCTCGACCGATGGCACTGGCCGCTATGCTGCCCTTGTGGTGGAACACCATTCCCACCACCCTATGTTCATCCCCCTCATGGACGACCGCCAAATGGAAACCATTCCAGCCAAGGAACTCTATACCAGCAGAAAACTTTCGGAAAAACTCTGGCAACCCCTCAGCCCTTATCTGGAGAAAGCAAAACGCATCTATTTCGCCCCCGCCGGTGAACTCTACAACATAGCCATTGAGTCACTCCCTATATGGGATGGACTTGAAGGCGAAGTGATGTCTGACCGCTGGAAACTCAACCGTCTTTCCTCGACCCGTGAGATAGCGTTGGGCTATGGCAAGACACGAAAAGCCCCATCATCTGCCACCATCTACGGCGGTATGACATACGACACCAAGACGCTTTCTGGGAAAGGCACCCCACGCCCCCTTCGCAAGGAATTGAAAGGAGCCGCCAAATACCTGCCAGCCACGAAAATAGAAGCAGAAGAAACAGCCGGCAACCTTCGCCTCCATGACATCCCTGTCGATCTGCACATCGGCGACAGTGCCACAGAGCATTCGTTCAAGCAACTCTCCGGCCACGCCACCAGTATCGTCCACATCGCCACCCATGGTTTCTATTGGACCGACAGCGAAGTGAAGGATGCCAACATGGACGAGAAATTGCAATTTCTGTCGATGTATGGCAATCTGGATGACGCCGACAAAGCCCTAACCCGCTCGGGCCTACTCTTCACAGGAGCCAACCACGCCCTCCGTGGCGACCGACAGCAAAGCGAAGAGGACGACGGTGTGCTGACCGCCAAAGAAATCTCCCTACTTGACCTCCGAGGTCTCGATTTATTGGTTCTGTCGGCATGTCAGACCGGTTTGGGCAAGGTGACCGGAGACGGTGTCTTCGGCTTGCAGCGAGGATTCAAGAAAGCCGGTGCCGGTGCCCTTTTGATGAGTCTGTGGAAAGTGGACGACATGGCCACCCGCCTGCTGATGTCGAAATTTTACAATTACCTCATGGAGGGAGTTGGGAAACACGAAGCCTTGCGACGTGCACAACGCGACTTGCGTGAGATGGAAGTAGAGACGGGAGGGAAGAAAGGCCGCCGTGCCATCTCCTCGCGCAAGAAAAGAGCGCAAAAGAACAATGTCAAGAAACTCTATAGCGACCCCTATTATTGGGCAGCCTTCATCCTTCTCGACGGCCTTGACGGACGATTAACGAAGTGACCATTTACCAATCTAACCCACAGCCATGAAAACGCCCTCCATAGATACGATAGACAGTTACCTTGAAAAACCATATTGGGTAATAGACTTATTGCCCAAACAAGTGCCCTTGCATAGTCCGGGGCAATATTTCAAGATAGAACAATATTACCTGTCAGCGACACAGCGTGACATCCTCTGCACAAAATTCATCAACATCGTGTTGAAATTGAATTGTTACTACGACATGGAAGTGCTCCATCCCACAAATGGATGGGAAAGAAATCCCAATCCACAAATTTTGGCCGGATGGATAGCAGAATGCGTATCCAGGGCACAAATAATCCATTTCCTTTTTGAAACTGCCGACGCCCTTCTCACCCTAAGTGGCGACGACACCTACATGACACTTTACCAGCCACCTACGGAATTGCTCGACTTGGTCAGCACTCTGGCTTTAGCAGAGGGACTGTTTGTTTGGCAACCTCCCCGTCAATAGCCCCCACGAATCTCCGTCAACTCAAGAAAAGAACAATAAACGACATAGCAATGAACAACAAATCTATCCTTTGCATGGCAGCCATATTGGCAGGATGCAGCGCAACCGACATGGAACAACAAATCGATGAACTTTATGGCAAGATGACGCAAGAAGAGCGCATTGCCCAGTTGAGAAGTGGATACATGGATGATTTCTTCGATGCCCAAGGAACGCTGGACACAGCCAAATGCCAGCAATTGATACCCAACGGCATCGGCCATTTCTCCCAATACGCCAGTCAGAAACCCGTCAACCCAGAAGTGCTTCGCGACCGTGTGGCCGCCATGCAAGACTGGCTGATGCACCATACGCCCAATGGCATTCCCGCCCTCTTCCACGAGGAAGTGTTGTCGGGAGTAAACACCCGAGGAGCCACCATTTATCCCCAGCAAATCGGGCAAGCCTGCTCGTTCAATCCCGAATTAGCCGAACTGAAGACATTACAGACAGGCACAGCCCTGCGCAAGATGGGCGGTGTGTTGTCGCTCTCGCCGATGGTTGATGTCTGCCGCACACCCAGTTTCAACCGTCTGGAGGAATCGTATGGAGAGGATGCCTATCTCTCTGCCGTGATGGGTACCGCCTTTGTTAAAGGTCTGCAACAAGGCGACCTTCGCAAGGGTGTAGGTGCTTGTTCGAAACACTATCTCGGTTATGGCGGCGGAGGCGATGCCGACGAAAAAGAGTTGATGGAAGAAATCCTCTTGCCACATGAGACCATGATTCGCCTGGCTGGCAGCAAGGTGGTGATGCCGGGCTACCATGCTGTCCATGGCACCAATTGCGTGGCCAACAGCGAAATATTGACAGACATCCTGCGCGACTATGTTGGTTTCGACGGAATGGTGGTAAGCGACTACACCGCCATCGACCAGTTGCCCGACCAAAAAGATGCCGTACACAAAGCCGCAGCAGCCATCAACGGCGGCAACGACGTAGATTTCCCACGCGGTGTCAACTATGCCCATTTGCAGGAAGGCCTCGATCAAGGACTGGTGCGCCCCGAAGCCTTTGAGCGAGCAGTCAAGGACGTGCTTCGGCATAAATTCCGCGCCGGCCTTTTCGATTCCAAGCCCTATCTGTACGGCAACGGCAGCATCGACCTCGACACCCCAGAGGAGCGCAAGACGGCCTACGACATCGCCACCCAGTCGGTGGTGCTGTTGGAGAACAACGGCATCCTGCCACTAAAAAATACAAAGAACATTCTTCTGACCGGACCCAATGCCAACACGATGTGGGCCATGTGCGGCGACTACTCCTTCCCCTCGATGACCTATTTTTGGAAAATGATTACCGAAGACCTGGACCACCCCCATGTGGTGGGACTGCTCGAAGGCATGAAGTCGCACAAACCCGATGGCGTGAACATCATGTACTCGCGAGGTTGCGACTGGACAGAAGAGATAGAAACCCAGTTCAGCATAGGCGGCGACGAACGGGCCTGGGAATATGCCCTGCTGCATCGCAAAGTGGACGCCGGTGAAAAGGCAGACAAGCAAGAAGCCCTGCGAATGGCACAAGAAAGCGACGTCATCATTGCAGCGGTCGGCGAGAACGTGATGCTTTGCGGCGAGAACCGCGACAGAAAAGGCCTTCGCCTTCCCGGTAAGCAAGAACAATATGTGGAAGAACTGATAAAGACAGGAAAACCTGTTGTACTGGTGGTTTTTGGCGGACGCGCCCAAGTGATAGCAGGCATTGCCGAGAAATGTGCCGCCGTAGTGCAAGCCTGGTATCCCGGTGAGGAAGGCGGCAATGCCGTCGCCGACATTCTCTTCGGCAAGGTATCGCCCTCCGCCAAACTCTCGGTCAGTTATCCCAACACGGAAATCAACGAACCCATCTGTTACAACTATTCCGCAGAGACCGACCCACGTGTGGAATGGCCTTTTGGCTATGGTCTTAGTTACACCACCTTTGCCTATAGTAATCTCAAGGTGAACAAGGAAGTATCGACGAACGAAAAGAGCGTGGACCTCTCATTTGAAGTAAAAAACACAGGAGAGATAGCCGCCGACGAAATTGCGCAAATCTACCTTTCTCCCACCACCAACGACCAACATATCCGCCCCATTCAGTTGCAAGGCTTTGCACGTGTCTCGCTTCAGCCAGGAGAAAGCAAGACCGTGAAAGTGAAACTCTACACCGAACAATTCGGCTACTACTCTAATGAAGGCCAACGCCAATGGAACATCCAACCAGGCACGTTCGTCCTTAAGATTGGGGCTTCTTCGGCAGACATCCATTTACAGGAACAAGTCACATTGAAAGGCTCGCCTGTCAGCATGCCGCTGCGCAACTATTATTTCTCAGAAAGCAAAGTGGAATAAGAGACAACGATAGCATCGCCTTTCTCATTTGTTCACAGCAGGCATTTTCTTTCTGCCAAAAACCTTTTCCTCGACATTTTGGAAAATGATGAAAAGGACAGGAACCACGAAGAGCAATGCGATGGTGCCAATGAGCATGCCGCCAATCGTGCCTACACCCAAGGAGCGGTTGCCATTGGCGCCTACGCCTGCCGCAAAAGCCATGGGAAGAAGTCCGAACACCATGGTCATCGATGTCATGAGAATGGGCCTCAACCTCACACCTGCGGCATCCAATGCCGCCTCTGCGATGCCCATCCCCTGTCGCCTGCGCTCCGAAGCGTATTCGGTCAGGAGGATGGCCGTCTTTGAGAGCAAACCTATCAGCATGATCAAGCCCGTCTGCATATAGATGTTGTTCTCCAACCCCCATATAGTAGCAAAAATGAAGGAGCCTGCCAAACCGAACGGCACACTCAAGATGACCGCCAAAGGCACAAATAGACTCTCGTAGAGCGCGCAAAGAATCAAGTAGATGAACACCACGCAAATGATGAACACCATCGTGGCGGTGTTCTGTGCCGTCGCCTCTTCACGTGTCATGCCGCCAAAGTCATAGCCATACCCCTCGGGCAACTGTTGGGCAGCCACCTCCCGTATGGCGGCGATGGCCTGGCCACTACTATATCCCTCGGCCTGTGTACCACTCACCGAAATGCTCGGGAACAAATTGAAACGAGACAACGTCTCCGAACCATAGATGCGCGTCAACTTTAGATATTGCCCTACCGGTGCCATCACGCCCTGGCTGTTTTTCACAAAGATGCGGTTGAGCGACTCGGTGTCGAGACGATATTCGGGCGATGCTTGCACCATGACACGATATAGTTTGGTGAACCGGACAAAGTTGGACGAGTAGGTGCCACCGATATATCCTTGCAGAGCACTGAGCACATCGCTCGGCGACACACCGTGCCGCTTACACAAGGCAGCGTCCACCTCAACTCGGTATTGTGGATATTTCAACGAAAAGTTGGTGAAGGCACGACTAATCTCCTCACGTTCGTTGAGTGCCGCAATCAGTTGGTTGGTGTAGTGCAGCAGATCCTCTACAGTCCCTCCTTTCTTGTCTTGCACATAGAGTTCAAACCCATTGGTACGTCCGAATCCCGGTATCATCGCTTGGGTGTTGACCTGTATTTTGGCATTGGAGATGTCGGCCGTGCGACGGTATATTTCCTCCATCACAGCATCCACCTTGTCCTCCTTTTCTTTTCGCTCATCCCATTTTTTCAATTTCAGTGTGAAATTGCCGTGGGAAGCCGACTGTTCAAAGCCCATGCTGGTGCCCGCCACCAACGAATAGGAGCGCAACTGTGGCAAGTCCTTGATGCGCTTTTCCACCTCCTTCATGATGGCATAGGTCTGTTTCAGCGTACTTCCAGGTGCTGCCTGTACATTGATGAACACCGTGCCCATGTCTTCGCTTGGCACCAAACCCGTCTTCGTGCTGCGCATCAAAGCTGCCAACCCAACGATAGCAAGGACAACAAGCGAAGCAGGCCACCACTTGTGCCTTAGCAGCGCCGCCACACATTTCTTGTAGCCACCCACGAAATGGAGAAAAGCGGTATCGAATGCGACATGGAACCGCGACGAGAAACTCATCTTCTCTCCCTTTTCCGTGTCGGCATGAGGTGTCATCAGGATGGCACAGAGAGCCGGTGATAACGTCAAGGCATTGAAGAGGGATATCGCCACAGCAATGGCCATGGTGAGGCCAAACTGCGTGTAAAACGTCCCAGTCACCCCACCTATGAAACATACTGGAATGAATACCGCCATGAATACAAGCGTAGTGGTGACCAAAGCAGATGTGATACCATTCATGGCATTCACGGTGGCATCGTAGGCAGAACGGCTGCCGGCATCAAACTGAGCCTGCACGGCCTCGACGACAACAATGGCATCGTCAACCACGGTGCCTATGACCAGCACCAAAGCAAAGAGCGTGAGCATGTTGAGCGAGAAACCGATGATGTAGAGCACCGCCAACGTACCCACTAACGACACCACGATGGCGATGGTGGGAATGATGGTGGAACGAAAACTCTGCAAGAAAAGATAAACCACCAGTATGACCAGTACCATGGCCTCGAACAGCGTACGCAGCACGCTCTTGATAGAGGCGTCGAGAAAGTCCTTTTTCGATTCAAGGTCCTCGATGACCACTCCTGGAGGCAAGTCTTTGCGTATCTGCTCCACCTCACGGTCTATTTCTGTGATAATCTCATTGGCATTCGACCCCGCCACCTGATTGATCATGATATTGACCCCAGGATGCCCATTGGTCTCACCTATGAAATTATAACTTTGCGCCCCCAGTTCCACCTTCGCGATGTCACCGATACGCAACACATCACCATTGGGCAACGAGCGGACCACCATCTGTTCGTAGCCCTGCTCCTCCTCGTAACGCCCACGGTATTTCAGAACATATTGGAAAGTATTCTCTGAGTCAGCCCCCAACGTACCAGTAGCCGCCTCCACATTTTGCTCGTCCAGCACTTTGTTGACATCAGCCGGCGTGATGCCATAGGCCGCCATCTTCTGGGGGTCGAGCCAGATACGCATGGAATAGTCTGCCCCGATGACATTGACATCGCCCACACCGGCGATGCGCGAGAGTCGCGGTTCGATATTGATTTTCGTGTAATTGGCCAAGAAAGTTCTGTCGAAGGTGCCGTCAGCACTATAGACAGTAAGTTGCTTGATGTTGCTCGTCTGTCTTTTACGCACTGTCAGTCCACCTTTCACCACATCGCTCGGCAACCGTCCCTGCACAGTGGCTGCACGGTTCTGCACATTGACCATGGCCATGTCGGGATCGGTGCCCTGACGGAAGAAGACAGAAATGGAGGCGCTGCCCGTATTGGAAGCCGTCGATGACATGTACATCATCCCCTCCACACCGTTGATGGCCTCCTCGAGCGGCACCACGACACTCTTTTGCACCGTCTCTGCATTGGCGCCGGTGTAGTTGGCGTTGATGCGAACTGTCGGTGGTGCAATTTCTGGGAACTGTTCCAAGGCAAGATGCACCAAGCCAATGAACCCCAAAAGCACCATCAGCACAGAAATGACCCCGGCAAGGATGGGACGGTCGATGAAAGTCCTTACTTGCATATCGTCACCCCCTCCTTTAGCAATCCAGCCCCTTCAGCCACGATGGAGTCGCCCACGTCAAGCCCATCCACCACAATATAGTTGTGGCCATCGTTTTGCGGGAAGATGGTCACAGGAGCCGCCTTGGTCTTGCCGTTCACCACCTTATAAACAAACACTCGGTTTTGCAATTCGTAGGTTGCCTCTTGTGGGATGGCAATGCAATCATTGCGGCGGATAGGCATCTGTATGGTCCCACTCCCGCCATCATGGAGCAGATGTTGTGAATTGGGGAATGTAGCCCTTAATGTGATGGCACCAGTGGCAGCGTTCACCGTCCCACTGACAGCCGTAATTCTGCCCTCACTCTTATATTCTTCACCATCGCCCAACTTCAGACTTACCGAGGGAGCGTGAGCAACGAACAAGTCCATGGAGCCATACTCCTTGACCAAGGACATGGCCTCAGTGTCGGAGATGGAGAAATAGGCATATACCTCATGGTCGTCGGCTACAGTCACCAATGGTTCGCTTATATTGCTGTTTACCAATGCCCCCACATGCCACGGTATCATCGAAGCCACCCCATTGAGGGGGCTTTTCACTGTAGTATAAGCCAGGTTGTTATTGGCCTCCGTTTCCCTTGCTTGCGCCTGTGCGAGAGCGGCTTCTGCCTCGCGCATGGCATTGCGCATTGCATCCACCGAAAAGTCCGACACCACATTGCTCTCCTTCAGCCTCACCTCGTTATTGTAGTTCATTCGCGCCGTGGCCAATTTGGCCTCACACATCTTACGAGCGGCTATGGCATCTCGCATGGCCGCCAAGTAAGGTGCTTGGTCGATGACGAAAAGTATCTGCCCCTTCCTCACCTTGTCGCCCTCATTGATAGAAATATGGGTGATTTTGCCAGTCACCTGAGGACGTATTTCCACTATTTGTCGACCAGTGAAACGTGCGCTATATTCATGATAGAGTGTCATGTCGTGTTTGCCCACCACCATGACTTTATTATGCGCCTGTTCTTTTTCTTGTGGCTTCTTACTCTCTTCCTTGCATGAAAGGAATGTGCCTACAATGGCAGCGATAATCAATAGATAAAGATATTTCATATCTTTTTGACGCTCGGCGGAATGGAAAGTTTAAATTCTTGATGACAATTCAGCCAAAATCATGATATGGAAAAGTCTTTGTGCAAATCACATTTTTTCACTTGCTGTCAAAAGATTGGCCATTTGTTGAGCATGATTCGCCATGGCTGTATCAGAAGATAAACAACTTTGCATGTCATTCCCTTGGCTTCATGCAATGAAAAAGGGCTTGAGAATTTTGCAAGATGACGTTTTTTTCCTAATTTTGCATAACGAACCTCTTGTCCAACCATCTTTGACACCCTATAATATGAAAAAAACATCGGCTATTCTTACCCTCCTCCTGCTTCATACCCTGTTTGCTTGTGCAGGCGACATCATTGTAACCCCTGGAGGCAGCATACACGAAGCACTACGCCAAGCACGTGAATGGCGCCGCCTTGGCGACCCTCGCTGCGCAGGCGGCATCACCATCCGAGTGAAGGCTGGACATTACTACATGGTAGAACCACTGTTTATCCGTCCTGAGGACAGTGGCACAGCCGATTCTCCCACTGTCATCATCGGCGAAGAAGGTGCAGTGCTATGCGGCGACCCACCCCAAAAGCACACCCAACTGTTCCCACAAGAAGGCATGCTGCGCATCCTACACTTCGATAAGGAGAATCGCTGCATCACCATACCCACTCCCCCCTTGGCAGTGAGGGAAACGCCCCATTTGGAAATGCTGCTCCAGCAACGATGGGCCATCGCCATCCTCCGCGTCAAGGAAATGACCGTCAGGGGTAGCCAAACCGACCTCACATTCATGGAACCCGAGAGCCGTCTGGAATTCGAGCACCCTTGGCCCCAACCCGTTGTCGGCGGTGAAAAAGGAAATAGCGCCTTCCTGCTACGCACCACCGAGCAACACAATGGCATTGAGCAACTCGTCAGGTTGGAAGGCACGCCGCAACATCCCGTGAAACACTTTACACTTCAAGGTCTCACTTTTGAGAATGCCTGTTGGAACCGTCCTCAGCACCAAGGGCACGTCACCCTGCAAGGCGGATTTCCGCTTATCGATGCCTACAAACTCGCGAAAGAGGGCCTTCCGTGGGCTGCCACCCTCGAAAACCAAGCATGGATAGAACGACCTGTTGCAGCAGTTGGCATTCGCTGGGCCACTAATGTAAAAGTCAGCCAATGCCACTTCAATTTTTTAGGCGCCACCGCTCTCGACTTCGCCATAGGTATTGACAACTGCGAAGTGAGCGACTGCCGATTCACTAATATCGGAGGAACTGCCATATTGGCTGGCTCATTTGCAGAAAGTCCACTCGAGGTACACCGTCCCTATGACGACCTCGCTCCTCTATGCAAGCATTTACGCATCCTGTCCAATCATATCAAAAATGCCACCACCGAGGATTGGGGTGCCGTGGCCATCGGATGCGGCTATGTGCAAGACATCAATATTTCCAACAACCAAGTGGATGGCGTCAACTACTCTGGCATCTGTGTAGGATGGGGATGGACACCAAAACAAACGGGCATGCGCAATAACCGCATCACAGGAAACACGGTGAAAGACTATGCACGGCAATTATACGATGCTGGGGCCATCTATACCCTTTCATGTCAACCCAACTCCGAAATAAGTAACAATCTCATTGGACAGCATGCCCCGGCCCCCTACTCCACCAACGATCGATGCTTCCCTATCTATCTTGATGCCGCCACCGACGGATATACCATACGGGGCAACCAAATCGAAGGTCTCGGGTATTTTGGCAAAGAGCAAATAGGATTCAACACCCCAGGGCCAGATATACACATCAGCGAAAAATGATAGAACCTGACTCGCAGTTGAAGAGACACCACAATGTGGCTTCTCCCCTATAAAAAGCCCAATAAAACAAATTCAAGTACGATTAGGACTTCAGAGAAAGAAAAAACTGCCTGTATTATGCATTTTTACCTCTTCCAATCGCTCTATTTGCAATAAAAACGAGAAAAAACTAAAAAAAAGTCCCCAAAATTTTGCAGAATACAAAAAAAGCGCTACCTTTGCAACCGCAATTCAGAAACAGAGGAATTGTTTAAGGATGCACCCGTAGCTCAGTTGGTAGAGCACCTGACTCTTAATCAGGGTGTC
>CAMKSZ010000077.1 GCA_946415525.1 uncultured Prevotellaceae bacterium | reverse complement strand
ATCTGCCGTTCGGTGAAAAACATGATTGCCAACCTGACCGGCATGATCTGCGACGGTGCCAAACCCTCCTGCTCATTGAAAATCTGCTCCGGCGTGAGTACGGCGCTGCTCTCCGCCCTTCTCTCGATGGAAGGCCGCTGCGTGACCGCCGCCGAAGGCATCGTCGATGACGACGTTGACCGCAGCATTCACAACCTCACCAGTATCGGTGCAGAGGCCATGCAGCAGACCGACGAGATGGTGCTGCAAATCATGACAGGGAAATAAATAGCAGAAGCATAAAGTAGAAACCCCACTATATTATTTGTCAAATGAGAAAGAAAATTGCATTGATTACAGGAGCCACGAGCGGCATCGGCGAAGCCTGCGCCCGCCGCTTTGCCAAGGGCGGTTACGACCTCGTGCTCACAGGCCGCAACGCCCAAAGACTCGAAGCCGTGAAAAATGCCGCCGAACAAGAAGGAGCGGAAGTATGCCTATTGCTATACGACGTGCGCGACCGCCAAGCCTGCGCCGCCGCAGTAGATAGTTTGGAAGGGCGCTGGCGCGAGATTGACGTGCTCATCAACAACGCCGGCCTCGCCTTAGGCTTGGAAAAAGAATACATGGGTAGTTTTGACGATTGGGACACGATGATCGACACCAACATCAAGGGTCTGTTGACCATGACCCGCCTCATCGTCCCCGCCATGGTAGAGCGCAACCACGGCCATGTGATTAACATCGGCAGCGTGGCCGGCGACGCCGCCTACGCCAACGGCAACGTGTATTGTGCGACGAAAGCCGCCGTAAAAGCCATCACCGACGGCCTGCGCATCGACGTCGCCGAAACGGCAGTGCGCGTCACCAACGTGAAACCCGGTCTGGTGGAAACCAATTTCAGCGTCACCCGCTTCCATGGCGACCAAGAGCGAGCCGACAAGGTATATCAAGGCATCACCCCCCTTAATGGCGACGACATCGCCGACGTAGCCTTCTACGCCGCCTCCGCCCCCGAGCACGTACAAATAGCAGAAGTGCTGGTGCTTGCCACCCATCAAGCCAGCGGGTCGGTGATTCACCGCGAGAATGTCTAAGGACGCGCCGCGGACCATTTATCTCCGCGGCACCACCATCTTTCGTCCACCACGGACATAGATGCCCGGCGGCAAGAGATGCCCGTCGGGCATTCTTCGTCCATAGATGTCATAGGTCACTTCAGAAAGGCTATTTCCCTCCGACCGCACCTGTGCCACGCCATCCTTCTCCCGCAGCAAGGCACGATGCCGCAAAGCCGAGCGCACAGCGTAAAATGCCGGTTTCTTCCCCAATCCCGCATCATAGAGCAACGGATAGGAAGCGTCGCGCCAACTATCGTTATCCTTCACACCCCAAATGATGAAATACGGGCAGTTGTCGTTGTTGAGCACAATATCAGTGACCACGCGGTAACACCTCGCCTGTTCCTCCAAATTAACAGTCGTTGTGGAAGGGATTCCCATATCGAGTTCGGTGATGACACATTTCAAACCCGCATCCGCGAACATTCGGATGGTACGCTCCAACTTCACCGAGTCGACCTCCCCAATGGAAAGATGGCATTGCAAGCCCACCCCGTGGATAGGGATGCCGTCCTTCTTGAGGCGGAGCGCCAGATTGTAGAACGCCATGGACTTCGCCTTGCCCTGGAACTCCACTCCATAGTCGTTGAGATAGAGCAACGCCTCTGGGTCAGCCCTATGGGCATAGACAAAAGCCGAGTCGATGAAATCCTCTCCGATAGCCCTCGTCCACACCGTCGTACGCAAGTCATAGCCATCCGGATTCGCCCTCACCGACACCTGGTCGTCGTCAAGACATTCGTTGACCACGTCCCAAGCCTTCACCTTGCCCTTGAAATGCCCCACAACGGCATTGATATGGTTGCGCAAGATATCCAGGGCCTGTGCGCGCGTCCAGTTCTTGTCATTCTTCTTCCCATCGCTCGACACCCACTGCGGCAACTGCGAATGCCAAGCCAAGCAATGCCCACGCACCACCATCTCATGGCGTTCGGCAAAGCGCACCAAGTTGTCGGCAGCACCGAAAGAGAATTGTCCCTGAGAAGGTTGCAACGCATCGAACTTCATCTCATTTTCAGGTTCCAGCAAACTAAACTGCCGTCCCGTCTCTCGAGTGATGGGCAAGTTCTCGTTGGTAATATCGCTCTTCCAAGTAGAAATGGCCGTCCCAATCCACTTGTCGTTGCGCTCAGCATATTCACGAAGCGAAGTCATGTCCGTCTTGTCGTCAATGCCATCGTCGTAATATGCCCCCATTTTCCCCTGTTGGTCGTCATCGTCCTCGTCATCCGGATGCGTATTGGGATCTTCATCCTCCAGAGAGACCAACCGAAGCACCCATGAGAAGCCCTCCTCGCTCTCACGCTCCACCAGTTCCCAAGTATATTTTCCAGGCGTCAGCAAGTCGAAATGCCAATCCCCCGCCATGGACGACTTTCCCTTTGCCGTCATCAAGACGAACTCATCGCCCACTTTCACGTCCGCCGCCTCGTCGAGGACGACCTGCACCGCCGGCATCTTGTCGCTGGTGGAGAAATCCTGGCAAATATTATAGTAACGCACGTCGCCCCCCACCATCAATTGGTCGTGGCTATTGGCAGACGCCACCTTAAACCTCAAGACAGAAGCAGGACGCACATAGAGATGCGCCGCCCTCGACTGCGCCGTGAAATCGCGGATGCACAAAGAGCCCACTCCATCGTCGCCAGGTTCCACAACACCATAGTTGTCAACTGTTCCACCCACATTTCCAGTGCCACCAAGGACACCTTTTTCGAAAACGAACACAACCGGATTGGCCGAGTCTTGCATGCCACCCGTAGCGCCACGCAATTTCTTTGCCTCAGCCACCGCCCTATCGTTGACGACCAGGACACGGCCATCCAAAATCCTCAAGGCGCCACTAATGAAGTTTTCATTGCCCGAGAGGCGGTAAGTGCCAGTCCCCTCCTTCACCAATCCCACACGATGCAGGTCGCTATAGTCAGGCGGCGCTATCTTCCCCGCCAATTCAGCGTCCGTGTCAAGACACCCCACGAGGAAATAAGAATTGTAGGAACCCTTTTTCATGTAGCCCTGGATCAGCGACCCCGGCATCGTCTGCAACTCACCAAACCGGAAGCCCCTTGTCCCACTTTCGCAGACAAGCACCGCATCCTCGTGGAGCGTCACCCGATTGTTCTGCATCATGATGTTCACCTTTCCCCCCTTGAGGCTTCCCTCCACATCCTCGACAGAGAAAGTCTTGCCGCCATGCGCCATCACCACTCCGTAGAAGCCAGCAGAAGGAGAGTTCTCCTTATAGGGAAAGATGTGGACATCGCCCTTGAACATCGTCCAGTCGGGATATGAAGCCCCTTTTGCCGTGCCGAGATAGCATCTTTCGCCACCGGCATGCAGTCGCAGCGTGCCATTGCCAGATATCTTGGAATTGAAATAAGCATATCTCGCCATCAACACATCGACCGTCTTTGTTGCCGATATGGTAAGAGCCTTCTCATAAGTGACATAACTGGATGAAGTATTGTTGCCACTAATATCGATAGTGTCGGTTTGGGCATAAGACACCGTCACGACCGACAGCATAGCCACGACACAAGAAAGGATTTTATTCATTAATCTGAATTTTGAGATTTTATTAGGGGTGATGCTTTTTTTAGATTTACTAGATATTCTAGATTTTCTAGATTTTCTAGATATACTAGATATACTAGATTTTGAGATAGGGATGGCCTTTTTATTTAAAAATCCAGTTATCGAAGCGGATGTCGCCGTCAGATTTGTCGATTACGATGTAAAGGTCGTGAACACCTGAGGCACCACTCACCTTGGCAGAAAACTCCTTATAGCGGTCGATATTCCCAGTAGATGACACCTTGAGGGACGCGATGACAGCGCCATCAGGCGCATCGATGTGCAACGAAGCCGAGCACGCCCCCTCGGCAGCAGCCGTCAGGATGAACTTCTTTGCACCTTTGGTGCCAAAGTCCACGCCACGCAGACGGATGTACTTCCCTCCATTCAAGTTAGTGACATACATGTTGCGCCGTCCGGTAGATTCCGGCATGTCCGCCACCACTCCAGTATTCTCTATGCCCATCTTGGCCGACTTCAAGCCATAGCCCCAAGCCATGGTTTCAGCCTCGACACGACGGTAAGGATTGAGCCACTCCAACTGCCCCACCGGGTTCTGGTCGAGCCAGTAAGGCACCTCCTCGATGGTGCCGTCGGGACGGTATTTGATTTCTGTGACCGACACCGACCTGCGCTCATGGTGCACAAACGTGTCGAGATGCATCAAGTCGTAGTTTTGTCCAAAAATATAAGAGTGCCCCTTGAAGTCGATGACACCGGGATGGTTTCCCCTATCACGCTGCGTCGGCCGCATGACATACCCCTTGCTTGTCCACGGTCCTGTCGGACTGTCGCTCATTGCGTAGCCCAAGGCCTCCGGGCAGCACGTTGTGGCATAGTGCAAGTAATAATGCCCATTGCGCTTGTAGAACCAAGGTCCCTCTTGATAGTGCTCAATATGGTAATCGAGTTTGACGATATCGCCTTTGAGCGAAATCATGTCGTCGTTGAGTTTCGCATAATACGTATTCGGATTGCCCCAATAGATATACGCCTGACCGTCGTCGTCGGTGAACACCGTCGGATCGATGTCATCCCAATGTTCGCGCTGCCAGATAAGCGGTTTGCCCAGCGGGTCGCGGAAAGGACCATAGGGCGAGTCAGCCACCAGCACCCCGATGCCATGTCCATGAAGCGGTGCATAGAGATAGTATTTGCCGTTGCGTTCCACGCATTGGATAGCCCAAGCCCCATTTTCACGGCTTCTCCATGAGAAATCCTTCAAAGAAGCCACAGCCCCATGCTCCGTCCAGTTGACCATGTCGGTAGTAGAATAGAGCAACCAGTCGTACATGAAAAATCCAGCGGAATTTTTCTCGTTGAGGTCGGGAATATCCTCAGGCGAAGCATCGTGCGAAGTGAAGAGGAAGAGCGTATCGCCTACCACAAGCGGAGCCGGGTCGGCCGTATATTTTGTTTGGAAAAGCGGCATGTTGCACTGTTCCAAGCCACGAATTTCCCACCAGTCGAAATTGAACAACTTAGGTCCTTTTCTTCCAGAGAACGTCAAGTAAAGGTCATGGACACCCGTCGTCCAAGCCGTCAGGTCTGTAGTGATGGAAGTCCAATTCTCCCAACCACCAGTTCCATCCACTCTCATGCGCCCCAGCATTTTTCCGTTGACGCTATCTATGTGCAACTCGATGGCACCGCCCCTCAAAGCGCTTGCCACCCTTGCCGTGAAGGTGCGTGGCACTTTCTGTCCGAAATCCACCGCCTGCAACTTGATATAATCGCCATTGTGTATGTCGGAGACATATACCCCCGTCTCAGCACTCTGCTCCGTCTTCACCCCTTTGGAGAAAGCCATCGTCTCAGCCTCCACCCGACGGTAAGGGGAGAATGTTTCCACGGGCTGCACCCCTTCTTGCGAAGGTTGGATAACAGGGAACGAGCCATCAGGATTATATTTAAACTCCTCGACAGCCACGCTCCTGCCGAAGCCACCACCGCCAGGCAATTTCCCTGTATGGTAGAAGAAATAACTATGCCCCTTGAAATCAGCCACGCCACAATGATTGGTGAAGGACCCCGTGTCCGACAGCGGCATAACCACCCCTTTATAGGTCCACGGTCCCGTAGGCGAAGGCGCCGTACTATAAGAAATGTGCTCCGGCACCCCACCAGCCGCATAAAGCAGTTGATAGACCCCTTTGCGCTTTGTAATCCATGGTCCCTCGACATAACTGTCCTTATATTGCTTACCCTGTTCGCGCTCGTTCATTGCCGGCGACCCGAACGCCTGCTCCGTCATGGGAAGCATCCCCAGTTCGCCCTCATAGGAGACCATATCGCGATTGAGTTTCAAATAATACACCCTTGGATTGCCCCAATACAGCCATGCCTGACCATCGTCGTCGATGAACACGGTCGGGTCGATATGATCCCAACTGCCGTTCTCGAAGAGCGGTTTTCCGATAGCATCGCGGAACGGTCCTGTCGGCGAATCCGCCACCGCCACACCAATTGCCATGCCCTTCGACAAACGAGAATGAGCACAGACATACCAGAAGAACTTACCATCGCGCTCAATGCACTGGCTCGCCCATGCCCTGTCGTCAGCCCAAGAAAAACTTTCCAATGCCAATGGCGATCCATGGTCGGTCCAGTTGACCATGTCCTCCGAAGAATAGACCCTCCACTCCTGCATCCAGAAGAAGTCAGCCCCATCCTCGTCGTGTCCAGTATAGACATACATCCTACCATCATGGACCATCGGTGCCGGGTCGCTTGTAAACCAAGTCTGCACAAAAGGATTCTGTGCCATTATCGACATCGGTGCAGCAAAGAAAGCCACACCACCCAACAAGCCACCAACGAGCAGTCGCCGCCACCGGCGCCCGCATGTAAAAATTCGCTCAAACTGCTTCATAAACTAAAAATTTTTCGCAAAAATAGCAAAAAACGAGGTCTTCCAATCCATGTAAGTGTATCTTAAACCTTATAATATGTATCAGAGTAATCAAGTAAGTGAAAAACAGATACAACAACGCAATTGCCAAATGGAAAAAATACGTTATCTTTGTAGTATGAAATATCTTCCAACCCTCCTTTTAGCCGCAGCCCTTTGGTGCTGCACCGCCCACGCCGCCCGCCCCATCAGTTCACCCAACAGGCGCATCACCCTCACCGTGAACGCAGGAGAATACCAAATACGGTATGGCGGCCAACCCGTGTTAAACATCGCCTCGACCGGCATTTCGTCCCCTCAAGCCATTGCCGCACGTCCCAAATACTCCAAGTCTGTTTCAGTCGATTACGAGATGCTATCCGGCAAGCGACGCCACTGCACCAACCGAGGGCGCGAATATGTGGCAGAAATAGAGAAAGGCGTTCGCCTCGTCATCCGTCTCTTCAACGACGGCATCGCCTTCCGCTACGAATTGTCGGGAGTGACACGTCCACCCCAAGAGCACACCGCCTACCGTATCGAGGAAGGTACCCGCCGATGGATGCAGCGTTGGACAGAAGCCTATGAAGCCCTTTTTCCACTCAGCACGACAGGAGCAAGCAAGGACCACCATTGGGCCTATCCCGCCTTGCTTGAACCAACCGATGGCGTGTTCGTCCTCCTCACCGAAGCCAATATCGAGCGCGGCATGAGCGCCTCCTCACTACACAACGATACCTCCGACGACCTATTCCGCGTTGTCGCCGCCCAAAATGAGACCACCTTGGACGGCAACTGGCATACCCCATGGCGCGTCGCCATCATCGGTTCTCTTGCCGACGTTGTCGCCTCCACCCTCGTCACCGACTTGAGCAATCCCAGTCAACTGACAGACACCAGTTGGATTCACCCAGGTGTCGCCGCTTGGGTCTATTGGGCCTATAACCACGGATCCAACGACTACAACATTATTAAGAAATATGTCGATCTTGCCGTCAAGTTACACCTTCCCTACGTACTCATCGATGCCGAATGGGACGAGATGAAAGACGGAAAACGCATAGAAGACGCCATCGAGTATGCCACACGCCAAGGCATCCACCCCATGATATGGTATAACTCGTCGGTAGGATGGGTAAACGGCGCCCCCGGCCCCAAATACCGCCTCAACAAGCCCGAAGACCGCGAGCGCGAGTTTGCCTGGTGTGAACGATTGGGCATTACCGGCGTGAAGATTGACTTTTTCTCCGGCGACAACCAAATGAACATGGACTACTACATCGACCTTTTGGAATGTGCCGCCCGCCACCACCTGACAGTCAACTTCCACGGTGCCACGCTTCCCCGCGGATGGCAGCGCACCTACCCCCACATGCTCACCACGGAAGCCGTCTATGGTGCGGAATGGTACAACAACGTGCCCACCTTCACCGCCAAAGCCGCCGCGCACAATGCCACCCTTCCCTTCACCCGCAACGTTGTCGGTCCTATGGACTACACCCCCTGCGCCTTCTCCGACTCACAACACCCCCACATCACCACCCACGCCCATGAATTGGCACTAACCGTGCTATTCGAATCAGGCATCCAGCATTTGGCCGACCGTCCAGAAAGTTTCCTTTCCCAACCCAAGGAAGTGCAGCAATTCCTCGGCCAGTTGCCCGTGGTGTGGGACGACACCCGCCTCGTAGGCGGCCATCCTGGCGAATACGCCATCCTTGCCCGCCGCAGCGGCAATACCTGGTATGTTGCCGGCATCAACGGCACCGACCAAACGAAGACATTGACCCTCGACCTCCGCTTTTTGGGCAAAGGGCATCTCGCCACCATTTTCGCCGACAGTGGCAAAGGCGACACACCTTGGGACATCCAAACCGCAGCACCCATCCCCCAAGAAATGACCTGCCAAGCCCGTGGAGGCTTCTTGATGGTGATACCCACGCAAAAATAGGATGAAAAATGAACCACATGTAGAATAAAAGTCCATTTTGTTTTGTACTTTTCATAGTTTGCGTTACCTTCGCATCTTGAACAAGCAACAATGAAATTTTTAGGAGAAATCATTTCCTTAGGAGTAGCCTGCTCCTGGACTGTAGCCGCCCTCTCAAGCGAGATTGGAAGCCGTCGATTAGGTGTCTTTGTGATGAATGTTTGGCGTATGGGCATCGCCCTGCTCCTCTCCGCTCTATTGATGTACGTCGTCTTCGGTCAGCCCTACCCCCTCTATGCCAGCGCCACCACATGGAGTTGGCTTTTGCTGTCGGGCGTGGTAGGCTATTTTTTCGGCGACTGGTGCTTGTTCAATAGTTACCTCACCATTGGTTCACGCTACGGACAATTATTCATGACCCTCGCCCCACTGTTTGCCGCTTTCACGGCATGGGTGATGCTCGGCCAAACATTGTCGTGGAGCACCCTTCTCGCCATGACCGTCACGCTCACCGGCATCGCCATCTCCGTATTCCATCGAGACAGTCACCACAAGGTGAAGTTGACCCTCCCTCCGAAAGGAATCCTCTACGGCATCGGCGCCGGCATGGGCCAAGGCGTCGGATTAGTGCTCAGCAAGGTAGGAGTTGACCACTACACTACAGAAGTGCCCGAAGAACTACTCGGAGCCGTAGAAAACTATCTACCATTTGGTTCCAACATGATTCGTTGTGTAGCAGGCTTTTTGTGTTTTTCCCTATGGATGCTATTTAGAGGCGAACTACCCCGTCTTCGTTCGAGCATACACGAGCATCGAGGGTTAGCCGCCATGCTCGTGGCTGTTTTTTCCGGTCCCTTCATTGGCGTGGGGTTCTCCCTAATGGCCGTTCAGTACACCGCCGCCGGCATCGCCTCCACCTTGATGGCCCTCACCCCCATCCTCATCCTGTTGCCTTCGCGCTGGTTATTCGGCCAGCCCATCACCTCCAAGAGTGTCGTCGGCGCCATCATTTCATGTGTTGGCGTATCTCTCTTCTTCCTACTTTAAGAAAAGAACAATCATTTTTTGGCAATCGCCTCCAACAAATCTTGCTGCACACATCCATTGGAAGCCACGATACTGTTGCCCAGCGTGAAATCAGCCTTACCCTCGTAATCAGTGACAAGACCACCAGCCTCCTGCACCAGCAAAGCCCCCGCCATATAATCCCACCGACCAATGAATTTCTCGGCGTAGGCGTCGAGCCTTCCCGCCGCCACATAGCACAAAGCAATGGCCGCCGACCCTATCATGCGGACACTCGCCGCACGTCCATAGAAACAGCCCAACAGATATTGCGCCATGGAGCAATAGGCGTCGCTATCGTAAGGCAGTTGCAGACACAGCAACGCATCAGCAATCTTCCGCTCGCTAACATGCATCCTGACATCATTGCACCATGCCCCGCCCCCTTTCCAAGCGTAGAAACACTCGCTGGAAGTCACCTCATAGACCACGCCCAGCAATATTTCCTTCCCCCGGCAAAGGGCGATACTCACGCAGTAAGGAGGAAAGCCATGAATAAAATTGGTTGTGCCATCGAGCGGGTCCACCACCCAACAATAACGTTCATCATGGTAATCCGCCGACCCCTCCTCCGTGACGAATCCCGCATCGGGCAGCAATCCTTGCAGAGCCTCGACAATCATTTGCTCAGAAGTCTTATCGACATACGACACGTAGTCGTGGACATGTTTGCGCTCCACCTGTTCTTCATGGAAGCGTTTGCGCTCACCGGCAATATACAAACCCGCCTTTTGCGCTATCTTGCATACTTCTTTAGTCAGATTCTCCATAAGCCATTCGATTATACCATTTTGAAAAGCCTTGAAAGTCCATTAGGTAAAGACACCATGGACATCAATCTTTTTGCGAAGATTTTCTGACAGGGTCGCAAGTGAGGTCGCACCCCAATTTCTTGAGAATCTTGCGGTCGATTTCGCTCAGCATCACTGTGCAGTGGATTTGGGCGCCACGAAGTTGAGGCAAACATTCCAACGCCCTCCGACAGTTGTCGCTGTGAGGAGAAAGAGCCGATAGCGCAACGAGCACCTCGTCGGTGTGCAGTCTCGGGTTCTTGCCACCCAAATATTCTATCTTTGTCTTTTGGATGGGTTCGATCATACTCTGCGGAATCAGTTTCACCTGATGGTCGATGCCCGCCAAATGTTTGGTGACATTCAGCAAGAGCGCCGCGCAGCATCCCAAGAGCGGGCTTGACTGCGATGTGATGATGGTGCCGTCAGCCAGTTCGATGGCAGCAGACGTATGTCCGCTTTTCATTTTCCGTTCGTTGGCAGCCACAGTGGCGCGACGATTGTTGGTAGAGATTTTCAGTTGGTTGAAGAGCATCTGTATTTTGTGCACCTCGCTGTCGTTGCAAGCCCCATCAGCCAATTTATTGGTAGCAGCATAATATCTCCTAATGATTTCCGCCTCCGATGCCTTTCGACACACCTCGTCGTCGCAGATGCAGAACCCAACCATATTGACTCCCATGTCGGTAGGCGACTTGTAAGGATTCTCCCCATAAATGCTTTCGAAGAGCGCATTGAGCACTGGATAGATCTCGATATCCCGGTTGTAATTAACCGCCACCTTGCCATAAGCATCCAGATGGAAGGGGTCGATCATGTTCACGTCGTTGAGGTCGGCTGTTGCAGCCTCGTAAGCGACATTGACAGGATGCTTCAGCGGCAGGCTCCACACGGGGAACGTCTCGAACTTGGCATAACCAGCATGCACCCCATGCTTGTTTTCCCCATAAAGTTGACTGAGACATACCGCCATCTTTCCGCTACCCGGTCCTGGAGCAGTGACAATGACCAAAGGGCGCTCCGTCTCCACGAAGTCGTTTTTGCCAAAGCCCTCGTCTGAAGCAATCAGAGCCACATTGTGCGGGTATCCTTCAATGAGATAATGGATATAGGTTTTGATGCCCATCCGTTGCAGTCGGAGTCGGAAATTATCGGCAGACCTCTGTCCTTTGTAGTGAGTAATGACGACAGATCCCACCATAAAGCCCCGTTCCATGAAAGCGGTTCGAAGTCTCAGCACGTCCTCATCGTAAGCGATGCCAAGGTCAGCCCGTGTCTTGTTGCTTTCGATATCCTCAGCACTGATGACGATGACGATTTCGATACTGTCGCACAACTGCTGCAACATACTTAACTTGCTATCAGGCTGGAATCCCGGCAGGACACGCGACGCATGATGGTCGTCGAAAAGTTTCCCCCCCAGTTCCAAATAAAGTTTTCCACCAAACTGCGAGATACGCTCTCTAATATGTTCAGACTGAATCTTCACATATTTATCGTTGTCAAAACCTATTTTCATCTTTTCATTTCCATTTTTCGGTTGCAAAATTAGTACAAAATTTCTTAAAAACGTCCATTTTGCTTACATTTTATCAAAGAAAATCCCATAAAAGTAACGCGGTACAAACAAGCACGCCAAAACAACTTCATTATGCCATACTCAAAAAAAGCATCCAACCAAATGGTTGGATGCCTTGAAAATATTCGTAAGGGATTAATCTTCCTCAGCCAATTCAGCCTCATGCTGTTTGATGAGTGCCTGCTGGATGTCGTTGGGCACCAGTTCGTAACTTGAGAACGTGGTGGTGAAAGAAGCACGTCCACCCGTCAACGAACTGAGAGCGATGCTGTAGTTAGCCAATTCCTTGAGAGGAATCTTGGCATTCAGTTTCTGATAGCCAGCCTCGCTGTCCATACCCATGATGATGGCACGGCGTCCTTGCAAGTCGCCCATCACATCACCCATGTAGTCGGCAGGCACGAGCACCTCCAGGTCGTAGATAGGCTCCAGCACCTTCGGTCCAGCATCCTTGAACGCCTTTGAGAAAGCGTTTCTTGCAGCGAGCATGAACGAAAGTTCGTTGGAGTCAACCGGGTGCATCTTACCATCGTAAACGATCACGCGCACGTCGCGGGCATAACTACCCGTGAGCGGTCCCTGCTCCATACGCTCCATGACGCCCTTGAGGATGGCCGGCATGAATCTTGTATCGATGGCACCACCCACCACAGAGT
>CAMKSZ010000076.1 GCA_946415525.1 uncultured Prevotellaceae bacterium | reverse complement strand
TGACAGCGCTGCTGCTGCCGTTGAGGAAGTTGCTGATAGCGCCGCTGCTGCTGTTGAGGAAGTTGCTGACAGCGCTGCTGCTGCTGTTGCTGAGTAATTCTCTACGAACAAGCAAGAAAGCATCGTCGGGCCGAGAGGTCCGACGTTTTTTTTTTTTTTGAGGTTTTCTAGATTTTCTAGATATTCTAGATATTCTAGATATTGGAAAATGGCAAAAGTTTTGTAAATTTGCAGCAGACTATTAATAAAAACCATTATTGATGCGATTATGGCGATGGGCACAGCGACAACATCACTCAGCATTCTGATTCCCACCTACAACAATGTGTGCGTGGAACTGGTGCATGCGCTCGCCACGGAAGGCAGTAGCATTGAAGGCCTCGCATTTGAGATATTGGTCGCCGACGACGGCTCCACGGATGCCGATACTGTAGCAGCCAACCAAGCGATGACCTCTTTTCCCCATACACGATATATCGTGCGCAAAGAAAACGTGGGGAGGTCAGCCATCAGGAATTTCCTCGCCCGCACGGCGCAATACGAACATCTGCTGTTCATCGACAGTCACATGCAGGTGATTTCTCCAAACTTTATCCGCAACTACCTCCCCCATCAAGACAAGCCCATCGTCTGCGGCGGATACACCATCGAACCATCATATCGCCATTCCACCGACAACCTTCGCCAAGCCTACGAAGTGTCGTGCCTCGACCAGCAAAGTTGCGCCTGGCGGTCGCACGCCCCCCACGCCCATTTCCACACCTCCAACTTCATGGTGCAGCGTGCCATCATGTTGCGCCATCCGCTTGACGAGCGTTTCAAGCACTACGGTTACGAGGACGTGCTCTATGGCAAGACGTTGAAAGAAGTCGGCATTCTCATCCATCACATCGACAACCCATTAGGGTTTCATGTTTTCGAGACCAACGCCCGCTTCATGGACAAGACCGACGAGGGACTGCGCACCCTATATGCTTTTCGCAATGAATTGCAAGGTTATTCCCGTCTGTTGGCTTTGAGCGAGCGACTCAGCAAGTGGCGGCTGCTATGGGTGCCGAGGATTGTATATCGCATGGCAGGAAAACTGCTGCGACGGCATCTGACAGGAAACCATCCCAGTTTGTGGGCTTTTAAGGTGTATAGGCTGTGCTATTTTGCTCATATTTATGGGAGAGGATGAGAGAGAATGGGAGTGGATGGGAGAGAATGGGATGTCGGGAGAGCGAGATATAAAAAGGCAATTTTTGGTTTTTTTTTTATTGTCGGTGCCACTTGCATCTGTGAAATAAGAATAAAAGTGGCATTGGAAATGAAAAATATTTAAAAAGAAATAGCAATAGAAATAAACATTTTATTAATTTTGCAGTATCGTATAACTTTAAAAATAAAAGATATGAGAATCAAGACAGTATTGATGACTTTGGCAGCCGCCTTCGTCTGCAACGTCTGCGTCATGGCGCAAGCCGTGTCCCCCCAAGGAGAACTCACTCCCGAGGAGCAGCGCATCCGCGCCGAGCAACTTGAGCAAGCCAAACTTGAGAAGCAAAAGGCCGAACAACTTTTGAAAGAGCAAAAGGAAAAAGAAAAGGAGTTCAAGAAGCAAGAGAAGGAGCAGAAAAAGAAGGAGAAAGAACTGAAGAAGAAAGAGAAAGAGGCTGAAAAAGCCAGGAAGGAAGCCCGCAAGGCCGAGAAAGCCCGCGAGAAAGAAATCAAGCAGCAGAAGAAGTTGAAGAAGCAAGCCGAGAAAGCCGAGAAAGACCGCATCAAGGCAGAGAAGAAAAAGGCCAAGGCTTTGAAGGAACTCCAGAAATTGTAAAATCCATCCCTTCAATAATTACGCGAGGGCATGCCACTCCAGGCATGCCCTCCGTTTTTTTAGAAATTGCCAAACATTCAATCCACCCACGCCACCTTGATGACAATGACGCGAATGTTTTGATCCTCCTTGTCGGTCGCCACCTTGGCGATGTGCCAGTCACCCGGGAAGAAGATGAAGAACTGGTCGGTTGTGCTGTCATAGAACCTTGTTTTCTCCACCTCGTAGTCATAGTGGATGACATCCGGCCTGTACTTGCAATTTGGCTTGCTGGTATAATGGTCGATGATGCCGAAACGCTCCGTTCCCTTGACCACATATTGGAAGTCGATGTTGTGGAAATGGCTCTCACTCTGTCTTTTTTCGAGCGGAGCGTTGCTGCTATCCTCCACGCTCGCCACCAACTTGGTGCCCTCGATAGGGTGTTTCCCCTTTGGTATGGAAAGCAAGTCGGTGGAAGCCAACCACTTGAACAACGCCACCCACTGTTCGGGATTTTTCTTGTACTGCAAATAGAAATCGACGGCATTGACGCTCTCGTGCGGAGAAGCCGCTGTGAATCCATTGCGCCATTCCCCCGAAGCCATCCACGCCTTCGCCTCGGCTATGAGCGCCTTGTCATTGTAATACTTGGTGTAATACCCCTGAGCCATCGCCATGCAGCAGCAAAGGAGTAATGCAAAGCAAATCAACGTTTTTCTCATGACTATCTATTTTTATGTTTCACATACCATTTATGCGTGAAGACGACGTACACCAACAACGCCAGCATGGTCAGCACCAGCGCCATAGCCAGCACCGCCTGACGATGCGACCCTCCACAACCAGCAGTCAAGAGCCATTCCGGCACATTGCCGAATCCCAACCACCATCCTGCCGCCATCCCCATTTCCCAAGCGACGAAGAAAGTGCTCTGCGAAGTTCCCCGCTTACTGTGCTGGCTCATTTTTATGAAAAATAGCAAGAAGCGCGACCCCACCAGTCCCACGCCCAAGCCGACGAGCACAGGCGACGAATAAGGAGTCAACTCCAAGTCCATCATTTTCAACAAGATGGCAAACGCCAGCAGAAGCAATCCCGCCACCGTCTCGCTCATGAGTTCAGCATTCACGAAAACGAATTTCTCCGCCGTCAGCGCCAAGAGGAAACCCGCCATGAGAGCGGCGAAGAACTTCGGCGAATCGATTTCGCCCGCCATAATCATCCCCATGACGGTGGTGACCATCAACAGGTTGACGAATAATCCCCAAGCCTGTGGCAACAAGAACCTGTCGAGGCTCAGCACCCGCACGTTGTCCTCCGGCGTGCGGAAAGGGAAGTCCACCATCACGATGAGCAGAATGGCGAAAACCGCCAGCCCTACCGCCACCCATGCAGCCATCGCCATCCCCGCCGTCCTTCCGACGACCAACGCCGCCAGAGGTCCGAGCGAGACAGCAAACCTGCCGAACCACGATGCCGCATAATTCGCCTCCGTGCGCTGTATGGCCTCACACGTGTCGATGATAAGCGTGCTCACGAGCACCATCTGAGCCAAGCCGAAGAACGCCCCCGTAGCCAATCTGAGCCACAGCAGCCAGCCATCGCGCATCATCGTCTGCGGGAAAGCCGCCAGCATCGCCATGCCCGCCGCCAAGACAGCCATGGCAACAATCGCCACCTTGTTGCGCCGAAATCGCTGCACCAGATAAGAGCAGCAACCACCCAATAAGAGCAAGCCGATGCCGTAAGCACCTATCACACCGCCTATCTGCGAGCCCGACATACCCTTTTGCGACAGCATCTGGAAGACGATGACCAACTGCATATACACAGCCATCGAGATGAGTGTATTCGCCAATGCCAAGTGCCAGAAGTCCCTGTTCCACAAATGGATATGGATGGGCGTATTTTGAGTGTCCATAATCGTTACGAGAAAGAGGAATCATGATGGCGCAACAACTCCACGCAGAAGGAGTAGTCCACCGTCAGGAAATTATCGACCACTGCGTCGCATAGTTCAGCAATACTCTCACGGGCATTGGTCGTCGCCAAACCCAAGACGGCCATGCCCGCCGCACGCCCCGACCGCAGTCCATTAAAACTATCCTCGCAGACTATGCATTGCCGTATTTCCACGCCCAGTCGCTTCGCCGCCTTGAGATAGCAATCAGGCGAAGGCTTGCTTTCGTCGAAATCCTCGGAGGTAAGGATGGCATCGAAAAACTCGCCCAACTCCGGATGCGCCCGATAGACACATTCCATTTTTGGCAGGTTGGAACTCGTGACGAGGGCGGTTTTCACCCCCTTCTCCTTCAGCATCGCCATGAAATCGACGAATCCCGGGATATAATCATAATCCATCTGCCGCTCGTAGTCGTCAAGCCCCTTGACAATCGCCTTTTGAGCCTCCGGCATGTCGGCGAAGAAGCCATCGAATATTTGCGTCAGTGTCTGTCCCTTGATTTTATTCTCCAATCCAGGCAGTTCGGGGTGGAACTTTCTACAGACCTCCCCCCAGAATAAGGAATACTGTGGCTCCGTATCAAAGACGACCCCGTCGAGGTCGAAAAGCACAGCGTTAAATTGATGATTCATTATCTTACAATCTTTTATCGGGTGCAAAATTAGTCAATTATCATGGAAAAAGGGCTTGACAGTGCAAAAAAACCGCCAATCGCCCCCAAAGAGCAAAGAAAATCGCCTTGATTTTCTGCGTATTCGTGAAAAAATCACTATCTTTGCTCGGTAAACAACACATGACGAAATAACATGAGCAAACTATTACACCTAACCCTTACGGCGCTCGTCCTTGCCCTCTACCTCCCCTCCCATGCCAGTGAGGTGACCATCAACATGAGTGAGCAAGGCTACGTCAACGCCCAAGACGTCACGTCGATAACGGCAGGCGGTGTCACCATCGCCCTTTCCAAGGAGGGGGGACAAAACGGTCCCAAGTACTATACCTCCGACCTGACACTTCGCCTCTATGCCAAGAACTCTCTCACGATGACGAGCAGCGCCCCCATAGTCTCCATCGTGTTCACCTTTTCAGGTTCCAACAAAATGTCGAGCAGCAACACCACGCTGAGTACCGGCACTGCCACCTATGGCAACACCACGACTTGGACAGGCGAAGCCACCGAGGTGAAGTTCACCAATACCACCTCCATCAGTGAAAAGTGGTTTATCAAGACCATCAAGATAACCATCGACGACACCCCCGCCCCACCGCAGTTGCAAGAAGTGAGCAGCATCGCCGACCTACGCCAGTTGGCCGACGGCACACAGGTGCGCCTGACCCTTGGACGCGACAACCAAGGCAATATCGAATGGGTGAGCACCGGCAGCGACACCCACGCCTACGTCCGTGACAACGGCATGGCCGTCCGCTTCACCAACTTCCTGCCCGACGATGCCGGTTGGCACACCAACACCGGCGGCGCCCTTATCGGCAGTGTCGATGGCGAATACCATTTCCGCGACGGCATGCCCGAGTTCACCCACATCAGCACCAGCATCGCCGACTCCATCCTCTGCCTCGACAACTGGCAGACCGCCACCCCCACCACCATCGGCGACCTGGCAGAACTTACCGGCACCACCCATCGCGCCGACTATGTCAGCATCAGTGAGGTGAGCCTGGCGACCGACGACGGCCAAACCTACTACGTCAGCGACGGCAACACGCAAATCGCGATGACCAACCAGTTGGGCGTCAGCGACATCATCCCCGACGACCTCCGCGGACGTGAGTTCCAAATCGAAGGAATTCTTGGTGCCACCTCCGACGGCAGTGCCTCCGAACTATACTACACCAGCATAGAGGAAATCATGCCCACCCTCGCCCTTGGCGAAAGTTCGTACAACAACGGCAACACCATCGGCATTTACGCTGGCCGCGAAGTCGAGATCGATGTTGACCGCAATTTTGTCACCGACATGTGGAACACCCTCTGCCTACCCTTCGACATCTACGACTTTGCCGAGGTTGTTTCCTCCGCCCGGATAGCCGAGTTCACCGGATACGACGCAGCAAGCAACACCTTGGAGTTCAGTTCGACAGAAGACATCAGGGCCGGTGTCCCCTATCTGATATATCCCATGGAAGAAATCAATTCCATCCACATCAACGGCACCACCATCAGCAGCGAAACAACCCCAGTGACCTTCGGTCCCTACGAGATGGTCGGCATCTACGACCCCACCACCCTGTATAGCGACGACGAGAACGTGCTGTTCCTCGGCGAGGGCAACACCCTGCGCCGTCCCAATGTGACGAACGACCTGAAGGCCTTCCGCGCCTTCTTCCGCACGAGTACCGACGCCCCTGCCAACATCTGCATCGACGGCATCACGAGCGACATCCGCATTGTCAGCCTTGCCGAGGAGCAAGCCCCCGGGCGCATCTACAACGTGAGCGGCCAGTTTGTGGGCACCTCTACCCAGAGCCTGCAAAAAGGTGTTTACGTAAGCAGTGGCAACAAAGTGATCATCAAATAACCGGAGGACAACGAAATGAAAAGATACATCCTACTTTTTGCCACGTTGCTCACCGCACTGACCACGATGGCCCAAGAAGAGAAAGACACCGTAATCATCACCCTGCAGAACGGCACTGAAGTGAAATACACCAGCGACGAGTTCGACCGCGTGCAGATTATCTACAACCTTCACTATGGCGTGAAAGTCTATCTGAAGGACGGCAAGTCGAAAGACTATCTCGCCAAGGAAGTGCGCGTCGCCGAATACCAAGGCGGCAGTCAGGTGGTGACCGACAACAACAAGAACCGCAACCGCTACCGCGCCAAGTTGCTGGAATATCCCCATTTGGCCGCCGACTCGACGATGAACCAACTCATCATCAAATCGACCGCGAACTACGGCATCACCTACAGTTTGGAATGGAGTTATAAAGACAAGGCCAACCGTTGGACGTGCTACCAAATGCATTCAGGAAACAACATGAAGAATGTTACCAGGAGCGACGACCCATGGAAGACAGACACTGAAATACCCACTCAATATCGTACCTATAAAAGCGACTATACCAATTCACAAGACATTTCTAAAGGCCACCTCTGCCCATCCCAGGACCGCCTATGTTCTGAGACCCAAAACGAACAAACGTTCTTCATGAGCAATATCCAGCCACAGTGGCAAAAACACAACGGTGGAATATGGCTGACTTTTGAAAACCTGATACGTCCCTGGTCTCAAAAATGCGATACTTTATATGTTGTCAAGGCTGCTACCATTACCCCCGACAAGGTATATGATTTCAAATTGAATGACAAACTTCTCATGCCCAAATATTTCTATATGGCATTGCTGCAATACGACAAGGACACCGACAAATACGAAGCCATGGCCCTTTGGACCGTTCATGAGGACAAGTCAATTTCCAAGGCCGACTTCAGGAAGTATGCCATCACCATCGACGAACTGGAAGAGCGCACGGGCATCGATTTCTTCTGCAACCTGCCCGATGACATTGAGGATAAGGTGGAGCGAAAACTCGACCTGAGCAAATGGGAATAGCGCAACGGCAGTATTCCGCCCATCCATGCCACGGCTCCTTGTCATACTCGCATTCCTTACGCAATGGCTGACCATCACCGGCCAGCCATTGTGCCGAATGCAGTTCTACGACGAGTCCTCCGGCCTTCCCCACCACCATGTTACCCAGGTGCTGCAAGACAAGTCTGGGTTTATCTGGCTCGCCACTTGGAACGGCCTCTGCCGCTTCGACGGGTACGAGTTTCAAACCTTCAAGCCCCAGGCCGGCGACGGATGCCACATCGAGACCGACCGCATCCGCGACATCGCCCTGTTGCCCGACGGCGACATCTGCTGCCGTTTCGACAACGACTTCTTCCTTTTCGACCATGTCACCTGCCGTTACCGTGACCTCACCGCCGACGAGAAGCGACATGCAGAAGAAAACATGCAACGATACCGCCAGAGTCAGTCGATTGGTCGCAAGGGCGGCATCTGTTGGGAAGACGCCCACCACACCCGTTGGACACTTGCTGAAGACGGTCGGCTGACCTATCAAGCCATCAACGGGCAGGACGTTGTCCATCCCCTCCCCTTTCCTATTTCCCAGCCCACCTTTGCCCTCCACGACCGCCAAGGCATCCTATGGGTTCTCTGCGCCAACGGTGTCTGCAAGTTGAGCACCGACATCGCAAAAGTGCAGCGGTTGCCACAGGAACGTCCCGCCGAGGTGAAATGCCTATATGCCGACCACAAGGGACGCTATTGGGTATCGACCAAGGACGACGCCACGCTGCGCGCCTACTCCATCGCCGACGACCGCCTATTGGGTTATTTGGGCAAAGACGGTCGGCTCCATGCCCAATACACCCCGTTTGGCTCCCCCGTCTATTGCATGTATGAAAGCCGCGACTCCGCCTTGTGGCTCGGCACCAAGCCCGACGGCCTTTTCAGGGCAACCGAGAGCAACGGACAGTTCAAGATTGAGCATATAGGACAGTTGGGCGCCACCAGTGTTTACCACCTCATGGAAGACCCCTTCGGGCGCCTCTGGGTCGCCACGTTGGGCGACGGCCTCTTCTACACCGACCAACCACAGTCGGCGCAGTCCATTTGGCGCCATCCCGCCCACTACCCCACCGACCGCACCGGTCAGCGCGTGCGCTACCTGCACCTTTCCCGCAGCGGCATCCTCCTCGCCGCCACCACCGAAGGCCTCTTTGCCTCCCGTTTGGAAAAAGACGCCGACAAGATGACCTTCACGCGCCACTACCGCCAGGCCGACGACGCCACCAGCATGAGCAGCAGCGCCACCATGGACATCCACGAAGACCCCTTGGGCCGCCTGCTCGTCAGTACCGAGAGCGGCGGCATCAACATCGCCAAAGGCGACCCCACCGCACCACACATGCCCTTCCGCCACCTCGGCACCGCCAATCACCATTTGGCCGACGACGTGGTGCAGTCGCTCACCCTCATGGACGGAGGTCGGTGGATGGCCATCGGCAGCCATCTTGTCACCATCGCCGACAGCACCGGACTGTTGGCCGTGCTCGGTGCCCCCTTTTTCGGCAGCGCCATCCGTCTCAGCGACGCCCACCCACTACGCCTCCGTCAAGACCGTTGGCTGATAGGGATGGCAGACGGAGCCTGCATCACCACCGAGGCACAGATGCTACAGTCCTCGGCACCCCCCAGCATGGTGTTCACCAGCGTCACCGTGCAAGGGCAAGCCGGGCATTGGGGCGTCAACAGCACCCGTAAGTTGACTTTACGCCCCGACGAGCGCAGCATCACCGTGCATTTCGCCGCCATCGACCACCATGCCACCACTCCTTTCGACTATGCCTTCCGCCTTCTCGACAAAGAGGAAGGCGACAGCACCCATTGGACCTACATCGGCCACGAACGGTCTGCCACCCTCATCGACCTGAAGCCCGGCCACTACCAGTTGGAGATTCGCTGCACCGGCAGCGACGGCAAATGGCTCGACACCCGTCAAAGCCTCTCCATCACCGTTGTCCCCACCTTTTGGGAGTCGGGCTGGGGGCACCTGCTCCTTGGCCTCATCATCCTCTGTGTCGTTGCCCTCATTGTCTTCACCTTAATATATATTAGCCACATCCAGCGCCAGCGCCGCGAGACCTTGGAAGCCTACCTGTCGCTGCTCAACACCCAGCACGCCCCCTCCCCGTCGGAAGCCACCCCCCATGCCCATGTCGCCCCCGAAGACGACGCCATGATGAAGCAGTTGATGGCCTATATCGAAGCCCACATCGACGACAGCGAGTTGCGCGTGTCCGACCTTGCCGCCGCCGTCGCCATGAGCACCTCGGGATTGCAGCGCAAACTCAAGCAAGCCATGGGCGTCACCCCCCTCGACCTGTTGCGCGAAGCCCGCATCCAGCACGCCTGCCACCTCTTGGCCGACACCGACAAGAGCGTCGCCGAAGTCGCCTACGCCTGCGGTTTCAGCGACCCCAAATATTTCGGCCGTTGCTTCAAGAACAGCACAGGGAAGTCGCCCAAAGACTACAAAAGTGGTCTTTGACGCCTTTTTCACCCTATTTTTCCGCTTTTTCACCCCTTTTTGCCGCAATTTTCACCCTTCACAATGGTGGAAAAGCCCTAATTTTGCACCGTGGTTTTCAGCCTCGCTTCGACAAGGAACAACATTCATATCATAAAAACTACTAAAAATGAGCAAAAGACTACTACTAACCCTTTTCGCCACCATCCTGGCCGTAGGTGCCACATTCGGTGCGAAGAAAGTACACACCCTCGGCGACTCCACCATGGCCCCCTACGAGGAATCCGCCACCGTGACCCGCGGCTGGGGCATGTATTTCGGCAATTTCCTCATCAACGGCTGGACCTCCATCAACTATGCGAGAGGCGGTCGCGACTCCCGTGGCGGTTACAACGAACTATGGCAAACCGCTAAGAAGAACGTGTCGGAAGGCGACTATGTGATCATCACCTTCGGCCACAACGACGAGAAAAACAGCGGCATGGACGGCGTCGCCCTCTATGAATACTACAAGAAGATAGGCGACGACGCCAAGGCCTCCGCCGTGGATCAGCGCGGCACCGTCCCCTCGACCACTTATAAGGAATATTTGGGCAAAATCGTCGATGAGGCCCTCGCCTTGGGCGCTCACCCCATCATCGCCTCCCCCGTCTGCCGCAGTTATTTCACCGGCAGCAAGATTCGCCGCAACGGTCGTCATGACTTAGGCGACAGTTTCTCCATCCTCACCGAAAACGGCCCTGTGGCCGGGCAGAGCGTCCCCGCCGGCGACCACACCATGGACTATGCCTACCATTCGGAGCAACTCGCCAAGGAGAAAGGCGTTCCCTTCATCGACCTCACCACCGCCACCGCCGCCCTCTATGAAAGTTATGGCGACAGCAAGTGCCACGAATACCTCTTCGACGGCGAAGGATCCACCCACTTCAACACCACCGGCGCCCTCTTGGTGGCTCGCGAATGCGCCCGTCTGATGAAAGCCCAAGGCATCATGGCCGACGACATTACATTGCCCACCGACATCAGCGTAGCCCCCGCCACTGCCAATTTCGGCGAAGCCTACAAAGGGCAGACGCTCACCAAGGAACTCACCCTCAACGGGTTTGGGCTCACTCCAGAAAACGGCACCGTAGCCATCAGCGCCAGCGAAGGCATCCAACTCTCGTTGGACAAGAAGACCTGGACACCAACGCTCACCGTCAGTTACCAAGCCTCCACGCTTGTGCAGACTTTCTATGCCCAACTCACGCTCACCGACGACGGTACGACCCGCGGCACCATCACCGTGCAGCAAGGCGACAAGACCATCGAAGTGCCCGTGGAAGCCACTGCCGTCTCGCTTGAGGGAGGCACAGAGGTGAAAGTCTATTGGCGACTGGAAAAAGACGACACCTACGAGTTGACCGGTCCCGCCACCGTCATCGACGAGAGTTGGACAGGCATGTATGTGCAGCGCTATTCCAACCCCAACGCCAACACCGTTTGGCCCGAATGGACAGGTTTTGACGCCACCCGCAAGACCCAGCGCAACCTGCTCACCGGCGATGCCTGGCCCGCCGACGAAATCGACGACAACCCCGAGCGATACATCCAGTTCGGCATACGTCCCAACAAGGGGAACACGCTGAAAATCAACCATATCAGTCTTTTCGTCTGCGGATGCGGCGGCAATGGCATGTGCAGCCACATCTATTACTCCACCGACCAGTTTGAGACCCGCACCACCCTCTTCGAGATGAAGAAGATGCCCGCCAACAACATGCAGTATGTGGAAGCGTCGCCCGTCATCTCACTCAACGAAGACCAAGAACTGTTGGTAAGGGTCTATCCTTGGTATAACGGAGCCGCCACCGGCAAGACCATCTGCCTGAGCGACGTCACCATCAGCGGCATCGCCATGGACGCCTCCTCCGACGGCATCGGCCACCAAACGAGCGAGACCTTCGCCCCCATCCGCTACTACGCCATCGACGGCAGGCAGCACGCCCAGCCCCAACGCGGCTTGAACATCGTGCGCCAGAGCGACGGCAGCATCCGCAAACTACTCATCACCCAATAACCACCGTCAAACCATTATCCCAACAATCATGAATACCACCTTCAGAACACTGCTGGCAACAGCCGTCGCCCTGCTGACATCCACGGCAGGCATGGCGCAAGCCACCACCATCGCCGAATGGAATTTCGAGAACAGCGAAGACATCGCCGTCACCTGGTTCAACCAAGGAGCCCCCTCCCTCGCTCCCGACGAATGTGCCGTCGAGGCATCGTCGTGCACCATGACCGCCCTCTCCACAGGCCGCTACTGGCAACTGTGCAGCGGTTGGCAAAACAAGGTGCTGCGCATCGAGAACACGGAAGCCAACGACATCGCCGACTACACCGACGCCACGCACCATAACGTCTATTATGAAGTGCAGTTCCCCACCACGGGCTACAAGAACATCAGCGTTAGTTTTGCCTGCGCCTACGGCAACAACGCCGAAGCCCCCATGCAGACCGTGGTGAGCACCGACGGCGGCACCACCTGGGTGGATGCCGGCACCTACACCACTGCCGGCACCTGGTGGACCTACCAGTCCGCCACCGTGCAACTCTCCGCCAACAACAAAGAGAAAGTCATCGTGCGCCTCATCGCCGGCAACGGATTCGCCAGCAACTGGAACCTCGACTATTTCACCGTGAAAGGCGAGGCATCGACAGGCGGACAGAGCGTCTCGCTCGACGACTTCACCGCCACATGGCCCCTCAACCTCGGCTACGACAACGCCACCGCTGCAACGACCACCACGGAAGG
>CAMKSZ010000075.1 GCA_946415525.1 uncultured Prevotellaceae bacterium | reverse complement strand
TCGCTACGGGCGAACGCTTCGTCTTCATCATCGACGAGTGGGATGCCATCTGCCGTGAATTCAAGTCTGGCACACAGACCATGGACAAATACGTCAACTGGTTGAGGAGGATGTTTAAGGGAGGATCAACTGCTCGCGTTTTCGCTGGTGTATATATGACGGGCATTCTGCCCATCAAAAAATACCGTACTGAGTCGGCACTGAATAACTTCATCGAATATTCGATGGTGAAGCCGGGTGTCATGGCTCGCTTTTTCGGTTTCACGAAAGACGAAGTGAGAATGTTGGCAGAGCGGCATAGCATGGATTTCGACGAACTGGAAAAGTGGTATGATGGCTATCAGATAGGCAACGAGCCGTCGATGTTCAACCCCAACTCGGTGATGCAGGCCGTCACCGAACAATGGTGTGAGAGTTATTGGGGGCGCACGGGGGCCGTGGATGCCGTGGCTGACTACATACAGATGAACTACGAAGGACTGAAGGATGACATCATCCGGATGCTGGCAGGGGAGAGGTGTTCCGTCGATCCTACCGGCTTCCAAAACGACATCTCCGTAATCCGTAGTCGCGATGATGTGCTCACCGTCCTCATCCATCTTGGTTATTTGGCTTACAACCGACGCGAAATGGAATGCTTCATCCCCAACCGCGAGGTGGCGGGCGAGATGGCGAATGCGGTGAAGGCGGCCAACTGGACACATGTCGTGGATGCCCTCAAGCAGTCGAAGCAGTTGCTTCGCGCCACCCTCGACGGCGACTGCGAGGCAGTGGCTCGTGGCATCGATCTCGCCCACGACGAGAACACGAGCATCCCTCGTGGGCGTCAACTATGACCGCGAGGCAAAGACGCACGAATGTCTCATCGAGCGCTGGCAAGGATAGGCACATTCAATTCTTGTTAATAAATCAAATAACAAAGACAACATATAACAACAAAGGACAATCTGCCAAAAATAGTAGTTGTCCTTTGTTGTTTAATGTTGTTTGAATTGATGACAAACGGCAAAAATGGGCAAGCATTACCCGAATGTGTTTTTAGGCCGAATCAGTTTTTTTTGTTCATTTGAACCACCTCGATGAGTTTTACCTTGAAAATCAAGGCGGAGTAGGGTGGTATGCCCTTCGACCCCTCGGCGCCATAGCCCAGTTGCCACGGCACGTAGATTTCCCATGTCGAACCCTCAGGCATCATCGTCAGTGCATTTTGCAGGCCCGGCAGCACATTCGTGATGGCCAGTTCCATGACGTCCTTGCCCCAGTGAGACTCCACCACTTTACCGTTGGTCAACCGCAAGTCGAAGTTCATTTTCACGCGCTTGCGCTTGTTGGGTTTCACCCCGGTTCCCTCCGTGATGACCTTGTATTGGATGCCATTGGCCTCCACCACACCCTCTTTCGACTTGTTTTCCTCCATCCATTTGTCGGCGGGGAAAGTGTCGCGCGGCACTGTTTCGGTCACTTCTTCCTCTGTCGGCTTGGCAGGTTCTGCTGTCTCTTTCACCTTATTGTCACTGCAAGATGTGAAGGCCGTCATGGCCAAGGAAAATGTTAAAATCAACCATCTGTTCATAATAATATAAATTTTTAGTGTTTAGCAATGTCGTTCTTTCCACCGCCTCACCCCTTCTCGGATGGAAAGGAGTCCGAAGTCGTCGGGGTGCAGTTCCTCCGGTGTCACCCAAAGGCATTCGGCAGCATCGTCGCCCGCTGTCAGGCAACCGATGTCGTCCACCTCGCAGGCGAAAAACAGGTCGAGTGTGGGAATCGTCAACCCCGAATAGAGATATGTGTTGGGGATGGAGAAGAGATAGCGGGAGGCGATGACGTGAAGTCCCGTCTCTTCTGCCACCTCGCGCGCCACTCCCTCCTCCGCCGTCTCGCCGATGTCGGCAAACCCGCCCGGCAGGTCGAGGGTCCCCTTGGCAGGTTCTCGGTCGCGGCGCTCCACGAGCAGGCGACCTTGTGAGTCGGTGATGAAGGCCACGTAGGCACTGCTGGGATTGAGGAAATAGACAAAGCCGCATTGGCGGCACCGGCGGCTCTTCTCGTCGTTGTCGATAAAGTCGCCGCTGCCGCATGAGGGGCAATGTCTGAAGACTTTCAACGGATGGTCCATGCTGCTCACCATTGGTCAGTGCGGAAGGGGAACAACGGCAGTCCAGCACCGTTTTTGAGGTTGCCCAACTGGAAGTTCTTGAAGCAATAGCGCAGTGCCACCGGTTGTTTCACCTCGGGGCAGGTGATTTGGATGGTCTCATCCCAATAGCCGCCGCCAGGGCGCCAGAAGTGCACTGCCTTGGCGGGATGGAACACCTTGTCGTCGCCCGCCACCTCGAAGCCCTGGATGTCCTCGAAGCGGCTGATGCTTCCATAGTCGTCATTGAGGTGGATGTGGATGGTGTCGCCCACGATTTTCATGTCCTTGAACGACGGGCTCTTGCACCACACCTCGTCCATCCCGTAGGTTTGGTTGAGGGCGAGTTGTGCCAAGCGGCGCCCCACGGGTCGTTTCTGCGCGGGATGAATCTGCGTGGACTCATAGGGATAGGCCAAGTCGTTGGTGCACACCAGTCCGCTGTTGGGAATCTTCGTCGAAGCCTTGAATTGCTGTTCGCGCAGGCGTGCCCCCCAGTCGCCGTCGGCCTTGTCATAGAAATAAGGAGCGATTTCCACGAAATAGAAAGGTATTTCGCCCAGTCCAAACTGTTCGCGCCATTGTTTGACGAGCAGTTGCAGCCTATCGGAGTATTGGTCGCCTGGGTCGCCCACGTTGGAGCAGCCCTGATAGTAGATAATACCCCGCACGGTGTAATTGAGGATGGGGTTGAAGGTGCCGTTGCCCCACACCAATTGCCGGTGGTAGTCCCATTCGTGGCCTTTCACGATGCCCATGGTGTCGAGCGGTTCGTTGGTGTATTTCTGCAAGTTCTCCTTGGTGAGCCAACTCTCCACGCGCGTGCCGCCCTTGTTGGCTATCACCAGTCCGACAGGCACGTCGAGCGCCTTGTTCACCGCTTGGGCGAAGAAGTAGCCCGTGGCGGAAGCCTCGCCCACCGTCTGGGCGCTAATCTCCTTCCACTCGCAGTTGGCATCCTCCTGCGGTGTCATGCTCATCACGCTCGGCACCTTCACATAGTGTATGCCCTTGTAGTCGCGAGCGGCGAGAACCTCGTCGTTGTAGCCCTCGACGGGGCAGTTGCCGAATCCCCTCATCGGCATCTCCATGTTGCTCTGTCCGGCGCACACCCACACCTCGCCCGAGAGCACGTTGCCGATGGTGGTCTTCTCGCCATCGTCGAAGGTCACGCTAAGGGGCGTGTAACTGGCAGCAGGCGTGGCCACTTTCACCAGCCATCGGCCGTCTTTCCCTGTCTTGGCCTTATAGACTTGTTGGTTCCACGAGACGGTGACGGCGACGGTGGTCCCCGGCTTGTCCCATCCCCAGAGACGAGCCTCGGTGTTCTGCTGGAGCACCATGTTGTCGCAGATGATGTGGGGAAGTTTTACTTTGGCTTGTCCGCAGAGGGCGGCAAAGGCCATGGTTGCAAGTAGAATGAAAGGTTTTCGCATATACGTTAAGGTTGAGTTGAATTGTTATATTATCTAAAGACGATGCAATATTACAAAAAAATCGCTACCTTTGCAATAAAATTCCAGATAGAAACAAAAAACTTGGACATTTTTTCTCCAAACAAAGAAAAACAAATAGAAAAATGAAGAGAAAATTCGTGTTATCGATGGTGGCGCTCCTGTCGGCTGTCAGTTTGTCGGCGCAGAGCGTGAAAGTGATAGACCTTTGGCCCAAAGGGGCACCCAACCGCAACGGGATGATGGCCGACACCGCCAAGGTGTGGGTCTATCTGCCCGCCGACCGGAAGGCCACTGGCCGTTCCATTGTCATCTGCCCGGGCGGAGGGTACACCAACCTCGCCATGAGCCATGAGGGCCATGAGTGGGCGAAGTTCTTCCAGAACATGGGCATCACCGCCGTCGTGTTGAAATACCGCATGCCCAACGGCAATCCCGAGGTGCCCATCTCCGACGCAGAGGAGGCCATTCGCCTGGTGCGCCGCAACGCCATGCAGTGGCATGTCAAGTCTAACGAAGTGGGCATCATGGGTTCCTCGGCAGGCGGGCATCTCGCCTCCATCGTCGCCACTAAGTCGGAGCGTACCGCCAAGCCCAACTTCCAAATCCTTTTCTATCCCGTCATCACCATGATGAACGGCCTTGGGCACCAAGGGTCGCACGACAACTTCCTCGGCAAGGGCAACCACAAGCGGCAGGAGAAGAACTACAGCAGCGACCAGCAGGTGACGCGCACCACGCCGCCGGCATGGATTGCCCTGAGCGACGACGACACGGTGGTGCCCCCTTCCAATGGCGCCAACTACTATATGGAACTCTACCGCCACGACGTGCCGGCCTCTCTCCATGTCTATCCCGACGGCGGACACGGCTGGGGCAGTAGGCTGAGTTTCAAATACCATATCGAGATGATTATGGAACTGAAGGCCTGGCTCGACAGTTTCTAAACACAATCTTTCACCTACATACACCTTTCATCGACTTATGAAAACCTACAAGACCATCCTGCTGCTTGCCCTCGTCATGCTGACGATGGCAGCCACCCCGGCCTCCGCCGGGAAGAAAGAGACTTTCGCCATCGGCGACAAGACGTTCCTGCTCAACGGGAAGCCCTTTGTCGTCAAGGCCGCAGAAGTGCACTACCCACGAATCCCCCAAGCCTATTGGGAGCATCGCATCAAGATGTGCAAGGCATTGGGTATGAATGCCGTCTGCATCTACATCTTTTGGAATATCCACGAGCAACGTGAAGGACAGTTTGACTTCACGGGCAACAACGACGTGGCGGCTTTCTGCCGACTGGCGCAGAAGAACGGCATGTACGTCATCGTGCGCCCCGGTCCCTACGTATGTGCCGAATGGGAGATGGGCGGTCTGCCCTGGTGGTTGCTGAAGAAGAAGGACATCAAGTTGCGCGAGCGCGACCCCTATTTCATGGAGCGCGTGAAAATCTTCGAGCAGAAAGTGGGCGAGCAACTGGCTCCGCTCACCATACAAAACGGCGGTCCCATCATCATGGTGCAGGTGGAGAACGAATATGGCTCTTACGGTGAGGACAAGCCCTATGTATCGGAAATCCGCGACTGCCTCCGCGGTATCTATGGCAGCGAACTGACCCTCTTCCAGTGCGACTGGGCGTCGAACTTCGAGAAAAACGGCCTCGACGACTTGGTGTGGACGATGAATTTCGGCACCGGTGCCAACATCGACCAACAGTTCCGCCGTCTCGGCGAACTGCGCCCCAACGCCCCGAAGATGTGCTCCGAGTTCTGGAGCGGATGGTTCGACAAGTGGGGCGCCCGCCACGAGACGCGCCCCGCCAAGGACATGGTGGCGGGCATGGAGGAAATGCTGCAGAAAGGCATCTCCTTCTCGCTCTACATGACCCACGGCGGCACCAGTTTCGGCCACTGGGCGGGTGCCAACAGTCCGGGCTTCGCGCCCGATGTCACCTCGTATGACTACGACGCTCCCATCAACGAATACGGCCAGACCACCCCGAAGTATTTCGAACTGCGCGAGATGATGGCCAAATACAACGACGGGAAGAAACTCCCCGCCGTGCCCAAGGCGCCAATGCCGATAGTGACCGTGCCGAAATTCCAACTGACGGAGTTTGCCACCCTCATGACAGCAGTGGCGGATAACGGGAAGACCGAGAATGGCGCCTTGAGGACCTTTGAAGAGATGGACATGGGGTGGGGCACGATGATTTACTCCACCCGCCTGCCGGAAATCACCTCTTCCAGTGTCCTGACGGGAGAATTCCACGACTTCGCACAGGTGTTCATCGATGGTAAATACATTGGCAAGATTGACCGTGTGAAGAACGAGAAGTCGCTCACCCTCCCTGCTGTCAAGAAAGGTGCCGACCTGACAATCATCGTGGAAGGCATGGGGCGCATCAACTTCGGACGCGCCATCAAAGACTTCAAGGGAATTGTCGGCAATGTCACCCTGACCACCGAGACAGACGATGTAGAGATGGTGCTGACGCCGAAGAATTGGACGAACGTCGCCATTCCCGACGATTACGAGACAGCGAAAAAGGCACTTGACTTGGTAAGAGACTTCAACAACAAGCATCACTTGGAGGGCAGCATTCCCGGCGCCGCCGTCACGCGGAATTACGAAGAGTCGGCAAAACTCGTTCCTTTCATGAAACCAGGCTACCATCGCGGCTACTTCAACCTCAAGAAGGTGGGCGACACCTTCCTCAACTTCGAGACTTGGGGCAAGGGCCAGGTGTGGGTGAACGGCCACGCCATGGGCCGCATCTGGTCGATAGGCCCGCAGCAGACGCTCTATGTGCCCGGCTGTTGGCTGAAGAAGGGCATGAACGAGGTCATCGTGCTCGACGTCGTCGGTCCTAAGGAAGCCGTGGTGTGGGGACAAGACAAGCCCGAACTGAACAAACTGCAGTTGGAGAAGAGCAACAAGCACAACAACATTGGCGACAAGCCCGACCTCAACTCCGCCACCCCCGTGGCAACAGGTAGTTTCAAGGCCGGCAACGGTTGGCAGACCGTGAAATTCCCGACTGCCTCCAAGGGCCGCTACCTCGCCATAGAGTGCCTCTCTGCACAGGATGGCAAGGACCAGATGGCCATCGCCGAACTCTACCTGCAAGGCGGCGACGGCAAGCGCCTGAGCCGTGAACCGTGGACGGCCAAGTATGCCGACTCGGAGGAAGACAATGGCAACCACACGCTCGACAAGGTGTACGACTTGCAAGAGAGCACCTATTGGCAGACCGTGCGCGGCGCTTCGCTGCCCCACCTGATGGTCATCGACCTCGGGTCGGTGCAGACCGTCACCGCCTTGGAGTATCTGCCCCGTGCCGAGCAGGGCGCACCGGGTAGCGTCAAGGACTATAGGATTTTTATTTACTAACCCATGTCGGGGGTGTGAAGGCACCCCCTCTTTTTTTGCCATGAGCGACAAGGCTTTTCTTTTGAGGCTGATAGGCGAAGGCGAGCACCAGCAGCAGGATTTCAAGTACAAGATTACAGACGCCTGCAAGTTGGCGAAGTCGGTGTCGGCATTTGCCAACACCGATGGCGGGCGACTGCTCATCGGCGTGCGCGACGACGGTTTCATGTCGGGTGTGCGCTCCGAGGAGGAAATCTACATGATGCGTTCTGCTGCCGGCGACTATTGCCGCCCGGCGGCAGACATCGACTTCGCCACCTTGTCGGTGGAGGGCCGAACAGTGGTGATTGCCACTGTGCCTGAGTCGAAGGGAAAGCCCGTCAGGGCATTGTGCGACGATGGTCGCTGGCGGGCGTATATCCGTGTGGCCGACGAGAATATCGTTGCTTCGCCCGTGCATCTGCGCATCTGGCGCGACGAGTTGTCGGACAAGGGGCAGTTGGTGAGCATCGGCGACGACGAGAGCCGCGTGATGCAGGTGCTTGAAGGGGGCGGTGGACTGACGCTCCATCAGGTGGTGCGCCGGTCGGGTGTCCGTCGGCCGCAGGTGGTGGTCATCCTGGCGCGACTCATCCGCTTCGGACTGGCCTCCTGCCGTCTCGACGGCCAGCGCTTTCTGTTCTTCAATACCTGAAGGGCGAATGAAGAAACTCCCCAAAAATAGATGCAAAAAGGAGGATGCACCAATGTGCATCCTCCTTTTTGTTGTTGCGCGATATTTTATTTCTTGTATTTCTTGCCGTTGATGACATAGATGCCGGCTGGCAGGCTTTGGAGTGTCTCCTCCACGGTAGCATGGGCAGCACCACGCACCTGTTGGCCGCTGATGTGATAGACGCCGCTGAGCGGAGTGCTCTTTTGTGCTGTGCCCAACTCCTGGATGCCGTCGGTCTGGTCGAGGGTGATGTGCGAGTGGATGAGCAGGCGACTGCCCTCCTCGGGTGCCGTCTCAGAGGTGAAATAAGCCCTGAAAGGCTTCACCGTGCTTTCGCCCTTGACATACACGAAACTGTTGCCGTTGTCTTCCTCGTCGAGGAAATAGATGTAGTCGCCATAGGTGGCAGTCTCGGAGAATGAGCCTTGGAAATTGTGGTTGTTGGCATCCACCACCACCTTGCCCGTGGTAATATGGGCGTCGGTGGCGATAAATTCAAGCGGTTTGCCCACCAAGCAGTAATCCTCGCCTTTGTAGTCGTTGGGCACGGTGATGATGTAGGGCACGTAAGCCTCCATCTTCTCGGCATTCTCGAAATAGGTGTAACCACCATCCTCGCCATAGAATTTCCTCACCCAGAAGTTCTTGTCGGTGCTGTCGCTCGGCTTGAACCAGTCCACCTCCACAGAATCGACGGTGTTGAAGACTTTCTCCACGGTGAAGGGCAGGGCGATGGTCGTCCAGTTGTTGCCGTTTCTAAGACCGGTGAAACCTTTCTCGAATGTTCGCGTATAGACGATGGAGTCGGTGTGGAACTCAAACGGTGCGAGGAAGGAATAGCCGTCGTAGAGGTTGATGCTCTTGGCTTTGCCATCGACGATTTGGTTGCAGCCTTCCAGGGTGCTATACTTCTTGGTCACCGAGTAGAGCGTGTTGGGGTTGCTGTTGGGGGTGATGGATGCAGGCACGGTCGTCAGTCCGGTGAGGTCGAGAGCCACGGCATCCTCAGGCATCGTGAAGGCATTCTTGCTGGATTTCACGGCATGCAGTTTGCCTTCTTTGTCCCATGTGCAGATGGCGTGACGAGGCTTGAACGTGATGTTCGAGATGGTGGTGTTGGGGATGTTGGGGTCGGTGCCGGTGGAAGACTTGAAGGTCACGGACATTGGGTAGGATTCGCCATAGACCAGGTTGTCGCATTCGTATTCGAAGACTTGCGACTCTCCTGCCGGGATGTGGACCAGCAATTTCTTCGTGTTGTACCAAGAACCATGCTTGAGCAGGAAGCGTATAAAGTCGTCGTAGTCCTTGTCGCCAGAGTTCTTGATGGTGTATTTGATGCGCAGCGAGTTGCCATAGAGATGAGAACTTTCCTTGTCGTAGTTGGCCACTTCGTAGTCGCTGACCCTCAGTTTGTAACTTATCGAACTTTTCACTGTGACGTCCTGCCTGAACAGCACCTCGGAGGTGGCTTTCTTCAGTGTGTCGGTGCAAAGCAACAAGGTATGGTCGCCCGGCTCCCCAGGAATGTAGATGAACTCCACGTCGTCGGTGCTATTGAGTTGGATATGAGCCACCTGGAAGTCGATGGGGACGGTGTCCTCGTAGAGATAGAACCTCTTTTGGAAGAGGTCGAGCGTGTTGTTGGTGATGTTGAGTTTGTATTTCCTTGCCGCACCTTTTATGGTCGGCAGGTCGGCGTCGGCGGTGAAGGAGTTGTAAACGATAGCCTTTTGGGCTGTCAAACTGTAGGTGCCGCGTTCGGTCTTTATTTCCACGAAACCATTGGTGCTCTTGCAGATGTCGAAATGCCAGGTGTCGTCAGCGTCGTTCACTTGACTGATGGGATAGATGCGGTAGGTGCCGTCGTCGATGCCGCTGAGGTCGAGGGCGTTCCAACTGACGGTGGCCGAGGCGTTCGACTTGTAGGTGAGCGTGTCCCATTCCAGCACCTTGATGAGTTGGTTGTGGGTGTTCACCAGTCCGATGCCCTGCTTGAAGATTCTTTTTGCTCCGGTCTCATTCTTCCGTGTGATGGTGATGTCCTCTTCGTTCTCCACCTTGATGGCAGTGGTGGTGAGGCAGGCATCTTGTGGGGAGTTGAAGGACGTGGTGCCGCTCTTCAGCGGGGTGGGGACGATGTCGTAAACGACATGCTGGTTGCGCATGTAGGTGTAGGAGTTGGTATTCTGGTAGGGACTGAGATTGGTGATGCGGAAATAGCCGTTGGCATTGCCGGTCCATCCCCAGTCGATGTGGTAGTAGCCATCCTGGTCGTAGCCGTCGAGGATGAACGTGTGCCCTGAACCATTGGGAATGGTGTTGGATGCGCAGATGATGACAGGCTGCTTGTTGACGATGTTATTGTAGAAAATCTCCTCCCATTCATTGTCGGTCTTGGCTGTCATCCTGGTGAAAGCCGAGGTGCTGTATCCGAAACTTTTGAACAAGGGGGGGATGTTGTTGGCGGTACTCGGGGTGGTCTTTGTCATGTAGTCGCTTTTTAGGGCCTGTCCGATGTACCTTATCAATGTGGCGGCAGCGGCGGCCTGCACGCTGTCGTAAATCTCGGTGGTGTAGTCCGTCAGCATGTCCTGATAGTCGAAGTCGATGGCGGGCAGGGCTTCGATCTTGAGTTTGTGGGTGGCGGTGGTGTAGCCGGCGATGGCATTGCTGCTCGTCGGGTACTCATAGTAGCCCATCACCTCGGCGATGGACACGTTGGCGCATCCTGCCGGGCAGACGGTGTCGTTGATGATGGGGTTCAGTTCATTGAAAGGCGCTTTGTGCCCCCACAGTTTCGTGAGGAAGGGCTTGACGGGGTATTTCGCCCGCGACATGCTGCGCCTTGCACCGTTGGAGATGCTGTTTTGCTGGGCTGTTTCAGGTTCCATGGCGGCAATTTGGTCGATGGCCTCCTTGTAGCATTCAAGCATGGCCTTCAAGCCGTCGGGCATGTCGTCGAGGTCGATGTGTCCACTGTCGGCATATCCCAAGACGGGCTGCACTTTGTCGTCGCCAGCGACGATGACAAAACCGCCGTTGTCGGTGGCGTTGAAGATGTAGTAATAAACTTCTTCGGTGGTGGCGTTTTGGCTCTTGGCGGCTCTGATGGGTTTGTTTTCCATCAACTGTGCCGTACTGCCTTTGCTTGCCAGAAACGCTTTGGCTGCCGAGAGGGCCGACTGTTTGTCGATGGGCGATGCAAACATCGCCGTGGCACTTGCAAGCACAAGTGCCAAGATGTAAATTCTCTTTAACATATTTCGAATTTATACTTAAATGTCCTGTTGACGTTCATGAAAATGCGACCTCAATGCTATCCCCTGTCTAAAAAAGACAGTTTGCAATGCAAAAAAGATTTACCTTAAAATGAAAAGGGAATGCCCCTTGATTATCATTTAGTTCATTAATTTTGGCAAAATTAATACTAAACTTGGAAATAATCCCTATTTTTAAGAGGTGATGCCCTTAAACACTCGAATATTTAATTTTTTTTATGAATTTTTAAAGACGAAAAGCCATTTGCGGTTCATCTTTAGGACAATAAACCCCTCAAGGTGTGCGTATGGGTCAGTAGGCTTTGCTGTCGGGTATGATGAGGGTGAGGGCGGTCTTGAGAATGATTTTGATGTCGAGCCAGAAAGTCCAGTTTTCGATATACCAAATGTCTTTTTGGATGCGCTCCTCCATTTCCCAAACTTCCTTGGTCTCGCCCCGGCAACCGCTCACCTGCGCATAGCCGGTGATGCCTGGCAGACTGAAATGCCTCACCATGTATTTGTCGATGATGTCGCTGTATTGCTCGGTGTGGGCGAGCATGTGGGGCCTGGGGCCTACGATGCTCATGTCGCCCTTCAGCACGTTGAAGAATTGGGGGAACTCGTCGATGTTGGTGTGCCTGATGAACTCGCCGAAGGGGAATTTGCGCGGGTCGTCTTTGGTGGCCTGCACCTTGTCGGCGTCGGCGTTGACGTGCATGGAGCGGAATTTCAGGCAGGTGAAGGTCTTGCCGTTGAGTCCGGTGCGTGCCTGCTTGAAGAAGAGCGGGCCGGGACTTTGCCGCTTGATGAGCAGTGCGATGATGGGGATGAAGGGAAGCATCAACAGGCACACTACAAGGCTGACCACGATGTCGAAGGTGCGCTTCACGAAGCGGTTGAAGGGGTGGGAGAGCGGTTCGTGGTGGTTGGTGAACACGGTGGAGTCGCCCAATTGCTCGGGCTGCAGGTTGAGCAGGAAGTTGCCCGACATCCTCGGCACATAGTAGAAATGGATGATGTTTTTGTCGCAGAATCGCATCAACTTGACGATTTGTTCGTTTTCATCGTGCGACAAACTGCAGAACAATTCATCGATGGCGGCGACGTCCACTTCGCCGGGTTGCAGCAGGGCGCGTGGCTTGTCGTGCGTGATGGAACACCTCTCCAACAAACTGTTCAACTGCCCCATCGTCCCCAAATGTTCGATGCCTTGGGGACAGTTTTCCATCAGTTGGTCGGCAAAGTAGCCTCTCACCTTGTAGCCTGTGGAGGAGTCGGAGATGAGACTGCGGTAAAGCATGAGGATGGAGGGGTCGTTGCCGACGAACAGCACGCTGCGGGTGTTGCGGCCCGCCTGCCTGAACAGGCGGATGAGGTATTTCTCCACCATTCTCACGAAGAAGATGATGGCTGACTCGGTGATGAGGAACAGTCCCATGAATTGGAACATACCCCCGCTCTCGCCTAAGATTCTGACGCTCACAAACATGATGGCTACTTGCATCAGGCAGAGTTTCGACACGCTGATGAACACCTCGTCGATGCCCGTCCGCCTTCGGTGGATGATGGAGCCGATGCTGAATTGGCTGATGATCATCGCGAGGTTGGCAGCGAGGACTATCTGCCTGGGGTTGGCGGCAAAATAGGGAGGATAGCGGATGCCTGTAAGGTACAGGTACTTTGCAGCGAGCAAAAGAAGCGTGTTCATAATGACAAAGTCGACGAAAACCACGCCGGCCTTGATCATCCCATTTCCCGTTGAATATTTTTTAGTAGCCATTGGCAAAAAAGACTCTGTTTTCCCGTCGAAGACGACGATATGTAAACCACGGAGTGATG
>CAMKSZ010000074.1 GCA_946415525.1 uncultured Prevotellaceae bacterium | reverse complement strand
TAGGCATTGAGGTTGGCACCAAACTTCACACCGATGGTCTCGCACCAAGGCACGATGCCTAATTTCTTCCCTTTTCCAGGGAAATTCTTGGTGCCGTTGAAAGCCATGTGTTCGAGGAAGTGCGCCAATCCCCTCTGACGAGGTTCCTCCAAGATGGAGCCAACGCGCTGTGCGATGTAGAAGTCAGCCAGTCCCGGTTCTTTCGCATTGTGCCTGATGTAGTAGGTGAGACCGTTTTTTAGCGTCCCCTTTTTCACATCCGGGTCCTGTGGTAATTGTCCTTGCGCCCATGTGCCCACGGCAGTCATGAGGCAAAGCATCGTCAGTGAAAGTTTTCTCATTTTAATAAATAGGTTTATGACGTTATAATATTGGAAATGCGAACCGATTTGCCGACAAAATTAGTAAAAAAAGAACGATAACAGAGAGCCTAAAGTGCAAAATACCTACTAATTAGTATTTCCGCAATTCTCAAAATACCATTTTTTAAGTATTGTCCAAAGATGAGGTTTTGCCTACTTTTGCACCCACAAAATAGACGAAACTTGAACACATCCATCAGAATCATCCTTCTGCTTGTCACCCTCCAGTTTTGGAGCGGTCGGCTTTCGGCACAGTTGGCCACCTTGGCCGGCCGTGTCACCGACGAGTCAAGTTCCGCCCCCATCGAGTTTGCCTCCATCCTCATCAGCGAGAACGGCCTATGGGCCATCACCGACGAACAAGGGCGTTTCACCATCCGCAACGTGCCCTACGGCAAGATGACGATGACGGTGCAATGCCTCGGCTACCAGAAACGCAGTTGGCCGATGTCCATCCAGCGCGACGTCACCAACTTGCAGTTGAAATTGAAGGAAGACAACCTAAAACTCGACGAAGTGACAGTGGTCGCCAAGCGGAAGACCGACGAAGGCACCACCACCTACACCATCGACCGCACGACGCTCGACAACCAGCAGTTGCTCAACGTGGGCGACATCGGCACGCTGCTCCCTGGCGGCAAGACCGTCAATTCGACGCTGATGTCCGACCCCCGTCTGTCGCTGCGAAGCGGCACGTCAGAGAAAGGCAACGCCTCTTTTGGCACCGCCGTGGAGGTTGACGGCATGCGCCTCGACAACAATGCCGAGACCGGCGAGACCCTCTCCGCCTCCACCCGCACGGTGAGCGCCTCCAACATCGAGAGTGTGGAAATCGTCACCGGCATCCCATCGGTGGAATACGGCGACCTGTCGAACGGTGTGGTGAAGGTGAACACCCGCAAGGGGAAGTCGCCCTTCATCTTCGAAGGCAAGGTGAACCAGCACACCCGCCAAGTGGCATTGAACAAAGGCTTCGACTTAGGCAGGCACCGCGGCGTGCTCAATGGTTCGATGGAGCACGCCCGCTCCTTTTCGGATGCCGCTTCCCCCTATACCGCCTACCAGCGCAACATCCTCACGCTGAACTACATGAATGTTTTCATGCGCGACCGGACACCCCTCACCCTCAATGTCGGCGTGACAGGCAACATTGGCGGCTACGACACCAAGGCCGACCCCGACGAGGAGCGCGACGACTACAGCAAGTCCCGCGACAACACGCTGCGCTGCCAGTTTCAACTACACTGGTTGGCCAACAAGCCCTGGTTGACCAACCTCACCCTCTCCGGCACTTTTGCCTACAGCGACAAGAAGAGCGAGAGTTACCTGAACAAGAATAGTTCCTCGACGCAACCCTACATCCACTCGTTGGAAGAAGGCTATTTCATCGCCCAGGAATACGACCAGCATCCCGATGCCGACATCATCCTCGGTCCAACCGGATATTGGCACCAAAAAGGTTTCACCGACTCGCGCCCCATGAATTGGTCGATGCGCCTGAAAGCCGAATGGACCCACCGTCTCGGAACCCTGCTCAACAAGTTGAAAGCCGGCATCGACTACACCGGCAGCCGCAATGCCGGCCGCGGCACCTACTACGACGACATGCGCTACGCCCCCACATGGCGCGAATACCGCTACAGCGCCTTGCCCACCATGCACAATGTGGCACTCTATGCCGAAGACAAGGCAGTCGTACCCATCGGTCGCCGCACCAGTATGGAAGTGACCGCCGGTGTGCGCGAAGACCTCACCCTCATCGGCGGCACCGACTACGGCACCGTGTCGAGTCTCTCGCCACGCGCCAACGCCCGTCTCGTCGCCTGGCGGCAGCAGCGGAAACGCTGGGTGAGCGACCTCAGTTTCCACGCCGGATGGGGCAAGAGCGTGAAACTACCCTCCTTCCAAGTGCTCTACCCCACCCCCAACTACACCGACCGGTTGGCCTTCGCCTCGCCCAGCACGAGCGACAACAAGTCGTTCTACGCCTACCACACCTATCCCACGAAAGCCCTCTACAACCCCGACCTGCGCTGGCAATACACCCACCAGACCGACCTCGGCGTGGAAGCCACCGTGAAAGGCACCCGCATCAGCCTCTCCGCCTTCCACCACAAGACCTACCGCACCTACATGTCAACAGACCTGTACTTCCCCATGACCTATAAATACACCGCCCCGTCCGCCCTCAACGGCATCGCCATCCCCGTCGCCGACCGCCAGTACGCCATCGACCGTCAGACCGGCATCGTCACGGTGAGCGACGCCACGGGAGCACACGAGCCAGTGACGCTCAACTATACCGAGCGCAACACCTACAGCGTGAACGACCGCTACGTCAACGGCACGCCCGTTGACCGCTACGGACTGGAATGGATGATCGACTTCGCACAAATCCGTCCCTTGCGCACCCAAATCCGCATCGACGGCAACTTCTACGAATACAAGGGGCTCGACGACGTGCTCTTCGCCGACATCCCCACCGGTGTCAACTCCACGATGAGCGGCAACCAACTCTACGGCTATGTGGGCTACTACCGTGGCAGCAACGTGACGAGCACGAGTTACAGTGCCAGTGCCTCGATAGCCAACGGTTCCATCACTCGGCAAACCAACCTGAACGCCACCGTCACGACCCACATACCCCGCATCCGCATGGTGGTGTCGCTACGACTTGAATGCACATTGCAAAACTACCGCCGACAGTTGAGTGAACTGCCCGACGGCACACGCGGCATCTCCCTCGCCGACAAGGGCGACTATTTCGGCGAACCCTACGACGGCAACGGGAAAGACCAGTTTGTCGCCCTCTACCCCGAATACTACACGACATGGGCAGCACCCGACGTACTCATCCCCTTTGCCGAGAAATTCGCGTGGGCGAAAGCCAACGACCAGCAACTTTACAACGACCTCGCCAAATTGGTTGTCCGCACCACCTACGCCTACACGATGAACCCCAACAGGCTCTCCGACTACTATTCCGCCAACCTGAGCGTGACGAAGGAAATCGGCGACCATGTGAGCGTCTCGTTCTACGCCAACAACTTCTTCAACAACATGCGAAAGGTGAAGTCGTCGCAGACCGGACTTGAAACCTCGCTCTTCGCCAGCGGTTACATCCCCAGTTACTATTACGGACTTTCACTCAGGCTAAAACTATAAGACATGACAAAAAAGCATCACCATATAGCCATCGCCACCATCCTCCTCATGCTGCTGCCCGCCGTGCTGTCGGGATGCAGTTACGACGAGGACATGGAAGTCTGCCAAGTGAGCGTACGGCTCATCTACCCCGAAAACTCCGTGAGTCCCTATGCCGGCGCCCGCGTCGAGATGAAAGACGCCACCGCCTCCGTGTTTGTCGATTCGACCGACGCCAACGGGACCGCCCATTTCACCCTCCCCCCCGGCATCTACGAAGCCACCAGCAACTCGCAGTATGTCGATTCCACCACCAGCACTTGGTGGCGCTACCTGTTCAACGGCGTGCGGAGCCTCATCATCATCTCGCCCGACAGCACCAATCAGTTGACGCTGAGTCTGAAAATGTCGAAAAAGAGAATAGTACATTAAACAAATATCATCACAATTAAAAACAAAAAAGCATGAAGAAAAAAACACTACTCAACAGCCTCGCCCTCTTAGCCTTGCTGTTAGCACCCCTGCAAGCAGCCTTCGCACAAGAGAGCGCAGCGGAAGTGCTCTGCATGGTGCTGACACAAAAGGACGGCACCGTGAGCCAATTCGCGCTGAAGGACGCCCCCGTGGTGACCTACGAAGGCGACGCCCTTGTGGTGACGTGTGGCGAACAAAGTCTCGCCACCCCTCTTTCGGGCATCGCCACCTTCACCTTTGAGAAAGTCACGCCCGACGGCATCACGCAGACAGAAGTCGGCAAACCCGAGGCCATCATCGCCTTCGGCAACGCCAGTTTCAAGGGCTTGAAGCCCAATGCCACCGTCGGCGTCTATAGCATCGACGGCAAACTGCTGCACAGTGCCAAGGCAGACGTCAACGGCGACCTCAACATCAGCCTCAATGCCTACACGCATGGCATCTATATTCTCCGCACCCCCACACAAAGTTACAAAATCAAGAAATAAAACGACAAAAACATGAAAAGAACAATACTCACCCTGTTGGCAGCCGCCGTCATGACGCTGAGCGCCAGCGCCCAAAACTGGAAAATGGTCATCACCAAGAGCGACGGTACCACGATGGAACTGCCCACCGCCGACATCGACAACATCACCTACGTGGAAACAGCCCCCGAGACACTTCCCGACCAGAATGTCGATCAGGTAATCATCAAGGAAATCTACAATGGCGGTTGCCTGACCGACGATGGCGCCAAATACCAGTTCGACAAGTGCATCATCCTCTACAACAACTGCGGCGAGCAAGCCGTCATCAACAATCTCTGCATCGGTCAGGTGTCGCCCTCCAACTCCTACGCCAACAACAAGAACTACGACGAGCAGGGCAACCTAACCTATGAGAGCGAAGGTTTCCACCCCATTTGGCAAGGTTTGTGGTATTTCCCCAACTCCTTGGTCATCGCCCCCTACAGTCAGGTAGTGGTGAACGTATGCGGTGCCATCGACAACACCCAGACCGTGAGTCAGTCGGTGAACTACGCCAATTCCGACTACTACACCATGTACGACCCCGAGTCAGGGTTGACCAATTCCAGTTACTACCCCACCCCCGCCAGCGAAATCCCCACCTCACACTACCTGAAGTGCAAGTTCCTCGCCCTTGGCAATGCGTGGGCCTACAGCGTCAACTCACCCGCCACGCTGCTGTTCCAAGTGCAAGGCACCGACCCCTCGACATGGGCAGAGAACGCCGACAACACCTGGTATGACGGCGGCACGGTGAGCGCAGCCATGATTTGTCTGAAAGTGCCTACGGAATGGATTCTCGACGGCGTGGAAGTATATGCCGCCGGCAAGATGGACGACAACAAGAAACGCCTGACCGCAGAAGTGGACGGCGGTTATGTGAAACTAACCAACTACCTGGGACATGCCGTCTATCGCAACGTGGACAAGGAAGCCACCGAAGCCCTCGCCGAGAACGCCGGCAAATTGGTATATGGCTACACCCTCGGTGCCGACGGCGACACCGACCCGAGCGGCATCGACGCCGAAGCCAGCATGAAGAACGGCGCCCATATCGTCTATCTCGACAACAACAACTCCTCACTCGACTTCCACGAGCGCCAGAAATGCTCGCTGAGAGGCGAATAAACACTTACCCTGCAACACGATGAAAGCGCTCGTCCCCATCCGTCCTATAGGCACACGCCAGCATCCCCTGCCGACGTGCCAAGTCCATCACACACCATGTCTTCTCCTGACGGCATGGGCGGTGGGGGCAGCGCTCTCTTTCCTCCCCCTCCACGTAGCCGGACAAGACAGTCTGCTGCTGCGCGACTACGACTTTGTGAAAATGACCGACGCCTGGCTGTCCAGTCGCAACGGTGCCGCACTGACCCGTTTCGACACCTCCAACCTCAGCGTGGCAGAAGTGACCGTGACACGCGAACGAGGCGGTTTCGTCGATTATTCCTCCTCGCCCGACGTGTGGCAAGCCAGCGCCTCCGTGTCGTCCCTCTATCGCATCAGTCCACGCACCGTCGTCACGGGCAGCATCCATTACACCAACTTCACAGGGAAGGAGATGGGCGGTTCCACTTTCATCCTCACCCGTCGCCCCGCCTTCAGCATCGAGGAAGACTCACTCACCAACCTTGGCAAAAAACACCTCGACACCTACCAGTTGTCGGGCGGCATCGGCGTGGATGTCTGTCATGGTCTCTCTATGGGTGCCCGCATCGACTATACCGCCGCCAACTACGCGAAATACAAGGACTTGCGCCACAAGAACAAGTTGATGGACATGACGCTGACCATTGGAGCCTACGCCCCCATCGGCAAGGTAGTCGGCATAGGTGCCAACTACTATTACCGCCGCACCAACGAGAGCGTCACCTACAACACATACGGGCGCGAGGAGAAAATCTACAAGTCGTTCATCAACTACGGTCCCTTCATCGGCGAAGTGGAGCAATTCTCCATCAACGGCCTCACCGAGAAGGGGCGCGAAATGCCCATGTCGGACAACTACAACGGCGGCAGCGTACAGGTGGGAGCGGAAATAGGACCCGCACGGTTCACCAATGAACTGACCGTTGCCCACCGCTCGGGCTACTACGGCAGGAAATCACCCTACACCATCACCTTCGCACGGCACACGTCGAATGTGTACGAATACCATGGCCGACTGACTGTCAAGGCACCCCACGCGCTGCACCATCTCGACGTCACGCTCTCGGCAGAAAACCTCGTCAACCATTTCACCACCTACCGAGAGCAGACCAACGAGTCGAGTGCCACTTACTACGAATACTACGACGACGTGAAGACCGCCAACAAACTCTGGGTGGAAGGCGACGCGACCTTTACCACCCACTGGGGCATCCGAGAGGAACTGCCCACCTGGAGCCTGCAAGTCGGGTATCGCTGGATGCACCGCAAGCAAACCGCCTATGCCTACCCCTATTACCGCAGGCAGAAACTCGACAGTGGCGAGGCCTATCTCGCCTGCACGCGCCACCTTCTTCTCCGCCATGGTGAACTGGCACTCACGGCGCAAGGCAGTTTTCGTCAAGGGCACGGCGCCCCATTCGAAGACCTCACCTTCGTCACTCCCTCCGACAAGCAGACACCTCCTCCCACCATGGAGGCATGGCTCTACCGCGAACACCAATGGTTGACCTCGGCGCAATACGGCATCGAAGGCGGCGCCCGCTACAGTTTCGGCATTCGCGGCACCCACTTGGTCGCCCATACACAACTAACGGTTAGTCACCGCAAGGCCAACGAAACCAACGAATACAGCATCGGCCGTGACAGGACATCTGTGGCTGTGACGGTCGGATGCAGGTTTTAAAGAAGATTCTGAGATAGGATTGAGACCTTACAAGGATGCGATTAGAGGTTACGAAACACCAATTCTATTGATACTGATAAATAATATGCCCATTCTTGTCCACCTCCACGACATAGACGGGCTTTTTGTTGGCGAAGACCAACTTTTTTAGCACCTCTTTGATTTTCGCCATGTTACGTCCCTTCGCCTGGTGGATGATTTTCTCCGCCTCCTTGGAACCTTTGTCAACTTGGTTGTTGGCCAACATGACAAAAACCCCTTTGTCGCGCACCAAGATTCGCGCGTTGCGCGGTTCCGCCGCCATGAAAGGCATGAAACAGTCGCCCACGGCAAGCAGTTCACGCTCAGAAAGATTGCCCGGACTATAATAGAGGCGCGCCTCCTTCTGTGCGTTCGCCACATTGTACAAGAGATAGTGCAACTTATCCTTTTTATAGAAGCGATACTTCATCATGTTTCTCACCGACTGCTTCATCAAGCACAAGCCATAGTCGGTACGCGGCATCACCTCCACCTCGACATGGCCATAGCCCAATGAGAGCAGCATCGTCCTGACCATCGACTTCCCCGTCTTCTCCGCCCGGGCATAGCAACTGTCGTATTCGCAATAGCGACGCATCAGCGCCTCGGCCCGGCCACGCAGTTCGGTCATTTCCTGCGCCGACCAAGTTCCCTCCTCGATGGCCGTCCGCTTCGCCGCCTCATCGACCGACTTACCGTCCTTGTTGAGGATTTTCACCGGAGGCAACTTCACCAAGACAGTGTCGCCCATGGTTTGTATGCTCGACGTGTCGCACTCGCTCAAGTCGAACCCGAAATGCAGCGTAGCAGGATAGATGACGTAGATTTTATCCTCCGAATCCTTCAGCAGCCCACTCTTCACACGGTGCATGCTCGCCAAAATCTCCTTGTGGGCAGAGAGCACCTTGAGTTGTTCGGTCTTTGCGATGTCCCTAATGGTGACCGGTCCCATGTTGGCAACGATTTCCTCCTTGGGAGCCGACGACCTTTTCAACAATAAGAAAAAAGCCAGCACCGCCAGAAGCGTCACCACAGCCAGGATGAATTTCGTCAGTTTCTCCATACGTCCACCTATTCTTTGACAAACCGTATGATTTCCTTTTCAAGATATACCGGCCGCGCCCTGAACACAGGTTGCAGTCCAAGACCGGCAATCAGGTTGCCCAAGATTTGTTCGGCATGTTCCTGCGCCGGCACGACGAGGTCGAGTTGCGACAAATCCTCCAGTATTTTCATCCTACCCTTGCGGGTGAGGAACTCCTTTTCCTCGCCAGAGAACTCGCTGCGAAAGCCAGAGACACTGCTCACCACCTCCTCCCAAGGAATCTCGGTGCTCTCAATCTCAATGACCGGGTCGGGCAAAGTGATATACACCCTGTCGCCATCGACCTCCACGTCGCGGATATCCGACAGTTTGATGCCCGCCTTGAGATTGGCCCTCACCGGAACGATGATGTCACGCTTGCCAAACAGCGACTTCCATTCGGCTGTACCATCGCTGCCATGTCCCTCGACGAGCACCTCCACCTCCGCCTCCACGGTGTAGAGCATGGGGATGCGACTAATCTGTGCAAGCAGTTCGTCCTTGGAAACCCTCTTGTTCTTGGAAGCCTCCGAACAACCCGAAAGCATCGTCATCACACAGAAGAGCAGCAAAGGCAGTGCAACGTTTCTCATCCTTTCAAACGATTAAGGTGTACTATCTATACTATTTATTGGATGTCGCTTTGCGGAAAGCCAACTGAGCCATCATGACCGCCGAGAGCGCCGCCGTCTCCGTGCGCAGGCGGCAATCGCCCAACGAGACAGGCACATATCCCTGTTCGATGGCCATGCGCACCTCGTCGATGGAGAAATCCCCCTCGGGTCCCACCAACAGCGTCGCCTCCGGCACCTCTTCGGCAGCCAACCGCAGCAGCGCCCCGAAGAGGTCGGTCCGCTCAATTTCCTCATAGCAGTGAGCGATGAACTTCGCCCCTTTCCGTTCGGCTTTCACGAAATCGGCAAAGGGCGTCATGGGATGCACTTTGGGCAACCACGCCTTACGGCTCTGCTTCACCGCCGCCACCACGATTTTCTCCACGCGCTCCGTCTTGACCACCCTTCTCTCCGAAAACCGGCAATCCAAGAAAGAGAGTTCATCGAAGCCAATCTCCGTCGCCTTCTCCGCCATCCACTCCACCCTGTCCATCATCTTGGTAGGCGCCATGGCAAGATGGATGTGCCCCCGCCAAGGCGAAGACTGCGGGATGGTCTGGAGCACCTCGTAGAAACACTGTTTGGAAGAAGTCAGCGTCACCCTTGCCCGATGGAAAGCCCCGGCGCCATCGATGAGAAACAGTTCGTCGCCCACGCCAAGGCGCAGCACCCTGAGTGCGTGCGTCGCCTCCTCGTCGGGTAAACGTCCTGCCGAGAGAGCATCGGGAACAAAGAAATAGCGCGCCTCCTTCATGGTTTATAGTCTTTTCCGCCCCGCCGGAGCAGTTCGTCCCTTATCTGCGAAGCCTTCTCGTAGTCCTCTTCGCCGACCGCCTTTTCCAGAGCCTTTTGGAGCATCTCGTTGCTGATGACATTGACCGGCACCGACACCCCCACGTCAGACTCCTTGAACGGCATGCCCTGGCGCATGAGCAAATGTTCCTCCATATAGATGGGCAAATTGGCGATTTGTGCGATGAGCACCCCGTCGCTCGCCCTTATGGGGATGGCCTGCAGGATGTCCGGCATATAAAGCAAAGTCTTGTATTGTCCGTCAACCAAGTCGTTGATGACCACCTGAAAGCGCATTTCAAGGTTGCGCGAAATCACCTGCCACAGCACCTCTGGCGCCAGGATAGGCGTAATCTCCGCCTTTCCGACACGCAGGGAAAACTGCCGCACCATCGCCGCGTCGCAGATGATGGCCACCTGACGAGTGCGCTCCTCATTGACCAGCATGAGCAGCCCCACCTCGTCGGAGGCAACGATTTCGGACACCCCCTTGAAAAACAGCCTTACCAGTCCCATCAGTTCTCTTTCTTCTTGGCATCGAACACGAGCGCGAAGGAGACGCCCACCACAAGGGCAAATCCTGCGAACAAGAACCAGCAAGTCTGCCAGTCGCCCAACAGGTAGTCGCCCTGCCACGAGCAGAAGTGGTTGACCACCTCACCAGCCGCCAACGTACCGATGGTAGCCCCCACGCCGTTGGTCATCATCATGAACAGTCCCTGTGCCGACGCCTTGATGCTCGGTTCGCACTCCTGATCGACGAAGATGCCGCCCGACACGTTGAAGAAATCGAACGCCACACCATAGACGATGCACGAGAGGATGAAGAGCAAGACACCCGGCATGGCAGGATTGCCCAGTCCGAAGAAACCGAACCTGAACACCCATGCGAACATCGACATGAGCATCACCACCTTGATGCCATAACGCTTGAGGAAGAAAGGTATCATCAGGATACACAGGGCCTCGCTAATCTGCGAGATGGAAGTGAGCAGGGTGGCGTTGTTGGCAGCGAACGACGAAGCCACGGCAGCGTCAGCGCTCCCCTTGAAACTCGTAATGAACGGACCGGCATAGCCATTGGTCACCTGGAGGCACATGCCCAGCAAGGCTGAGAAGACAAAGAAGAGCGCCATTCTCTTCGACTTGAACAGTTTGAACGCATTCAGTCCCAGCGCCTCTGCGAACGACGTCTTTCCCTTCTTCTCGCCAATCTTGCACTCCGGCAAGGTGAAGCAATAAGCGAAGAGAACGATGCTCAGGATGCCCGACACGAAGAACTGCATGTAAGTGTATTGGAACTTGTGGGCGTTCTCGGCGAAGGTGAAGCCGAAAGAGCCATTATCCCATACGGCGCAGTTGACAAACCACATCGTCATGATGAAGCCAATGGTGCCCAGCACACGGATGGGCGGGAAGTCCTTGACGGTGTCCATGCCATTGTTTTTCAAGATGGTGAAAGCGGTGGTGTTGGCCAACGCGATGGTAGGCATGAAGAATGCCACACTAAGGGTGTAGAGGGCAATGAAAAGCGACTTGTTGGGCAGTTCGTTGCCAAAACCAGCCTGCATGCCCATCCACCAGCAGCCGAGCATGAAGAAACCCGCCAACAGATGGCAGATGCCCAACAACCGCTGCGGTTGGACGTATTTGTCAGCAACTATGCCCATGAGCGTAGGCATGAAAATGGAAACGATACCCTGGATGGCATAAAACCAAGCGATTTGCTCGCCCAGCCCGGCTTTTCCGAGATAATTGCCCATACATGTGAGGTATGCACCCCAAACAGCGAACTCCAGGAAGTTCATCAACGCTAAACGTACTTTCAGATTCATATCGATGGATTATTAAGATTTTCGGCCATAATATGATGCAAAGATAATAGAAACGCCGCTCAAATCAAAATAAAAGCGGCGTTTTTTGACAAGAAAAATGTTTTAACACGTTGCACAAGGAGGCATGAGTGTAGCCGACCAATTAAGGAAAGGTCATGCTACACCATGCCTAAATGGTTATTCCGTTCCGAGAATGAGGCTCACAATCATGGTGACATCGGCAACGCTGAAGATCTTGTCGCCATTCATGTCCGAATTAGCCGCGATGAAAAGGTCGGAATCTTGACCGAGTATGTGGCTGACAAGCAGCAAGACATCGGCAATGGACACGATTCCATCGCCATTCACGTCGCCGAGCGCAGGAGCAGGAGAAAAGGTGTGGGGAGTCACCTTTTTGCTTTTCTCTTCATGGCCATCTTCAAGGCACGCATGAAACGGCGATATTCGACAGGAGTGATGTCCGACTTGCTGAAGACCTTGAAGTCGGGATGCTCTTTCTTGAAAGCCTTGCGCACCATCTCGTGCGTCACGATGTTTTCCATGGGGATGTCGTACTCCTCGATGATGGGAAGCAGATATTCGATGGCACTCTCTATCTGTTGACGGGTGAGCGGTTTCTCCAATGTGTTGCCATTGAACTCGATGCCGATGGTGAAGAAATTGCATTCTTCGCGCCCATGGAGGATGGAGCGCCCCGCATGCCAAGTCACATCGATGGGAGCGGCCAAGATATAGCGCGTCCCGTCATAGTCTATGACGATGTGCGAACTGGCTTTCCGCTCTAATGAAGTGAGCAGTTCAAGAGAAGTCTCTATAGAGGTCTCGGCAGTGTGGTGCAACACCACGCCGCGCACTTCGTTGAGGGTGTCGGGCTCTATATTAGGTGTGGGATACGACACTTCGCGGAAACGCTTGACGGGGCAGGATGCCTGGGCAAGAAGGCATAGGACACAGGCGAAAAGCACAAAGGCCATGATGCAAACTACATTCCTTTTCATGGAGGATGAATGAGTATTGAGTTGTTAATATGGCGCCCAATTTGAGCAGGGCGATGATGATGCTGTTTTGGGGGTGTAAAGGTAGGGGAAAAAGGCGGAATTTCCAAAAAATGGGAGATAATT
>CAMKSZ010000073.1 GCA_946415525.1 uncultured Prevotellaceae bacterium | reverse complement strand
TCCTTCGACTGGATGCCGTCTTTGTCGCCATTGGCGGTGACGGTCTTGTGCTTGCCGCTCACGATACGGGTGACGCGCACCACACACATCAGTCCATGCCCTTCACGGCCAGAACGCACATTGCCATAGGCACTGGCTGGCATCAGTCCCATGCAGTAGAGTCCGACATCGAGCCATCGCGGACCGCCTTTCACACTCTTCCATTCCATGCGCTTGTAATTGTCGGGGGTACCGGTTTTTCCAAAGAGCAGCAACGTGTCGCGAATGTGCTCCCTGCTGTTGAGTTCGCTCACCGCATTCTGCATGGGCCACAGCAAAGCCTTATCACGAGAACTCTGTGCCTTGCGGAGCGACTGCAGCAGATGGTTCCATACGCCTTTGTCATCGAACTTGTCGGCAAGGTTGACGGGAGCGGCTCCTTGCCCACCCGCTATCAACGATGCCTTCACCTTGTGCTTGGTAAGCATCCTCGACCATGCTTCGGCCAACTTCAGGCAGTTCCACTCATTGGTGCCCTGCCCCAACACCCAAGTGGACAACTCGTTGTGCAGGGTGGCGCCAGGTGCAGTGAAATGGTCGTAATACAACAAAGTGGGGTCGGGACTGACGTTGTCAAGTCCGAAACGGTTGCGGGAGTTCACCTTCAACTTCTCCCATGTGTAATACTCCATCTGCAAACTGTCGTGTGCTCGGTATTCACGCGGACTGGGGATGTCGTAGAGGCTGTCGAGGATGGTGATGAACTTGGAGTTGGCCCAAGTGAAATCGCCTTTTTCCACCAACGCCACCTCACGCCGTTTGGCATCAATCGAGAAGGGATTGTCGATGCGCTCGCCATAATGCAGGGCCTTTGCCACCAAGGCGACTGGATAGACATCGTCGGAGATGGTCAGGAAACGGTCCATCGAAGGACAACCGTTCCAGAATCCAGCCGCACTACCTTCTGCCGACCATGCCGTCGTCACATGTCCGAGGAAATTGGCCTTTCTCTTCTTTCCTCCTTCTTCGGGCAACAACCGATACCTACCGACGGTCGAGAGCGTATCGAGCCGATGGTCGGTCAAGACAGCCGCCAATGCCACCAAGGGCTTGAAGGTGGAACCGATGAAGCGTCTTGTCAGTGCAGGATTCTTTCGGCCGATGGCCAAAGCGTCGTCCAACTTGCTGTCGTTCGACCGATAGAAGGGGGCGGCTATCACCTCGCCGGTGGCCATGTCCATGACGGTGAGCGACAATTCCCACTGGTCATCGGCATAGAATTCCTTACGACCTCGCAACACGCGGGCATAAGCCTCCAACTCCTTCTCCATTTCCATAGAGAGTATGGGGTCGATGCTCAACTTGACCGTGTCGCGATAGACCGTGTTTTGCAGGGTGGTGGTCAGGCCGTGTATCAACTGTTGCGTGAATCGGTCGGTGAGTGCCGGAGGCAGGTTGTAGCGGGTACGGCCGGCATTGGAACGCACCAATGAGGACAGTGTCATCATGGGATTCGAGCGCGAGACGGTGAATTCACCCAAAAGACTGTTGCCGTCGGTCTTCGTCACCAACAATTTCAACTGGTTATGCAAAGGATAGACATAACCTTGCATCGAAGGCTTCGACAATTCGGTCCTTGACATCGCTCCATTGCTGCCAAACGGATAGCAATGGCAGTTTTTCGTCTTGATGCGCAGGCTGTCGCGACCCACGTAGTCGAGATAGACGCTCGGGGTGTTCTTCTCCCTCCAACGGATGCAGAGGGTGGTGGAATCGTGCTCGTAGGATTGGTAGAGTCCGTAATAGTCGAGGGGGTGGCCAGCCATCGTCACGAAAGCCTGACTGGTGCTGTCCATCCTCACCACCTTCTGGCATCCGGCACTGGCACCGCCGGGACGGAGCCTAAGGGGCAGCACGGATTGTCCCCAACTCACGAAGCAATGATTGGAGGCTGCAAACAGGGCGTTTTCGGCACATGACACCACACCCACCCATGGGTCTTTCTCCAAAGCGAGTTTGAACATGCCCGGCAACACTTCTATCTTGTGAATGGACAAGAACGAGGAATCGGCAAACGAGATACGGAATTTCCTGTCGCCGAGATGGGCGCGCTGTGTCTCCAACAGGCCGGGCAGGTCGCTATTGTAGTAGAAATTGCGGTGAGCCTCATCCTTGATGGAGTCGGCGACTATGCCCACCAACCTGATGTCGGCGGCACTGGCACCCTCTACGGCATCTTCATCGTAGGGAAGGGCGAAACGCAGTGCAGGATAGCGGCGCTGCAGTTCGGAAATGGAATGGGGGTGCACCTTGTAGTTGATGGAATTGCCAGCCTCCACCAGTTCCCTCAACAGGTCATTGGCACGCTTCACATAGCCCTCGTCCTCGGCTGGGACATACACGGCGTCGCGAGAAGCCTTGCCGATGTCGGTGCACCCCTTGAGGAAGGTGACGCCCACCACCAAGGCGGCCAGACCGGCAAGCACCAACGCCACGAGACGGGCATAATGCTTTTTCCATTGATTGTTGAATTGATTCGTTGCCATTATTGTCTCAATATGTAATAGGCCAGCAGGGCGAGAACCGCCAACACCGGCACAATGATTTTCCACATGTTGGAACTTGCCTCACTCGTGTCGTCGCTTTCCGTCGCCTTGCCGGATGGCTCTTGGGATGGCTCTGCAGGCGAAACGGCAGCCAACCGCTCAAGTTCCACAGTCCATGGCTGGAGGTCGGCGAGTTCGACATTAGGCTGAGGGGCGGTCCAATCGACGATAACCCCGTCTTGTGCCACCGACCCGAAGTCGGCGATTTCGCCATGGAACGCCACCACCTGTACGTCGGGGAGGAGCGACAAGGTCCCTGGCGTGCGACCGTCAACCGAGAAGGCCATCGACACCTGCCGGCGCCATGGCGCGGGTAGATGGTCGAGTACGCACAGCAACGAGCGCAACCGGACCGACTGCCTCAGTTCGTCGGCATGCCTCCGTTCTTCCTTCCCGAGCCGAATCCACAAGCGCCGTCCGTGGGTGAGCGCATAGGCCAAAGCGCCACAGAGTACCTGTTCGGCGGAGGAGAGAGGCGACGGAGGAGGTTCCTTCACCCGAAAAACGTTGCTGGCGGCAAAGTCTGCTTGTTCATAGACATGCATGGCATCGAGGGCGCCCAACAAAGCGGCATAGCCGCCCGCCGCCTCTATTTGTTCGTCGCCACACTCATAGGCGATGCGGGTGGAATAGTTGCGAACGCCCCCGCCAAAGCGCATGAAATCGCCTTGGACATGCAACAGGGTGGCCCAAGGCAGACGGGGATGCCGCAGCACATAGAACGAAGCATAATCGGCTGGAGAACCGTCGGCCATGAGCGCGCAATAGCGACTCGCCATGTCGGACACGCCGGCAGAGCACGACAACACGCCGTCGCCCTGGCGATGTGCCAATGCGCCCATCGCCAACCATTCGATGCGCACGTCGCGCGTCATGATTTCTCGCCGTTTGTTTTCGCCCATGCGCTATCTGTTTTTATACGTTGATACCCATGTTGTCGGTCAGCACGAAGCCGATGTTGCCGACGTTCTTGTTGATGCCGATGCTCATCTCGTTGCGCGTCATGATGCTGGCCACCAACTGCAAGGTGCCGAAGTCGGCGCGCTGGTTGTAGTATTTGGCACTTCCTTCAAACGAAGTGGGGGTGCCTGGTTCGTGGCCGCAGATGTGGAAGGTGTCGTCGATAGGGGTGGAAACGAAGAACACATGGCGGGGCATGTCGAGCAGCGTCATCTCGTCGTCACGGCCCTTGGTGTTTTGCAGACGGGTGTCGGCCTGCACGAAATTCTTGAATCGGTTGGCTAAATATTCTCTCAACGTCATCCTTGTTTCCATGCAATATTCCGATGCGTTCTTAAAAATTCGTTCGATATCGGTGCCCAAAAGGTCGTAATGGCTGCGAAGCAAATCGACCAACTCCTGCCGACGGTCGAGTGTACGGTTGCCTGTGAGCCAACGCATCATCGCCTCGTCGCTGGAGAAGGGCGAAACGTAACTGACGCCGCCTGTCCATAGGTCGTGGATGCACGCTTGCCGGAGCAAGGTGGTGAAATGGGAGTAAACCAAATTGAAGTCGCCGCCGGAAAGGTTGAACACCTCACGGAAGGGCTGTTCCTGCATAAAGGCATCGACGCCCTTGATGGCGAGATACCAGTTCTTGGTGGGCAGGTCTTCGTATTCGGTCATCGACTTGAGCGACATCATCATCACGGGGAAGATGTCTTTTACTTCTTCGGTGGGTGCTTGGCTGTCCATAACGGGCATGCAGCACTTGTCGCACACGATGACGTCGGTGGAGTAGAACGTATAGTAATGGTAGAAGAAATGGTTTTTGTATTCCTTGGAAAAAAGGTTTTTTCCGGAACCTCCTCCCTGGGCAAGCAGTTCTTTGGGGAGCACGCTGTCCACCTTCAGGTCGCCCCACGCCTGGATGATGGCCTGTACGACAGAGTCGGTGTCGTAGTCGAGGAAGCCACAAAAGATTTTCTTGCCATCCACCTTCTTCACCTTCCCCGGCGTAAAGCCCATCCGCTTGTAATAGGCTTCGCGCGTGGCGGCGGAGACATATTCTCGCTGTGTGTCGGAGGAGCCATGGCGCGAACCACTCACTGCCCCGTCGAGCAAATCGACGGGACCACTACCGCCAATGCCTTTTGACACGCCTACTACTTTCACCGACTTCCCTGTCCGGACATTCACCCATTGTGTTGAGGTGAAAATCTTTTCGCGGCAAGCCATCATCGCCTTCATCAATGCACGGAACATCTTGAGCGAGTCGGGCACCAACACCTCGCCGGGAACATCCACAAACTCCACCATCACGGCCTTGTCGTTGCGGTCGAGAAACCTCGAAAGATAGACATCTTCTTGCCGACAGGCCTTGACAAGCGACTTGCCCACCGCTCCGTCGCGGTCCATCTCCTCGATGAGATTGTAAACGTCGCGCTGCAAGTGGTCGTTGGCATAACGGTCGTCACACCTGAAGCCCAATTTCTCCAAGGCCCCCACCACATCGGTTTGCAAGTAGGTCTTGCCGCTGGCGGTGAACCCCACCACCGACAAGCGGACCTTCTTGGTGGCGCCAAACCAAGCGACCACCTTACTCCACAATGCTTTCAGATGAAACAAGATATTCATAGTCTGGATTTTTTATTCGTTGTCAATTCCACTTGCTTGAGCAGCGTAGCCGTCATGAATGCAAGCAGGGTGGCGCTCTCAAGAGCCTCGCCGACGGAGTCGAGACCGAGACCTGGGTTGAGGCGGCCGGTGAAAGGGAACCTGCCGGTGTAGGAGACGTAGAGATAGAACGAGGTGCCCGCCCACATCATCAAGGCAAGCATCCGCCACACCATCATCATGTCGATGGCCGTCCCGTCGTCCATTCGGTGTTGCGATGGCAGGCTGTAGCCCACCACCGTGGTCACAAGGAGCACAATGAGGCCGAAATAGACAAGATAGGTGGCCCATCCATAAGTGCCAAAGAAAGCGACGGGCATCGATACGTCGTTGAGCACCACCGGCGACTGTCCGGTGGACACCGAGGGATGCAACTGGTGACGCTCGGGCGACAAGGGGTCGGCACCGTTGGTGTTGAACATGCTGTGCACCATCACCGTCATGAATTCCGTGTCGCTCACGGCATAGCGGTAACCGCTATTGCGATAGTCGTTGAATTGGGAGAACATCATGAAACGGCGTGTCTTCCTGCTGTAGTCCACATCGTTGGGGTCGTAATACCATCTCATGGCAATGGGGATGACCACCACGACGAATACCATCAGGGCACCCAATATGACATTCATCCACACCCACTCACTCTTATTGGCCTTCACCTTGTCGAAGCCTGACGAGTCGGCGTCGTATTTCTCCACGATGATGTAGAGGAAGACGATAAAACAGGCGAAGCCTAAGTAATTGGTGAAGTAGCCCGTATCGGCCGACGGCAGCACGATGGCAGCCAAGAGCATGACCACGGAAATGACGAGCGAAGTGGCGAAGGCCTTCAGGCGATGGCCGCTGTAATCGACCAACAACAAGGCATGCCCCATGCCCACCACCTCAAGCACGGTGATGAAGGCGGTGGCGAAATTGCCGGGAATGGCAGAGACGGCGACGACAAGGAGGGCGTAGATGCCGGCGGTGACAAGCGCCTTGACATTGCCTGGCTCCGCTGGCCGCTTGCCTCTCAACCACCTGTCTGCGCCAAGGTTGAGTGCCACAAGCGCGACAATGGCCAAGATATTGAACAGCAAAAGCGTATAGGGAACACTGCGGTGCAAGTCGTTGATACCGGAAAGGTCGGTCCAGTCGAACGGATTGACAGAGAAACACTCATCGGGGAGGTAGGACGCCAATACGTCGGCGCTGAAATACCGGTCGGTATGGCGCAATGCCCAGAAACACAATGCCACACCGGCCACCGAGACGCCCACGGCCATCCACTTGCTCCACCGCTTGCCTATCTTTTGGTCGAATTCAGACCTGACGGTAAGGAAACGGTGGTTGAATATCAACGACAGTGAGAAAAACAACATCAGGATGAGTCCGGCATCGACGACCGACACGCCGGTGAGTTTCTCGAAATAGGGGAATGTCCATGAGAGTTTCACCACCATCATCATCTTGCACACGGCATAGGCGAAAGCGATGGCGGCGACCATTTGGAATGCTTTCGGGAGGTGATAGGCGCAGTAGTTGTTGTCCAACTGCATGCCTCGAAGTGTGACAAGCCGGGGATAAGTGAGGAAAATGAGCAGGAAAATGGCGAGGGGAAGCCACAAGTATGACAAAAGGAAGCCTGTGGCAATCACTCCCGCATGCATGTGCAGCGTCCCGTTCACGGTGTGCACCGTCAAGGGCTGGAGCCGGGGCAGGAGACTGAAAGCGGGGCGGACGTCGGTAGTATCGACGCGCATCACATCGTCAACGCCGATGTGGCATACCTCATGAGGCAAGGCGGTGGAGAAGACAGGGAGGAAGACCTTCTGGCCCACGGGCAGCGAACCGTCGCGCTGGTGCAGGGTGACGACAGGGGTCGCGCCCTTGGTCAAGTCGCGCAGCACATCGCCGTCTTCGGTATAGGTGAGGGGCTTGGGGAAACCGACGGACAAACCCGACTCGTCGGGGCGCAAAAGGGCATGGCCCGCTCCCCATTCCGTGGTGAGCAATTCTGGCTTGGCCATGTAGTTGATGTCGCCAATATGGAAGAGGTCTTTGTCGTTGGACTTGAAACTGAACTCCGCCATACTGTAGAATTGCACCTTGCACACATCGCCTGCCGTGCCCGAGGTGGTGTAGGTGATGGGCTGGCCATCGCCCTCAATGGTGGTGGCGGTATCGAGGATCACCAACTGCCACGGCCCCAAGGTTCCAAGGACAGCGCTCTTCTTGCGGTAGAAAAAGGAGCGGATGGAACGCTGCTCGCGGAAATCGGTGCCAGACAAATCGCCCGACAACTGCCGACGTTTCTCCAGTGCGTTGCGCAGAAGCACATATTGCGACTTGTGCCCCCCAAGCAAACTCTCCAATTCGGCGACAGGCAGACGATGGTTTCGCCCGTCTGCATTTACCACTATGGTTTGCCTGTCGTTGAGGGGATGGCGGTTGGGATTGTCGTTGTTGATTTTGAAATAGCACAGCGAGTCTTGCCGCAGGCATTTTTTGTTGACCTCCCAGATGAAACCGTCGGCGGAATGGCGCACGGTGAGAAATCCCTGCGGCACCTTGTCGAAACTCACATCCGAGAGTCTGCCAATGCTCACCTCCTTGGCATTGGTGAGCGTGTAACCGTCGATGCACACCACCAAACGTTCACGCACGCGAAGCAGCATCGCCACGCTAACCAAAACGACCAGCACGACGCCAACCAAGACTATCCTGTAAAGTTTCTCCATTCTCTATGCTTTGGGGATAAAAAAGTATTGGACGAGGCTTTCATCGGTCTGGTGTCTCCTTTTGGGGCACCAGACCGATGGAGAAAGCGTCAGAACATCGGCGACTCAATGCGCAACACCTTGTTGGCACTGATGTAGCCGCGGAAAGTACCTTTCTGGGTATAGACCTTGAACCAACGGTCGTCGTAATCGCCGCTGATAAGGATATAACTGCCGTCGCGCACACGTCCCACGATGGCATATTTGGTGCCGGCTCCCTTGCGGATGTTGGTATAGCCGTCCTCGTCCTTCACTTGGGCAACTTGCTTCCAAGCCCCTTGACGGGGAGGCACCACAATCTTGTTGGCGGACATGTAGCCAATAAACTCTTGCTCTTCGCCACTGGTATAGGTTGTATAGATTTTGTGCCAACCTTTCTCGCCCTTGGTGAAACTGACCCACATGCCGTCGGGCACTTGGTCCACAATCTCATATTTGGTGCCTGGTCCTTTTCTGACATTGGTGTAGCCGTCCTCGTCTTTCACCAATCCCATCCTGTACTGCGCCATGCAAGGAATGCCCATCAGCATGGCCAACAAAAATGTCACTAATTTTCTCATTTCTACAGATTTTTATTGGTTCAACAATTCTTTGTCGCCCCAAAGTTAATAATAATGAAGTAAAAAAGGCTCAATTACTATCACTAAATCATAGAAAAAAAGCAAGACGGCAGTAATCTTGCTTATCTAACGGCCATAGAAAACTCCCGCGTGCCCTTAGTCGTCGAAAGGCAGGCGCAGTTGACGGTCGCCCAAAAGATTGTAGGACTTGCGGTGGTAGGGGGTGATGCCGTACTGGCGGATGGCCTCGCGGTGCTTTTTCGTAGGATAGCCCTTGTTGCCTTGCCAGTCGTATTGGGGATATTCCAAGGCGAGGCCATTCATATAATCGTCGCGGAAGGTCTTTGCCAAAATACTGGCTGCGGCTATCGAGAGATATTTGCCGTCGCCCTTCACGATGGTGGCATAAGGGAGACGCTGGTAGGGCTTGAAACGGTTGCCATCGACGATGACGGCCTCTGGACGGACGGAAAGTTGGTCGAGGGCACGGTGCATGGCCAAAATGGAGGCATTGAGGATGTTGATGCGGTCAATCTCCTCGGGCGTCACGACACCTACCGCCCACGCCCTGGCATCGCGCAGGATGACCTCTCGCAGGGCGTAGCGCTGCCGCTCAGTGAGTTGCTTGGAGTCGTTGAGCAGTGCATTTTCATAACCGTCGGGAAGGATGACGGCAGCAGCATAGACACTGCCCGCCAGGCATCCGCGCCCTGCCTCGTCGCATCCTGCCTCGACGACTCCTTCAAAATAATGGTTTTTCAGCATTGTCTGTCACATTTTAGAACATGCTTGCCACCCGTCTGATGCCTTCTACCAAGCGGTCAACCTCGTCGCGTGTGTTGTAAAGGGCGAACGAGGCACGCACCGTACCGAGGATGCCGAGCCGCTGCATGAGCGGTTGGGCGCAGTGATGGCCTGTGCGCACGGCGATGCCGAGACGGTCGAGCAGGGTGCCCATGTCGAGATGATGGATGTCGCCGACAAGGAAACTCACCACAGCGTCCTTGTCCTCTGTCTCACCGAAAAGTCGGATGCCGGGGATGGTGCGGAGTTGTTCCATGCAATAGCGGGTGAGTTCGCGCTCGTGGGCGGCGATGCGGTCGATGCCGATACGCTCTATATAGTCGATGGCGACAGCCAGACCGTGAGTGGCGACATAGTCGGGCGTGCCGGCCTCGAAGCGGAGGGGAGGACGCTCAAAGGTGGTATGGTCGAAACTCACCGTGGCAATCATCTCGCCGCCTCCCTGGTAGGGTGGCAACTGCTCCAGCCACTCTTCTTTGCCGTAGAGCACGCCAATGCCTGTGGGACCATACATCTTGTGCCCGCTGAAGGCAAAGAAATCGCAGTCGAGTGCCTGCATATCGACTTTGAAATGGGGGGTGCTCTGTGCGCCATCGACAAGCACCGGCACGCCATGGGCATGGGCGATGGCGATGATTTCGGCGACGGGGTTCACCGTGCCGAGGACATTGCTCACATGAGCCACGCTGACAAGGCGCGTACGGTCGGTGAAGAGTTGTTCGTATTCGTCGAGCAACAGACGGCCCGTGTCGTCGATGGGAATCACCTTGATGCGGATGCCGCGCCGCTGGGCAAGCAGTTGCCACGGCACAATGTTGGAGTGATGCTCCATGACGGAGAGGATGACCTCGTCGCCCTCCCCCATCATCTTCTCGCCGAAGGTGGCGGCTACCAAATTGATGGCTTCTGTGGTGCCCCTGGTAAAGACGATCTCCTCCACCTTGGCGGCATTGATGAAGCGGCGCACCGTCTCGCGGGCGGCCTCGTGCAGGTCGGTGGCCTGCTGCGAGAGATAGTGCACGCCGCGGTGCACGTTGGCATTGACATTGAGATACTCGTCGCGCATGGCGTCGAGCACACACAGCGGTTTCTGCGTGGTGGCGGCATTGTCGAGATACACCAACGGACGGTCATAGACCTGCCGCGATAGAATGGGGAAGGATTGTCGTATTTCTGAGTTCATGGATGCTGACTATGGAATGACGGAGGAGTGGCTCACCGGCAGAGTTTGCAACCCTCACATTTGTTGAGTTCGCCGCGGAAACGCTTATCGACGAGGTAGTGCAACCGGTCGCGCAGGGCTTCGAGGTCCATCTGGTCGATGACTTGGTTGACAAAGGCCATCTGCAACAGGAGGCGTGCCTCGCGAAGACTGATGCCGCGCTGCTGCATGTAGAAGAGGGCGGCATCGTTGAGTTGGCCGACAGTGCTGCCATGCGAGCATTTCACGTCGTCGGCATAAATCTCGAGCATCGGCTGGGTGTACATCCTGGCCTCGCGGGTGGCGCACAGGTTCTGGTTGGTCATGGCCGACTCTGTCTGTTGGGCACCGTGGCGCACGAGCACACGACCGGCAAAGGCGCCCGTGGCTTTCTCGTCGAGCACGTATTTGTAGAGTTGGCGACTCGTGCACCCTCCCACCTGATGGTCGATGAGGGTGTTGTTGTCCACCTGCTGCTGTTTGTCGGCGACGACACAGCCATTGAGTCGGCACTCTGCCCCTTCGCCGCAAAGGGCGACGTCGGTGCGGTTGCGCGTCACGCCATTGTGCAGCGTGATGATGTTGTGATGCATGCGGCTGCCGGCACCCTGACGGATGTAGAGATTGCTCACGCGTGTGTTTTTGAGGTGGGTCTCCTCCAAGCAATAGAGTTCGAGCGATGCTCCCTCGCCAACGAACACCTCGGTGACTTGTGTGGTAAGGAAATGGCGGTCGTCGGCGGCATGGTCGCAGAAGAGCAACTTGGCCTCGGCACCTTCCTCAAGGATGACGAGGACGCGGCGGTTGACCATCAAATCGACATCGGCACGGAGGATGTTGATGAACTGGATGGTGCGGTCAACTTTCACGCCACGGGGCACATAGACCAAGAGGCCGTCTTGGGCAAGCATGGTGTTGAGTGCCGTCACGGCATCGTCGCCTGTGTGGGCGAGGCGGGCGTAATGGCGCGCAATCAGGTCGGGGCGCTCTGCCGCCATCCGACAGAGAGAATCGACCACAACGCCTTCGGGCAGATGACTCTTGGGCAGCACCTTACTGTAGAAGGAATCGTTGACGACGAAATAGAGTGAGGTGCTCAGGTTGGGCACGTCGCAACGGAAGGCGGCATAGGGGTCCACAGGCATCTCAAGCCGACGGAGGTTGAGGCCGAGGTCGGGGGCGAAGAGGGCCTGCATGTCGGTGTAGCGGTAACGCTCCACTTTGCGCGACGGGAAGCCGAGGCGCTTGAAGTCGAGAAAAGCCTGCTCGCGCACGGCATTGAGCACACCGGCGGAGTGTTCGGAGATGAGGTCTCGGCACTCTTCATAGAGGCCGACATACTGCTGCTCGCTATTCATGGACCTCTGATTTTATCCAATCGTAGCCCTTGCTCTCAATCTCCTTGGCCAATTCGGGTCCGGCGGTCTTGACGATGCGGCCTTGGTAGAGGACATGCACTACCTGCGGGCGAATCATGTCGAGCAGGCGCTCGTAGTGGGTGATGACAATGGTGGAAGTCTCGGGGGTCTGCATCTTGTTGACGCCTTCGGCGACGATGCGCATGGCATCGACGTCGAGGCCGGAGTCGGTCTCGTCAAGGATGGCCAACTTGGGTTCGAGCATGGCCATCTGGAAAATCTCGTTGCGCTTCTTCTCGCCACCGCTGAAGCCCTCGTTGACGGAGCGGTTGGAGAGGCGGCTGTCAAGTTCTACGAGTTTGCGCTTCTCTCTCATGAGTTTGAGAAACTCGGCGGCACTGAGGGGAGCCAATCCTTGGTATTCGCGCTTGGCATTGACGGCTGCCTTCATGAAGTTGGTCATGGAGACGCCGGGAATCTCTACGGGATATTGGAAGGAGAGGAAAAGTCCCTCGCGGGCGCGGTCCTCTGGTTTCATGGCCAAGAGGTTCTTGCCATTGAACCATGCCTCGCCGGCGGTCACCTCATAGAGAGGATTGCCCACGAGGACGGCAGAGAGTGTCGATTTGCCGGAACCGTTGGGCCCCATGATGGCGTGGGTCTCGCCGTCTTTGATTTCAAGGTCGATGCCCTTGAGTATTTCCTTGCCGCCGATGGCGGCATGTAGGTTTTTGATAATCAGCATAACAGTATGATGATGTGTTTGATGTTAGCCCACCGTTCCCTCTAATGAGACGGAGAGTAGTTTTTGTGCCTCGACGGCAAACTCCATGGGCAGTTTGTTGAGCACCTCCTTGGCATAGCCATTGACAATGAGGCCTACGGCTTGTTCGGTGGGGATGCCGCGCTGGTTGCAGTAGAAGAGTTGGTCTTCGCTGAT